>NZ_WSPD01000011.1:0-138040 GCF_026319105.1 Enterobacter sp. HSTU-ASh6 | reverse complement strand
CTGGCGGCTTTAGCGCGGTGGTCCCACCTGACCCCATGCCGAACTCAGAAGTGAAACGCCGTAGCGCCGATGGTAGTGTGGGGTCTCCCCATGTGAGAGTAGGGAACTGCCAGGCATCAATTTAGAAGAACCCCGTACCGTAAGGTGCGGGGTTTTTTGCTTTTGTTTTTACTGCTCTGGCCTTTCTCTTAATCCCTTATCCTGCTAATGGAATGTGTGATCTTTGTCTCAATGTTATTTATAACAAAATTATAACATTTCATTTACGAGGTAATTGAGTTTCAGGACTCAATACGCCGTAGTCTATGGCAGGAGCATAATCACAATGACAGAAAGCATTACATCAAACGGGACGCTGGCTAACAGTGATACCCGAAGAAGGGTATGGGCCATCGTCAGCGCCTCTTCAGGGAACCTGGTTGAATGGTTCGACTTTTATGTCTACTCATTCTGTTCACTCTATTTCGCTCATATTTTCTTCCCATCCGGCAACACCACTACGCAACTCCTACAAACGGCGGGTGTATTTGCTGCAGGATTCTTAATGCGACCCATTGGTGGCTGGTTGTTCGGCCGCATTGCGGATCGTCGGGGACGTAAGGCCTCCATGCTGATTTCGGTCTGTATGATGTGTTTTGGCTCTCTGGTGATTGCCTGCTTACCGGGCTATGAATCGATTGGTACCTGGGCACCGGCGCTACTTTTACTGGCCCGCTTATTTCAGGGATTATCAGTGGGGGGCGAATACGGTACCAGTGCGACCTACATGAGTGAGATTGCGCTGGAAGGCCGGAAAGGCTTTTACGCCTCATTCCAGTATGTCACGCTGATTGGAGGTCAACTGCTGGCCATTCTTGTGGTGGTGATCCTGCAGCAGATCCTGACGGATGAACAGCTTCACACCTGGGGCTGGCGGATCCCGTTCGCAATGGGAGCCGCGCTGGCGATCGTTGCACTTTGGCTACGCCGTCAGTTAGATGAAACTTCTCAGAAAGAGGTCAGGACGTTGAAGGAAGCGGGAACGTTTAAAGGATTATGGCGTAACCGCAAAGCTTTTCTTATGGTGCTGGGCTTTACTGCAGGGGGCTCTCTCAGTTTTTACACGTTTACCACCTATATGCAAAAGTACCTGGTGAACACCACCGGGATGCACGCCAACGTTGCCAGCGTTGTCATGACTGTAGCGCTGTTTGTCTTTATGCTCATACAACCAATCATCGGGGCGCTCTCGGACAAAATTGGCCGACGAACGTCAATGCTTGTTTTTGGCGGATTATCAGCGCTCTGTACCGTTCCTGTTTTGACTGCCCTTCAGCATGTCTCCTCGCCGTATGCCGCATTTGCGCTGGTTATGCTGGCGCTGGTGATTGTCAGTTTCTACACCTCGATCAGCGGGATACTGAAAGCCGAAATGTTCCCGGCGCAGGTCCGTGCTTTAGGGGTAGGGCTCTCTTATGCGGTCGCCAACGCGTTGTTTGGCGGATCGGCGGAGTATGTTGCGTTGTCTTTTAAATCATGGGGAAGCGAAACGACATTCTTCTGGTACGTAACGGGAATGGGGGCGCTGGCCTTTATTGTCTCTCTGATGTTGCATCGCAAAGGGAAAGGCATTCGACTTTAATAGTGTGCCATCTGCCACACGGCATAGCCGGTCGTTGCGCCAGCGACGTCCCAGGCGAAATCTTTCCAGCTCCAGCCGCTCCCAGCGGGGCGGCTATCCCACAGCTCTTTTGACGCCCCAAGACCGATGGAGAACATCAGCCCAATCGTCGCGCTCCGATCCCGGCTGTATCCCTGATGTTGCGCATACTCATTACCGGCGGCGGACAGCATAGCGGAAGCGAGAAAATGTTGTGCTTTATCCTGTCCGGACCAGTTATCGTTGGCCATATGGCTACAGCCACTCAGTAAGATCACGCTCAGCAACAGAGGAATACGCATCAACGGGCTCCATAAAAAAGCCCTGCGATGGCAGGGCCTGGATATTACAGAATACGGCTGATAAGTCGGTCGATACGGATTCGACGTAAGCGGCGAATAAGCTTGCGAACTTTCACCGGATAATCGGCAATACTCTGCAGTTCGCGGTAGTGATTCACCACGGTTGTATGCGTGCGAATCAGTTCCAGCTCACGTTCACGCTTTGCGGCTAACTCATGCTGAGGGTCATGGATCAGGATAGCGTTTTCCAGATCCAGTCGCCACGCGCGTGGGTTCAGGTTGTTACCTGTCAGCAGCATCCACTCATCGTCGACCCACATGCCTTTCAGGTGGTAACTGTTGTCTTCATCTTTCCAGAGACGCACAACCAGTTGGTCGGTATTAACGTAGTATTGTAAACGGCTCAGGAAACGGCGCAGGTTAATCTCATAGAGATAAGGCAGCGCACCGATAATTTTGAACGGTTGATCTTCAGGAATGAAGAAGTCGTTTGCGGTTTTATCACCGACGATAATTTCCACTTTTTTGCCGTCGCGCAGTAGCTGAATGATATTGCGCACCAGCACGGCAGGAAGGTTGAAGTACGGCGTACAAATGGTGAGTTTCTGCTCCGCGCAAGGCATCAGATGGAAGATCGTTTTGTTCAGCTGGCTGGATTTACCGAGCCCGACCAGCGGGGTAACGGATAACTCTTCGTTGTTTGCATCACCCTGGAAATGATAGACCGCATCACGCAGCTCCTGACGGAAGGCGCGAACATCATTTTTGATCTCCGGGCTTTTAGGACGCTCAGGATCGTCAAGACGATTAACGCCACGGCCATGGACCAGATTTTTATCAACCCAGTTAAACATGATATCGGCCATCTGCGGATTGCGAATCAGATGGTAACGGTCGTAGCGATACTTATCGAGCTGATGCAGGTAAACATCATTCAGACTGGCGCCGCTGTAAAGCACGCTGTCATCGATGATAAAGCCCTTGAAATGAAGGACGCCGAGCGCCTCACGGGTATTAACTGGCACGCCATAAACAGGCACATCAACGCCAGGATTTTCCTGCGCCGTGCGGCAATACCAGTCAGCATTGGTGTTTGAAGCGGCAGCACCAATACGGCCTCGCTGAGCGCGATGCCAGTCCACCAGCACGCGAACATCCAGCTCTGGACGCTGACGTTTGGCTTCATAAAGTGCGTTCAGGATCGCACGCCCGCCTTCATCTTGTTCAAGATACAGCGCCACAATGCAAATGCGTCGCGTGGCACTGGCAATCTTTTCCAGAAGCGTCTCCCGAAAATGCGCAGGAGCGTAAAAGAACTCTACATCATCAACTGACTGAGAAATCTTCGGTAGTTGAGCAAGGTGTTGTTGATGTTTATTACGCTTAAATTTTGACAACATCACAGTGCGTTTCTTCTCTGTTCATTGAAGGGTTGTTTGTACCATGCAAACAACATAAGCGGACAATGATACCACCAGTCCCGTCCAAAGTGGGTAACATTTCCAGTAGCTTACTCGTGTTTGTCTGCTGATGTCAGGCTCAGGGACAGAGCAACAATACCTTCGTCCAGCTGAATATCAACATCAAATCCAAGTTTTCGCGCCAGGGTCACCATACCGCGATTGTTAGGCATAGTAATGCCATTGAGACGTAACAATCCGTGATCTCGCGTATAACTGATGAGTTTTTCCAGCAGCCGTCTTCCCAGCCCCAGACCTTTGAGGTCGGAGCGTACCAGTACAGCAAACTCTGCATCCACGTTATCCGGGTCAGAAATAGCACGCGTAACGCCGAGGATCTCATCCCCTTTATCGGAGCGACGAACGGCCACAAACGCCATTTCTCGATCGTAGTCGATCTGGGTCATATTGGCTAAATCATCGTGGGTAAATTCGTTGATTTCGCTAAAATAGCGATAATAAAGATCCTCTTTCGTGACCTGAGAGATAAAGGCCCGCAGCTGGGGTTCATCTTCCGGAAGAATAGGGCGGAACAGCGAACGTTCTCCATTTTTCATCTCTACCCACTCCTCCAGTTGCAGAGGATACGGACGGATTGCCAGGCGGCTCTCGCTGTCTCCTTCAAATGGCGCGATATCCAGCGTCACGTCCAGCGCCGTAAACTCATTGCCGGAGGCAAGGAGTGGGTGGATATCCAGCCGCTGGATCTCGACGCAATCTACAATCAGGTTAGACACCTGGACCAGGAACTGACTTAGCCCGGCAATATCGAGCGGACGCAGCGCACTCCGGCCACGGATCTTTTTGCTTTTAATCGCCTGAATGATCAAATAGCGCGCCAGATTCATGTTCAGCGGCGGTAACGCCACCACGGCTTGCTCTTCCGGACGCCACTCAACGCCGCCTTCTCCCAACATGATCAGCGGGCCAAACACGGGGTCGTGTTCAACCACGACCCGCAATTCCTGAGCCCCTGCGCGGTTAGCCATGCTTTGCACTAGCAGTCCGTGGATCCTGGCCTGCGGCCAGGCCATTTTGACACGGTCGAAAATGGCATCTGCAGCCTGTTGTACCTCTGTCGCCGTGCGCAGGTATAACATAACCCCCTGAACATCGGACTTATGCGGAATATCCGGGGAGCGCAGCTTCAGGGCCACCGGATAGCCAATCTGCTCGGCAATGTGTACTGCCTCAGCGCTGTCGCTGGCGATCCAGGTCGGCAGGGTTTGCATGCCGTAACTACCCAGAATGGGCTGAACTTCATGCGTATCAAGTGACGTCGCTCCCTCTTCGATAGCCTGCTGCAACAGGCGGTGAACGTCGACGGTATTCGCCGTCAGATTACCGGGCAGCGCCGGCGTTTCACGCAGCTGTTTCTGGTTGCGGCGATATTCCACCATGTGCATAAACGCGGTGATGGTGCCTTCCGGTGTACGGTAGGTTGGCAGCCCGGCTTCGCTGAACAAGCGTCGCGCCTCCTGAGAGGAAAACTCGCCGCACCAGTTGGTGAGCAGGGTGACATATTTGCCTCGCGGATGAGTACGCACGGCATCAATAAGCGCCCGCGCGCTTTCACTGCCCGGTGCGACCGCGCTGGGGGAGTGGATAATCATCAGCGCATCGAAATCCTGGCTGTCCAGCAAAATGGAGATAGCGCTGATATAGCGCTCGCTGCTGGCGTCATCGCGCAAATCAAGCGGGTTGCCGGGCGTCACGCTGGTCGGAAGCGCCTCTCCCAGGCGCTGCAGCGTCTCTTCACTCAGGGTTGCCAGCTTGCCGAAGCGGCGCCACAGTTCATCCAGCGCAAGCGCGGCAGGCGCGGCGCCGTTACTGACAATCATTAACTTCTCGCCGCGCAGCGGGCGCATATGGCTTAACGTTTCAACGGCGGAAAACAGCTCGTGCGTATCCTGTACCCGCAGCAAACCCGCGCGCTGAATGGCTGCATCCCAGGCGGGATCCATACCGGAATGGGAATGCAGCAGACGCTGGGCCGCAGGGCTGCGACCGCTTTTGATCACCAGGATCGGCTTATTGCGCGACGCACTTCGCGAAGCCGATACAAAGCGACGGGCGTCGCTAAGATGCTCAAGATAAAGCAGGATCGCACTGGTTTTGCTGTCTCGTGCGAGAAAATCCAGCAGTTCATCAACGTCGATATCCAGGCTATCGCCGAGGGCAATGAAGTAGGAAAATCCCATTTCACGCTGCTGCGCCCAGTCGAGAATGGTGTTTGATACCGCAGCCGACTGCGAAATAAACGCGAGCTTGCCTTTGCGGATCGGTACCGGAGAGAAGCTGGCATTCAGCCCCTGCCAGGGGGCGAGCAGGCCCAGACTGTTTGGCCCAAGAATGCGCATCTGATAGCGGCTGGCGCAGGCCAGAAGTTCGCTTTTTTGCTCAGGGGGAGACGAGAGAATAATGCAGGTTTTACATCCCTTCTTGCCGAGTGATTCCAGCAGTTCCGGATTTCGCTTCGCATTGGTACAGAGTACGGCAAGATCGGGGACGAAAGGCAGGCTTTGCACATCGGGCCAGGCCAGTACGCCCTGAACCGCTTTATAAGCCGGCGTGACGGGCATGACGGGGCCATTAAATCCACCGGCCAGCAGGTTACGCATCATCAGATAGCCTGCACGATCCGGTTTCATTGATGCGCCGATGACGGCAATGGATTTAGGACGAAGTAGCGCTTCTAACCCTCGCTGGCTCATGCAGGCCTCCTGTGAATGCAAGCGACCTGATGATTTTAAACGCTTTCTGGCTCTGTTGCTGTGACACTGCCCTTATGAACGGTTTTTCCCGCCAGATAGTGCTCCCGGAAACGTGAGAAATGGTTGCCCAGGGCGCCTGCCGCCGCGGTATCTCCCGCTAAATCCAGAAGCGCAATCGCCACTTCGGCGGTGCAGTATTGCCCGTCAGCATGCGCTTCACGCAGCCGGTAGGCGGAGACGCGGGAAAGATCGACAGAAATCACCGGCAGGGCGTCGAGGTAAGGGCTCTTACGAAACATTTTCCGCGCTTCGGTCCAGGTGCCGTCGAGCATGATAAACAGCGGCGGCTTCCCGGATGGCGGTACCGAAAGCACCTGGCGATCGGCCCCTGCATAAGAGGCGGGGAAAACGACCATCGGCTGATAGTCCGGGCTTGCCACCAGGTCGAGCAGGGCCTGAGGGGGTTCTGTACGGGACCACTGAAACGCGGCGGTATTAGGCAGAATATCGGCGATAAGACGTCCCGTATTGCTGGGTTTCATCGGCTCGGTATCGAACATGACCAGACAAAAACGACTCTCTGCCGTACCCGGGACCAGCGTCTCACACAGACAAACCTTCAGCGGTAACAGGCAGCGCTGACAGCGACGAATACGATTGCCGCGGGCAAGAAAGGGGCGAGTCGCGCGGGCAAGGCGTTCGGCGCGTAATTGAAGAACAGCGTTATTTGTCATGGGCGAAATGGAGGAAAAACCCTATTTTCGCAGAGGCGGGAACGGGGCACAAGATGTGCCCCTTGAATGTTACAGTGATTCGTTAAGCCAGCTATCAAACGGAGCTTTTGGTACCGCACCGTTGAGCATGTCGACCACTTCACCCTTTTTGAAGATCATAATGGTCGGAATGCTGCGGATCTGAAAACGCGCGCTAAGCTCACGCTCCGCCTCAGTATTGACCTTAACAAAGCGCATTTTACCGCTGCGCTCTTCGGCGACATCTTCAAAGATTGGCGCGAAGTTTCGGCACGGGCCGCACCATGGTGCCCAGAAATCGACCACCACAGGGAGATCGTCCTTGAGGAGTTTGTCCAGCGTAGCACCCGTCGCGTTAATGACATCGCCATCAAACAATTCATGGCCACAACGTCCGCATTTCGCACCATCTTCGATCCGATCGTCCGGAATGCGATTAAGAGCCTGACAGTTGGCACATACGGTATTCATAACTAACCTCTGATAGAGCCGTGGGACAGCGGCAGTGCGCCGATTATGTTTCCAATATGTTACATATTATCAGTGAGGCTGTTTGAAACAACAATGCGTTTTATTCAATGAGAACAATAGTCACAGGCTTTTGTACGAAATTATGGCTATGCGCTGGCACATCGGGTAATCTGCGCGCTTCGCGCAGCGCTGGTGGAGAAAAGCATGAACGACGAAATGAAAAACAAAAGCGGCAAGGTCAAAGTGATGTATGTCCGCAGTGATGATGACTCTGATAAACGCACCCAAAATCCGCGTACCGGAAAAGGTGGCGGGCGTCCGGCGTCTTCTCGTGCAGACGGTGGCCGTCGCCCCGCCCGCGATGACAGAAACAACCGCGGTGATGACCGCAAACGTGATGACCGTAAACGTGACGATCGCAAACGCGATGACTTCTCACGTGATAACGCCTCCCCGTGGCGCACCGTTTCGCGCGCGCCGGGTGACGAGACGCCAGAAAAAGCCGATCACGGCGGTATCAGCGGTAAAAGCTTTATCGACCCGGAAGTGCTGCGTCGTCAGCGTGCGGAAGAGACCCGCGTATATGGCGAGAACGCCTGCCAGGCGCTGTTCCAGAGCCGTCCTGAGTGTATCGTCCGCGCCTGGTTTATCCAGAGCGTAACCCCGCGCTTTAAAGAAGCGCTGCGCTGGATGGCTGCAAACCGTAAAGCTTACCACGTGGTTGATGATGCCGAACTGACCAAAGCGTCAGGAACCGAGCACCACGGCGGCGTTTGCTTCCTGATCAAAAAACGTAACGGCACAACCGTTCAGCAGTGGGTCAGCCAGGCGGATGCCGATGACTGCGTGCTGGCGCTGGAAGATGTCGGCAACCCGCACAACCTGGGTGCAATGATGCGCAGTTGCGCGCACTTTGGCGTGAAAGGCGTGCTGCTGCAGGATGCTGCGCTGCTGGAATCCGGCGCCGCGATCCGTACTGCCGAAGGCGGAGCCGAGCACGTTCAGCCGATCACCGGCGACAGCGTTCTGGATGCCCTGGAGCAGTTCCGTAAAGCGGGTTATTCCATTGTCACGACGTCGAGCCATGCCGGAACGCCGCTGTTTAAAGCGACACTGCCGCGTAAAATGGTTCTGGTGCTGGGGCAGGAGCGCGATGGTCTGTCTGACGCGGCGCTCTCCAGCGCGGATCTGAGCGTTTCTATCGACGGGACAGGTAATGTGGAAAGTCTGAACGTGTCCGTTGCGACCGGCGTACTGCTGGCCGAATGGTGGCGTCAGAATAAGGCATAAGCCTCTTATGTGCCGGGTCAGCCCCGGCACATTCAAACCTTACTCGCTTTCTGCCGGCAAGACAGGCATCCAGTCAATCGGCGTTTCGCCACGTTTTTCCAGCCATTCATTCGCCAGAACAAAATGATTACAGCCAAAGAAGCCGCGATGTGCAGACAGCGGTGACGGATGCGGTGCTTTCAGGACATGATGACGCTGACGGTCGATGATCGCCCCTTTCTTCTGCGCATGCGATCCCCAAAGTAAAAAAACCACCCCTTCACGATGCTCATTGATAAGGCTGATGACTTTATCGGTGAACGTTTCCCAGCCCAGGCTGGCGTGCGAGTGCGCCTGGCCCGCTCTTACGGTGAGCACGGTGTTTAATAACAGCACGCCCTGGCGCGCCCAGCTTTCCAGGTAACCGTGCGTGGGGCGGGTAAACCCGGGCACGGTTCCCTCAAGCTCTTTATACATATTGAGCAGAGAAGGGGGGATAGCTACGCCTGGACGTACGGAAAACGCCAGCCCGTGCGCCTGGCCCGGACCATGGTAGGGATCCTGGCCAAGGATAACGACTTTAACATCGCTCAGCTCGGTATAGCGAAACGCGTTGAAAACATCCTTCTGCGGAGGATAAATCGTCTGGCCAGATTGTCGCTCTGCCGCAACGGTACTGAGGGTGTTAATAAAGTAGGGTTTCTGTTTCTCTTCTGCCAGCACATCGTGCCATGTCAACGGGGTGGTCATCTCGCTCTCCTGCGGATCTCAATCTGCGTCTAGCTTAACCGTTATAGTCGCGGGTGCAAAATCAGAGGCGGAAAATAGGCGTAAGTTACTCAATTTGTGTTGAAATTATGCGTTATAAGTTGAATTGGTAAGGTCGTAAAATTGATCTAAAACAATAAATTCAGACCACACTCTTTGTGTGGTTGGTGTTTTTGTTGATTTAAATCAATAAATCACCGGAGTGTGAATGATATATATACACACAAGAAACAATGGTTTTACCAATTGGCCGCGCGAGGCCGGCATCAGTTAATGTAGCCTAAGGGAGGCAACACATGATTACAGGTATCCAGATTACTAAAGCTGCAAATGACGATCTGCTCAACTCTTTCTGGCTGCTGGACAGCGAGAAAAACGAAGCGCGCTGCGTCGTCGCGAAAGCAGGTTTTGCTGAAGACGAAATCGTGCCAGTGAGCAAACTGGGCGAGATCGAGTACCGTGAAATCCCAATGGAAGTGAAACCGGAAGTACGCGTGGAAGGGGGGCAACACCTGAACGTTAACGTGCTGCGCCGCGAAACGCTGATGGACGCGGTTGAGCATCCGGAGAAGTATCCACAGCTGACCATTCGCGTGTCCGGCTATGCTGTGCGTTTTAACTCTCTCACCCCAGAGCAGCAGCGCGACGTTATCGCGCGTACCTTTACTGAAAGCCTGTAATGGCTTCAGGCTGGGTGGAATAAAAAAGCCGGGATTCCCCGGCTTTTTTTTACTCTTCTGTTTTTGGCTCTGTCGCGGCTGCGCTTGGCTTACGGCGCTTACCAATATTTTTGGTATCGCGGTGGCGCTGTTTCACGCGCGGCTTCTCTTTTTCTTTCTCTTTTCGCTCAGCACGTTTCGCGAGTGCTTTCTTGGACGGTTTACCCGTCATCTTCTCACTCGGCGCACGTGTGGTCGGGCGGAGCTCGTCGATGACGCGCGCTTTCAGCGGCTCATCAACATAGCGGCCAATTTTCTTCAGCAGCAGGTAGTCATGAGCCTCGACCAGTGAAATCGCAATACCTTTGCGACCCGCGCGGCCGGTACGACCAATACGATGCAGATAGGTATCTCCGCTGCGCGGCATATCGAAGTTAATGACGTGGCTGACGTCCGGGATGTCGATCCCGCGTGCGGCAACGTCGGTGGCAACCAGCACGTTAACACGGCCATCGGTCAGGCGCTTAATGCCTTCGGTACGCTTGATCTGCGCCATCTCGCCTTCAAGATAGCAGTTGTTGATGCCGGCATTACGCAGCATTTCAGCCAGCTCGTGTACACGCTCGCGCTTACGCACGAACACGATGGTACGGGTAGCTTCTTCCTGCTTCAGCAGGTGCTTAAGCAACGCCACCTTGTGCTCGAGATTGTCTGCGCGGTAGTACCACTGGTGGATCTTCTTACGCTCGCGTGTGGAAGGCGTGGCAGACACTTCAACCGGATCATCCAGCAGACGCTCTGCGAAATCATTAATTGCTTCCCCTTCGAGGGTGGCAGAGAACAGCATCGTCTGGTTACGCCAGCGCGTCTCACCGGCAATGTGCTCGATATCCTGGGCAAAGCCCATGTCCAGCATGCGGTCGGCTTCATCAAGAATCAGCGTTTCAACCGCGCGGCAGTCGAAGTTCTCTTCTTTGATGTACTGCAGCAGACGGCCCGTCGTCGCCACGACGATGTCCTGGTTTTCGCTGAACACTTCGGCGTGGTTCATGTACGCAACGCCGCCAGTGATGGTGGCAATATCCAGATGCGTATTCGCCGCGAGTTCACGCGCGTGATCGGCAACCTGCATAGCCAGTTCGCGCGTAGGCGTCAGGATTAAAATACGCGGCGGGCCAGATTTTTTACGTGGAAAATCGAGCAGATGCTGCAACACAGGCAGCAAATAGGCTGCTGTCTTCCCCGTGCCGGTTGGCGCAGAACCGAGCACATCGCGGCCCTCAAGCGCAGGCGGAATGGCCGCTGCCTGAATGGCGGTCGGGCGTGTAAAGCCTTTGCTCTCAAGGGCATTGAGCAGGCTTTCATCGAGTTCAAGTTCGGAAAAAGTCGTTACAGTCATGTTCTACCTCTGTGTGGGGCGCTGATTATAGACGTTACGGCTGTAATCTTCATCTGTTTGTATGGATATCGCTTTCCGGCCACTTCGCTTTCCCCTATGCTACTCCAGTTTCACTTAGAAGGTTGCCCTGACATGTCTCAACTCAAAGCGCAGCTGCGCCGCGATGGTTTTACGTTTAAACAATTTTTTGTCGCTCACGATCGCTGTGCCATGAAGGTCGGTACAGACGGTATTTTACTGGGAGCGTGGGCGCCTGTCGCAGGCGTTAAGCGTATTCTTGATATCGGTACCGGCAGCGGGCTGGTGGCGTTGATGCTGGCGCAACGTACTGAAGAGCATGTCACCATTGACGCCGTCGAACTGGATGCGCAGGCAGCAGAGCAGGCGGGTGAAAATGTGGCTGAATCCCCTTGGGCGGCCCGAATGAGAGTGGAGTGCGCGGATGTGCTGGCCTGGGCGCCTGAACAGACCGCACGATATGATTTGATCGTCAGTAATCCTCCGTACTACGAGCCCGGCGTTGAGTGCGGTACGCCTGAGCGTGAGCAGGCGCGTTATACCCATTCCCTCGATCATAAAGCCCTGCTCATCAGTGCGGCAGAACTCATCTCTGAAGACGGTTTTTTCTGCGTGGTGCTGCCGGAAAGCACGGGCAACACATTTATTGGTATCGCCCAGGAGATCGGCTGGACGTTACGTCTGCGTACCGATATTTCGGACACGGAAGGTCGGCTGCCGCACCGCGTGCTGCTGGCGCTCTCGCCGAAAGAGGGGGAGTGCTTTAATGATCGAATGGTGATCCGTGGGCCAGACCAGCGTTATTCCGAAGATTACACTGCCCTGACCCAGGCGTTTTATCTGTTTATGTAAACCTGCGGGGCGAGTATTGACGGTCCGGACTCCGCAAGCTGATCCGGATAGTCCAGGGTATAGTGCAAGCCGCGGCTCTCTTTACGCATCATCGCGCAGCGAACGATCAGCTCGGCAACCTGCACCAGGTTACGCAGCTCCAGCAAATTGTTGGAGACACGGAAATTGGCATAGTATTCATCAATTTCCTGCTGCAGCATGGTGATGCGGCGCAACGCGCGTTCAAGACGTTTCGTGGTGCGCACAATTCCGACGTAATCCCACATAAACAGCCGTAGTTCATGCCAGTTATGCTGAATCACGACCAGCTCGTCCGGGTTTTCCACACGGCTTTCATCCCAGGCCGGTAAGTGCTCTGTCTCACGGGCATAAGGCATGCGTTTCGTGATGTCTTCTGCGGCAGACCAGCCGTACACCAGACACTCCAGCAGAGAGTTAGAGGCCATGCGGTTCGCGCCGTGAAGGCCGGTATAACTCACCTCACCGATAGCATACAGGCCATCCACATCGGTACGACCATGATCGTCAACCATTACGCCACCGCAGGTATAGTGAGCGGCTGGGACAATGGGGACCGGATCGCGGGTTAAATCAATGCCCAGACCGAGCAGTTTTTCGTAAATCATCGGGAAATGCTGACGAATAAATTCTGCAGGCTTGTGGCTGATATCGAGATACATGCAGTCCACGCCAAGACGTTTCATCTCATGGTCAATGGCGCGAGCGACGATATCGCGGGGGGCCAGTTCACCCCGGTCGTCAAAGTCCGGCATAAAGCGGGTGCCGTCAGGGCGTTTCAGGTAAGCCCCTTCTCCGCGTAGGGCTTCCGTCAGCAGGAAGTTGCGTGCCTGCGGGTGAAACAGGGCGGTCGGGTGAAACTGGTTAAATTCGAGGTTCGCTACGCGACAACCAGCACGCCAGGCCATAGCGATCCCATCTCCGGAGGCAATGTCCGGATTAGTGGTGTACTGATACACCTTTGAAGCCCCACCCGTCGCCAGCACGACGGCTTTCGCCTGACAGGTTTCCACCTTCTCTTTATTCCGGTTCCAGACCCAGGCACCCACCACGCGACGCGTGCCGGGCAGGCCAATTTTGTCGGAGATAATCAGGTCAACGGCATTACTTCGCTCAAGCACCCGAATATTAGGATGGTTCAGCGCTTTACTGACCAGCGTGGTCTCTACCTCTTTTCCGGTGGCATCCGCTGCGTGCAGGATGCGGCGGTGGCTATGGCCGCCTTCGCGGGTCAGGTGGTAGCTCTCTTCACCGTTGGGTTGGACCTGCGTATCGAATAACACGCCCTGGTCGATGAGCCACTGAACGCAATGACGGGCATTGCTGGCGACAAACTCTGCGGCGTGCGCATCCACGATCCCGGCCCCGGCGATCAGCGTATCGTCGACGTGGGATGCAATGCTGTCTGTTTCATCAAACACGGCGGCAATGCCACCCTGGGCGTAAAACGTGGAACCTTCACTGATCGGCCCTTTACTGAGAACGATTACGTTCTGGTGCTCGGCCAGGCGCAGCGCCAGAGAGAGCCCGGCAGCGCCGCTGCCGATGATCAATACATCACAATGGAGTTCGGGTGTTGTGTTCATGATTGTTGTTTAATTTACTAAACAGTGTTGAGTCAGAATAGCACCCGTATGCGATATATCGCACGTTTTTTTTAAAGGTTGTTGCAATGGCTAAACGAGTAAGCCGAGGTAAACGGAGGGTAAATGAGTGAAATTATTTTGCGAAGCAGATCGTTAGCGTCAGATTTTGTGGTGAAATAAAGACTGTGTTGCGTTACTCTTCTGGCGGGAAAAAGATGTTTCTTGTCAGAAAGTGGTGCGTATCGTGAACAGACTTATAATGAGAGAAAATGACCAGTCTGCGGCGCGATGAACAAAAACAAAGGCGTTACGGAACTTATTGAAGAACAGACACTCTAATTCGGTGCTTGCTCAAAGTGCAGTGTTTTTAGAGTGGCGTTTCGCTAACGCGTGGAATTTAGGTTTGGGGAGACATTACCTCGGATGAGCGAGCAGTTAACGGACCAGGTCCTGGTTGAACGGGTCCAGAAGGGAGATCAGAAAGCCTTTAACTTACTGGTGGTGCGCTACCAGCATAAGGTGGCGAGCCTGGTTTCCCGCTATGTACCGTCAGGCGACGTGCCTGATGTGGTGCAAGAGTCTTTTATTAAGGCCTATCGCGCGCTGGATTCTTTCCGGGGAGATAGTGCTTTTTACACCTGGCTGTACCGTATTGCGGTCAATACGGCAAAGAACTATCTGGTCGCTCAGGGCCGTCGTCCGCCATCAAGTGATGTGGACGCTATCGACGCCGAAAACTTCGAAAGTGGCGGCGCACTGAAAGAAATTTCGAACCCTGAGAACTTAATGTTGTCAGAAGAACTGAGACAAATCGTTTTTCGCACGATCGAGTCGCTCCCGGAAGATTTACGCATGGCAATTACGTTACGGGAGCTGGATGGTCTGAGCTATGAAGAGATAGCCGCTATCATGGATTGTCCGGTCGGCACGGTACGTTCACGAATTTTCCGTGCGCGAGAAGCCATTGATAATAAAGTTCAACCGCTTATCAGGCGTTGACGATAGCGGGATACTGGAAAAGGTATTAGGCATGCAGAAAGAAAAACTTTCCGCTTTAATGGATGGTGAAACGGTCGATAATGAGCTGCTCAACGAGCTGTCTCATTCTCCCGAAATGCAAGAGACCTGGGAGAGTTATCATCTCATCCGTGACACCCTTCGCGGTGATACCGGCGAGGTTCTCCATTTCGATATCTCAGCACGCGTCATGGCGGCAATTGAGAATGAGCCTGTTCATCAGACCACTCCGCTGATTCCTGAAGCTCAACCCGCGCCCCACCAGTGGCAGAAAATGCCATTCTGGCAAAAGGTGCGTCCGTGGGCCAGCCAGCTTACCCAAATGGGTGTGGCTGCATGCGTATCGCTTGCAGTTATCGTTGGCGTCCAGCACTATAATGCTCAGTCTGAAACTAATCAGCAGCCAGAAGCGCCAGTGTTTAATACACTGCCGATGATGGGCAAAGCCAGCCCGGTTAGTCTGGGCGTACCGGCTGATGCTTCCGCCAGCGGCGGCCAGCAACAGCAGGTCCAGGAGCAGCGCCGTCGCATTAATGCGATGTTGCAGGATTACGAGTTGCAGCGTCGTCTGCACTCTGAACAGCTTCAGTTTGAGCAGGCGCAAACACAGCAAGCCGCTGTGCAGGTGCCCGGAAACCAAACTTTAGGAACGCAATCGCAGTAATGAAGCAACTTTGGTTCGCCATGTCTCTGATGGCGGGTAGCCTGTTCTTCTCTGCCAACGCCTCGGCTGATGTTTCATCCGGGGCGTTGTTGCAGCAAATGAATCTGGCCAGCCAGTCACTCAATTACGAGTTGGCATTTATCAGCATCAACAAGCAGGGCGTCGAATCGTTACGCTATCGCCATGCCCGTCTTGATAACCAGCCACTCGCCCAGCTTTTACAGATGGATGGTCCGCGTCGTGAAGTGGTCCAGCGTGGTAACGAAATCAGTTATTTCGAGCCAGGCCTGGAGCCTTTTACGCTGAATGGCGACTACATCGTTGATTCTCTGCCGTCACTGATTTACACCGACTTTAAACGGCTTGCTCCTTACTACGATTTTATTTCGGTAGGGCGTACACGCATCGCGGACCGGTTGTGCGAGGTGATCCGCGTGGTTGCCCGGGACGGAACGCGCTACAGCTATATTGTCTGGATTGACGCGGAAACCAAACTCCCCATGCGTGTAGATCTGCTCGACCGTGACGGTGAAACGCTGGAACAGTTCCGCGTGATCTCCTTCAGCGTGAACAACCAGGTTGGTAACAGCATGCAGAATCTGGCGAAAGCCAGCCTGCCGCCGCTGCTTTCTGTTCCGGCCGGGGATTCCGTGAATTTCAACTGGGTACCGTCCTGGATCCCACAAGGGTTTAGCGAGGTTTCCAGCAGCCGTCGGCAGTTGCCAACAATTGAAACGCCGGTGGAATCGCGTCTCTATTCCGACGGGTTGTTCAGCTTCTCGGTGAATATTAATCGCGCAACGGCAAACAGCGCCGAACAGATGCTGCGCACCGGGCGTCGTACGGTCAGTACCACGGTACGCGATAACGCTGAGATCACCATTGTGGGCGAGCTTCCCCCGCAAACGGCGAAGCGCATTTCCGACAGCATTAAATTCAGGACCGCACAATGATTAAAGAGTGGGCTACGGTTGTCTCGTGGCAGGATGGCATTGCGCTGGTGAGCTGTGATGTAAAAGCCTCATGTAACAGTTGTGCCTCCAGAGCCGGTTGCGGTAGCCGCGTGCTGAATAAGCTCGGGCCGCAAACTACGCACACGATTTCTGTGCCAAGTGAGCAACCGCTGATGGCAGGGCAGAAGGTAGAGCTGGGTATTGCCGAAGGGAGCTTGCTCAGTTCCGCGATGCTGGTTTATCTCTCTCCGCTGGTCGGGCTGTTTATTATGGGCGGCCTGTTCCAGATGCTGTTCGCTACCGATGTGGCCGCCATGTGCGGTGCTGCACTGGGTGGCGTGGGTGGATTCTGGCTTGCCAAAGGTCTCTCTCCGAAGCTCGCGACGCGTGAGGAGTGGCAGCCTGTCATTCTTAGCGTTGGCCTTGCGCCAGACCAGCTTCGCGTTGAAACGCTCTCTTCTGAGGCCCGGTGATCCATCGGGCTTTATCATTTTTTACGTCCTTAAACAGAAAACGTCCTTTCTTCACGCTATACCTGTCTCTAAGTGCATTTCCAGGTAGCGAGGATGTAGTGTAGAATGCTGCGTTTTCGCACTGAAAAACGTCAGGCTAAGAACAGCGGCCTCCAGGAATTCGTAAGGCATAATTATTTAACTATATGAAGAACATACGTAACTTTTCGATCATTGCTCACATTGACCACGGTAAGTCGACGCTGTCTGACCGTATTATCCAGATTTGCGGTGGCCTGTCTGATCGTGAAATGGAAGCCCAGGTTCTGGACTCCATGGACCTGGAACGCGAACGCGGTATTACCATTAAAGCGCAGAGCGTCACGCTGGATTACAAAGCGGCTGATGGCGAAACCTATCAGCTGAACTTTATCGACACCCCAGGCCACGTTGACTTCTCCTATGAGGTTTCACGCTCGCTGGCGGCCTGTGAAGGCGCGCTGCTGGTGGTCGACGCCGGGCAGGGCGTAGAAGCCCAGACCCTGGCAAACTGCTACACCGCGATGGAAATGGATCTCGAAGTTGTGCCGGTTCTGAACAAGATCGACCTGCCAGCCGCCGATCCTGAGCGCGTAGCGGAAGAGATTGAAGATATTGTCGGCATTGACGCGACCGACGCTGTGCGCTGCTCGGCGAAAACCGGTGTCGGCGTGACCGATGTGCTGGAACGCCTGGTGCGTGATATTCCGGCCCCGGAAGGCGATCCGGATGCTCCATTGCAGGCGCTGATTATCGACTCCTGGTTTGATAACTATCTGGGCGTTGTCTCCCTGGTGCGTATTAAAAACGGCACCCTGCGTAAAGGCGACAAAATCAAGGTAATGAGTACCGGACAGGTCTACAACGCCGACCGTCTGGGTATTTTCACGCCAAAACAGGTCGACCGTACCGAGCTGACATGCGGCGAAGTAGGCTGGCTGGTCTGCGCCATCAAAGACATCCTCGGCGCGCCAGTGGGCGATACCCTGACCGGTGCACGTAACCCGGCAGAAAAAGCGCTGCCAGGCTTTAAAAAGGTCAAACCGCAGGTTTACGCGGGCTTGTTCCCGGTCAGCTCTGACGACTACGAAAACTTCCGTGATGCGCTCGGCAAACTGAGCCTGAACGATGCCTCCCTGTTCTACGAGCCAGAAAGCTCAACGGCGCTGGGCTTCGGTTTCCGCTGCGGCTTCCTCGGTCTGCTGCACATGGAGATCATTCAGGAGCGTCTGGAGCGTGAATACGATCTGGATCTGATCACCACCGCACCGACGGTAGTGTATGAAGTTGAAACCACGTCGAAAGAGGTGATCTACGTCGACAGCCCGTCCAAGCTTCCGCCGCTGAACAACATTCATGAGCTGCGTGAGCCAATTGCAGAGTGTCATATGCTGTTGCCGCAGGAGTACCTGGGTAACGTCATTACGCTGTGCGTTGAGAAGCGTGGCGTGCAGACCAACATGGTTTACCACGGTAACCAGGTGGCGCTGACCTATGAAATCCCGATGGCGGAAGTGGTTCTCGACTTCTTCGACCGTCTGAAGTCGACCTCGCGTGGCTATGCGTCGCTGGATTACAACTTCAAGCGTTTCCAGGCCTCCAACATGGTACGTGTGGACGTGCTGATCAACGGTGAGCGTGTGGATGCGCTGGCGCTGATCACTCACAACGACAATGCGCCATACCGTGGTCGCGAACTGGTTGAGAAGATGAAAGATCTGATCCCACGCCAGCAGTTTGATATCGCGATCCAGGCGGCCATCGGCAACCACATCATCGCGCGTTCTACCGTGAAGCAGCTGCGTAAAAACGTTCTGGCGAAATGTTATGGCGGTGACGTCAGCCGTAAGAAAAAGCTGCTCCAGAAGCAGAAAGAAGGTAAGAAGCGTATGAAGCAGGTCGGTAACGTCGAGCTGCCGCAGGAAGCATTCCTTGCCATCCTTCATGTTGGTAAAGACGGCAAATAACCCTAAGGAGTTGGCATGGCGAACATGTTTGCCCTGATCCTGGTCATTGCTACCCTGGTGACAGGTCTGTTGTGGTGTCTGGATAAGTTTATCTTCGCCCCAAAACGTCGCGAACGTCAGGCTGCCGCGCAGGCAGCCACTGGCGACGGGATTGACGCGAAAACCCTGAAAAAAGTAGGCCCGAAACCGGGCTGGCTGGAAACAGGCGCCTCGGTCTTTCCGGTGCTGGCGATTGTGCTGGTGGTACGTTCGTTTATTTACGAGCCGTTCCAGATCCCATCCGGTTCCATGATGCCAACGCTGCTGATTGGTGATTTTATTCTGGTAGAGAAGTTTGCCTACGGCATTAAAGATCCTATCTACCAGAAAACGCTGATCGAAACCGGTCATCCGAAACGCGGCGACATCGTGGTGTTCAAATATCCGGAAGATCCGCGCCTGGACTACATCAAGCGCGCGGTAGGTCTGCCGGGTGATAAAGTGACCTACGATCCGGTTGCGAAGGAAGTCACCGTTCAGCCAGGCTGCAGCTCCGGTACCGCCTGTGAAAATGCGCTGCCAATCACCTACTCCAACGTTGAGCCAAGCGATTTTGTGCAGACCTTTGCCCGTCGTAACGGCGGTGAAGCGACCAGCGGGTTCTTCCAGGTCCCGAAAGGCGAAACCAAAGAGGACGGTATCCGTCTGGTTGAACGCAAAGAGACGCTGGGGGATGTGACTCATCGCATCCTCACTGTGCCGATCGCGCAGGATCAGCTGGGTATGTATTACAAACAGCCGGGCCAGCAGCTGGCGAGCTGGATCGTACCGCCTGGACATTACTTCATGATGGGTGATAACCGCGATAACTCTGCGGACAGCCGTTACTGGGGCTTTGTGCCGGAAGCGAATCTGGTTGGTAAAGCAACCGCGATCTGGATGAGTTTTGAGAAGCAGGAAGGCGAATGGCCGACGGGCGTACGCCTGAATCGTATTGGCGGAATCCATTAATTCGCATTAAAAGAACACGTAGCCGCGTTATTTCGCGGCTACGTGAATTATTTCCACGATAAATCTCTTCGAACTAACGACATCCCCTGTCGTTGTGTATAGAATATTCCCCCGAAGTTTAAGGTTGGCCCTGCAAGGGTGCCACGGCACACGAAACCGCGTTGGTTTTCTCAGGTCGGTTTCGTGTGCTGCATTTTTGACGCATTCATTTATTGGTATCGCATGAACCCCATCGTAATTAATCGGCTTCAACGGAAGCTGGGCTACACTTTTCATCATCAGGAGTTGTTGCAACAGGCATTAACCCACCGCAGTGCCAGCAGCAAACATAATGAGCGTCTCGAGTTTTTAGGCGACTCTATTTTAAGTTTCGTGATTGCGAATGCGCTTTATCATCGTTTCCCGCGCGTGGATGAAGGTGATATGAGCCGCATGCGTGCCACGCTGGTTCGGGGTAATACCCTTGCGGAAATCGCGCGTGAATTTGAACTGGGCGAATGTCTGCGTCTTGGGCCGGGTGAACTGAAAAGCGGCGGCTTCCGTCGTGAATCTATTCTTGCCGATACGGTCGAAGCATTAATTGGTGGTGTGTTCCTGGACAGCGATATCCAGACCGTAGAAAAGCTGATCCTCAACTGGTATCAGACCCGCCTGGACGAAATCAGCCCGGGCGATAAACAAAAAGATCCGAAAACGCGTCTGCAGGAATATTTGCAGGGTCGTCATCTGCCGCTGCCATCGTATCTGGTGGTGCAGGTTCGTGGCGAAGCGCACGATCAGGAATTTACCATCCATTGCCAGGTCAGTGGCCTGAGTGAACCGGTGGTGGGCACAGGTTCAAGCCGCCGTAAGGCTGAACAGGCTGCCGCCGAACAGGCGTTAAAAATGCTGGAGCTGGAATGAGCATCGATAAAACCTATTGCGGATTTATTGCCATCGTCGGACGTCCGAACGTTGGCAAATCCACCCTGTTAAATAATCTGCTCGGGCAGAAGATTTCCATTACCTCGCGTAAGGCGCAGACCACGCGTCACCGTATCGTGGGCATCCATACGGAAGGCGCGTATCAGGCGATCTACGTCGATACCCCTGGCCTGCATATGGAAGAGAAGCGTGCCATCAACCGTCTGATGAACAAGGCGGCGAGCAGCTCCATTGGCGACGTAGAGCTGGTGATTTTCGTTGTTGAAGGCACCCGCTGGACGCCGGACGACGAGATGGTGCTGAACAAGCTGCGTGACGGCAAAACGCCGGTCATCCTCGCGGTTAACAAAGTTGACAACGTGCAGGAAAAGGCCGACCTGCTGCCGCATCTGCAGTGGCTGGGCAGCCAGATGAACTTCCTCGACATCGTTCCGCTGTCCGCTGAGACCGGCCTGAACGTGGATACCATCGCGGGTATCGTGCGTAAGCACCTGCCGGAAGCGATTCACCACTTCCCGGAAGACTACATCACCGATCGTTCTCAACGCTTTATGGCGTCTGAAATCATCCGTGAAAAGCTGATGCGTTTCCTGGGCGCTGAACTGCCGTACTCAGTGACGGTGGAGATCGAGCGTTTCCAGAGCAACGAGCGTGGCGGCTACGACATCAATGGCCTGATCCTCGTTGAACGTGAAGGGCAGAAGAAGATGGTGATCGGCAATAAAGGTGCCAAGATCAAAACCATCGGTATTGAAGCCCGTAAAGACATGCAGGAGATGTTCGAAGCGCCGGTTCACCTCGAACTGTGGGTGAAAGTAAAATCTGGCTGGGCCGATGATGAGCGTGCTCTGCGCAGCCTCGGTTACGGCGAAGACCAGTAACCTAAGACGACGAGCATATGGATGGATGGCAGCGTGCCTTTGTCCTTCATAGTCGTCCCTGGAGCGAAACCAGCCTTATGCTGGACGTCTTCACGGAAGAGTCGGGTCGTGTGCGCCTTGTTGCCAAAGGCGCACGTTCGAAACGTTCTAATCTGAAAGGCGCCTTACAGCCTTTCACGCCGCTGCTGGTTCGCTTTGGCGGGCGTGGGGAAGTGAAAACCCTGCGCAGTGCCGAAGCCGTCTCCCTGGCGCTCCCCCTTTCCGGCATCACACTCTATAGCGGTCTGTACGTCAATGAACTCATCTCTCGGGTTCTGGAACATGAGACGCGCTTCTCTGAACTGTTTTTCGATTATCTGCACTGTATCCAGGCCCTGGCTGGCGCAACCGGCTCGCCTGAACCCGCCCTGCGTCGTTTTGAGCTGGCCCTGCTGGGCCACCTGGGCTACGGTGTTGATTTTCTTCATTGCGCGGGCAGTGGGGAAGAGGTTGATGAGACGATGACCTATCGCTATCGCGAAGAAAAAGGGTTTATCGCCAGCGTCGTGATTGATAACAATACCTTTACCGGACGCCAGCTCCGGGCACTGTATGAGCGTGAGTTTCCCGACCAGGACACCCTGCGCGCAGCAAAACGCTTTACCCGGATTGCGCTCAAGCCGTATCTTGGCGGCAAGCCCTTAAAGAGCCGCGAATTATTCAGGCAGTTTATGCCGAAACGTTAGACCACAGAATCGAAAAGAAAACCGAGGATTGTCATGGCTGAATTACTGTTAGGCGTCAACATTGATCACATCGCCACACTGCGTAATGCGCGCGGCACGGCGTATCCCGATCCGGTTCAGGCGGCGTTTATCGCTGAACAGGCTGGCGCCGACGGCATTACCGTTCACCTGCGTGAAGATCGCCGCCATATTACTGACCGCGACGTGCGCATTCTGCGTCAGACGCTGGATACCCGTATGAATCTGGAGATGGCGGTCACCGAAGAGATGCTGACCATTGCCTGTGAAACCCAGCCGCATTTCTGCTGCCTGGTACCTGAAAAGCGTCAGGAAGTGACGACCGAAGGCGGTCTGGATGTTGCCGGCCAGCTCGATAAAATGCGCGATGCCTGCAAACGCCTGGCGGATGCCGGTATCCTGGTATCTCTCTTTATTGACGCCGATTTCACCCAGATTAAAGCGGCGGCCGACGTGGGTGCGCCGTATATCGAAATTCACACTGGCTGCTACGCTGATGCCAAAAACGATGAAGAGCAGGCCAAAGAACTGGAGCGTATCGCAAAAGCCGCGACTTACGCCGCGAGCCTGGGGCTGAAGGTTAACGCCGGACACGGTCTGACCTACCACAACGTGAAAGCCATTGCCGCCCTGCCTGAAATGCATGAGCTGAATATTGGGCATGCGATCATTGGCCGTGCGGTGATGAGCGGCCTGAAAGAGGCGGTCTCAGAAATGAAACGCCTGATGCTGGAAGCGCGTCAGTAATGGCCATTCTGGGCTTAGGCACCGATATCGTTGAAATAGCCCGCATTGAAGCGGTGATCGCCCGTAGTGGCGATCGCCTCGCAAGACGCGTGCTGAGCGATAACGAATGGGCTATCTGGGAAGCGCATCAGCAGCCGGTGCGTTTTCTGGCGAAGCGCTTTGCGGTCAAAGAGGCCGCCGCTAAAGCCTTCGGAACCGGCATTCGTAATGGCCTGGCGTTTAACCAGTTTGAAGTGTTTAACGATGAGCTGGGTAAGCCACGCCTGCGTTTATGGGGGGAGGCGCAAAAGCTGGCAGAAAGGCTGGGCGTGAATCACATGCACGTGACGCTTGCCGATGAACGGCACTATGCCTGCGCGACGGTGATTATTGAAAGCTAGAGTTTGTCCGCATGGTGCATCAGAACAAATTTATCCCATAACTGCTCTTCGCTCTCAACGTGTGCCGGATCCTTCAGGATGGTATTCGGGATCGGGCACACTTTCTGACAGGTCGGCGTTTCATAGTGGCCGACGCACTCCGTGCAGCGGTCGCTGTTAATCTCATAAATGCTGTCGCCCATCGAAATGGCCTGGTTCGGACACTCCGGTTCGCACATATCGCAATTGATGCATTTTTTGGTAATTAACAGCGCCATCAGGAAATTCTCAGAAACAACACAAACTGGGCGGGCATTATACGCGTCAAACCAGTTTCTTTACCAGTTCTTCACTGTGACGAATACGATCTGGCGCATGCTCCAGATCCTGTTGCACCAGCGCCATAAACAGCAGGTCGGTCAACATCATTTGCGCACTCGTCGAGGAGATCGCGGCGCTGCGCGTGGCCTGCTCCTCTGCAATAGTATATAAACAGCGCGTAGCCCGTTGCTGCAGGGCATTTGGCGTAAAACCGGTAATCGCCAGAATTTTACCGCCGACGCGCAGGGCTTCATCGGTGGCCATATTGATTTCACGGCGCTCGCCGGAATAGGAGATCGCCAGCAGCAGATCGTCAGGATCCATCGCCTGTACGGTCGCCAGCAGGGCGTGCATATCCTGCTCGACGATGGCGTTAAGCCCAATTTTTGTCAGCTTCCAGCCAAAGTTACGCGCCACCAGTCCGGACGCGCCGATGCCGGTCAGTATGATACGCCGTGCGCCGCGCAGCATCGCCACGCTCTCCAGCAACTTCTCTTCGGTATTCACGTCAAGCGTCGCATGCATCGCTGCGACGTTCTCCTTGATCAGCTTTTCGCCCACCAGCCGCATCGGGTCATCACCGCGGATCTGATTATGCACCGGCATAGACTGCGGGTTGGGGTTGCTTGCCAGCGCTTCACTGATCGCCAGTTTGAGCGCAGGGAATCCCTTAAAACCAATCTTCTGGGCAAATTTCACCACGCTTGACTGGCTCACCCCGGCTTCGCTCGCCAGCTGCTGCGAGCTGAGATGGCGCGCGCGATCGGGTTGAGAAAGCAGAAAATCCGCCAGCTTTTTGTCGCTTTGAGCAAAGCCTGCATAACGCTGGCGAATGCGAATTAAACAGTTCATAGGTTCTCCTGGCGGAAATGTGATGGTCTGCGCAAATACGAATAGTGCTCGCCTGAATGAATTTTATATTCCATTATAGTGAGATTATTATGAATTAAAAATTCTTGAGGTACAAAAGATGAATCTAGGCTCACTTGTTTCAGAAACCCGTAACCCGCAAACCATGGATCTGGATGCTCTTTCCACGCTGGAGCTGGTTAACCGCTTTAATCAACAGGATACGCTGGTCGCGCAGGCAGTGAAAGAGACATTGCCTGAGGTGGCGAAAGCGGTCGATGCGGCGGCGGAAGCCCTCAAGGCCGGTGGACGCATTATTTACATGGGCGCGGGTACCAGCGGACGTCTTGGGGTGCTGGATGCCTCTGAGTGTCCACCGACCTTTGGGGTGCCGCACGGCCTGGTGGTCGGGTTGATCGCAGGGGGACCTGGTGCGCTGCTGAAAGCCGTTGAAGGGGCGGAAGATAATAAACAGTTGGGGGAGGATGATCTGAAGGCGCTGAACCTGACAGCGCAGGATCTGGTGGTCGGGCTGGCGGCCTCCGGGCGCACGCCATACGTCATTGGCGGTCTGGAGTACGCTAACCAGACTGGCTGCACGACGGTGGCCATCTCCTGTAATCCGGGCTCACCGATTGCCCAGGTGGCGGCTATCGCCATCTCGCCGGTGGTTGGGCCGGAAGCGCTCACCGGATCCACACGCCTGAAATCCGGGACCGCGCAAAAGCTGGTGCTCAATATGATCTCCACCGGCGCGATGGTGAAATTTGGCAAGGTGTATCAGAACCTGATGGTGGATATGCAGGCCACCAACGTCAAGCTGGTGGACAGAGCCTGTCGCATGGTGATGGAAGCGACGGGCGCCAGCCGTGAAGAAGCTGAAGCGGTCCTCAAACAGACCGATCATGACGTTAAACCGGCGATTCTGATGATCTTAAGCGGGCTGGATGCGGCGGCGGCGAGAGCCCGACTCGACGCGCATCATGGCTTCTTACGGGCGGCATTAGAAAACTAACAGAGGCGTGTATGGACAAAACAGCAGCGCTCGCCAGCGATATCCTGCAGGGGATTGGTGGGGAACAAAATATTCAGCGTCTCGAAAACTGCATGACGCGCGTGCGCGTCGAGGTGCATAACGACGACCAGCTTGATGTGCCGCGTCTGAAGCAACTCTCCGGCGTCAGCGGCTACGTAAAACAGGGCCAGCAACATCAGCTTATCGTCGGGCCGGGAAAAGCGGCGCAGGTTGTTGATGCCATGCGTGCGCTGATGGGCGGTGGGGCGAGCGTGTCGATGGACGATGCTGAACGCACCAGAGCGCAGGCAAAGGCCAAATACAAAGCCCCCATGAGCGATGCACTGCGACAGCTGGCAAACGTCTTTATTCCGCTGATCCCGGCGTTTATTGCCTCGGGCCTGATCACCGGGATCATCAATATCCTCAAGCGACCGGATATTGTGGGGGATTTCGCCACGCAGTATCCAAACCTGTTGGGTATCCTTGGGATCTTCGGCAGCGCGGTGTTTGCCATCATGAACATTCTGGTCGGGGTCAATACCGCGAAGGTGTTTGGCGGCTCGCTGGCCATGGGTGGGGTGATGGCGGGGATCTTGTCCAGCCCACAGCTGGCGCAGATAACCCTGTTCGGTGAGGCGCTGCAGCCGGGGCGCGGCGGGGTGATTGCGGTGCTGCTGGTGGTCATCCTGATGTGCTGGATCGAGAAAAGGCTGCGCGCGATTTTGCCCGGCTCGATTGAGCTTATCCTCAACCCACTGCTGACCACGCTCATTACCGGTAGCGTCGCGGTAGTGGCTCTCCAGCCGTTAGGTGGGTGGATCTCTGAAGCTATTGCCCACGGTGCGTCGCTGGCGATTGACCGTGGCGGCCTGTTAGTGGGGGCGGTGCTGTCAGGTACCTTCCTGCCGCTGGTACTGACCGGCCTGCATCAGGGGCTGGTACCGATCCACGTCGAGCTGGTGCAGGCGCACGGCTATAACCCGCTGCTGCCTATTCTGTCGATGGCGGGGGTAGGGCAGGTCGGCGCGGCGATTGCCGTACTGATGAAAACCCGCAATGCACGTCTGAAAAAAGTGATTAAAGGCGCTCTTCCGGTCGGACTGCTCGGTATTGGCGAACCGCTGATTTTTGGCGTCACGCTGCCGCTGGGTAAACCGTTCCTTGCTGCATGTCTGGGCGGTGCGGTAGGCGGGGCGCTGATCAGCTACTGGAAAGTCGCCACCGTGATCACCTTTGGTCTTTCCGGTTTACCGCTGGCGTTAACCATCGTCACCGGAAAAGTCATGCTCTATCTGTTAGGCTATTTAGTAGCAGTGATCGCCGGGTTCCTGTTTACCTGGCTGTTAGGCTTCAACGACCCAGAGGAGTAAGGTTTGGCAAAGCACGCGCGTCGCATTGTCTTTTTTGACCTGGATGGAACGCTGCATCAGCAGGATATGTTTGGCACGTTTATGCGTTACCTGCTGCGGCGTCAGCCTTTGAATGCGCTGCTCGTATTACCGCTCTTACCGGTGATCGGTATCGCGCTGCTGGTGAAAGGTCGTGCAGCGCGATGGCCGATGAGCCTGCTGCTCTGGGGATGCACGTTTGGCCACAGCGAAGCGCGGCTCAAACAGCTTGAGCAGGATTTTGCCCACTGGTTTCGCGGTCATGTCGCCGCGTTTCCTGTCGTACAGGCGCGCCTCACCGGTTACCTCGATGCCAACGATGCCGACATCTGGCTGATTACCGGCTCGCCGCAGACGCTGGTGGAGCAGGTCTACTTTGATACCCCCTGGCTTCCCCGCGTCAACCTTATCGCCACGCAAATAGCGCGGGGTTACGGCGGCTGGGTGCTGACCATGCGCTGTCTGGGACATGAAAAAGTGGTCCAGCTGGAGAAACGCATCGGTACGCCGCTGCGCCTGTACAGCGGCTACAGCGACAGCAAACAGGACAACCCGCTGCTCTATTTCTGCCAGCATCGCTGGCGCGTCACTCCTGCGGGAGAACTTCAGCAACTCGAATAGTCTTATCCATAAGGGGTGTGTATAATGCCGCCCGCTTTTCGAGTGGAGTATCAACCGTTGCCAAACCCTGAATACAGTCATGAATACTGGATGCGCCACGCGCTTACGCTCGCGCAGCGTGCCTGGGACGAAGGCGAAGTCCCCGTGGGCGCCGTGCTGGTTCACAACAATCAGGTGATTGGCGAAGGCTGGAACCGCCCGATTGGACGCCACGATCCGACCGCCCATGCCGAAATCATGGCGCTTCGCCAGGGTGGTCTGGTGCTGCAAAACTATCGTCTGCTTGATACCACGCTGTATGTCACGCTTGAGCCGTGCGTAATGTGTTCCGGTGCGATGGTGCACAGCCGGATCGGTACCCTGGTCTTTGGCGCGCGGGATGAAAAAACCGGTGCGGCCGGTTCACTGATGGACGTGCTGGGTCATCCTGGAATGAACCACCAGGTGAAGACTATCGGTGGGGTACTTGCACCAGCGTGTTCGGCGCTATTAAGCGATTTCTTTCGAATGCGCCGTCAGCAGAAAAAGCAACAAAAGGCAGAATTGAAGCGCTCGGACGATTAAGCTCGTCCGGTGCCACGACCGGGTAACTTTCTGCCAGCTGTTTTGCCTCTGTTGCCTCTTTCTCTTTCTCCAGCAGATATCCGACCAGGCTAATCTGATATTTACGGATATTTTCCACGTAGGCGTACGCTTCATGGCCGCGCGCGTAGCCGTATGTCAGCTTGTTATACCAGGGCTTCTGGCTCAGCAGCGGCAGGCGCTGTTTTACGTCTGACCAGCTGTCGGGGTTACCTTTGGTTTTCGCCGTCAACGTGCGTGCATCCAGCATATGCGCGTAACCCATATTGTAAGCCGCCAGCGCAAACCAGATTCGCTCTTCTTCCGGCACCGTTTCCGGTACTTTAGCCATCATATCCTGCAGGTAGCGCGCGCCGCCGCTGATGCTCTGCTCGGCATCGGTACGGTCATTCACGCCCAGGCTCAGCGCGGTATTTTTGGTTAACATCATCAAACCACGTACGCCAGTCGGAGACGTGGCCTGGGTATCCCAGTGGGATTCCTGATACGAAATAGCCGCCAGCAGTTTCCAGTCAATTTCCTGGGCGTATTTTTCGAACAGCGGCTGCAGGTCCGGCAGGACGCTGTCTACCGCGCGCAGGAAACTGCGGGTGTCAACGTAGTCAAAGTCTTCACCATGGCCGAGGTACTTCTCTTCGAGACGCGCCAGGGTACCGTCTTCATTGATGGTATTGAAGAAATCGAGCATCGCGGCAGAGAGGGTCTGGTCGTTGTCGAGCTGGGTAAACCAGGTGACCGGCTGTTCGTCGGTGACGTCCAGCGCCACGGCGATTTCAGGATGCACGCGCTGGAAAAGGCTGATCGCGACCGAATCGGCGATGGTGTAAGGCACTTTCTGATCTTTAACCTGCTCCAGCAGCTCCGTCGTGCCGAGTTTCGCCTCCACCGTCCAGCTCAGGTCCGGGTATTTCTTCTCCTTGAGTTCGCGCAGATCGTCAATCACCACATGGCCTGGGGCAATCGTCAGCTGTCGATCGTTAATCGACGCCAGCGAGCGCGGACGCTGGCTCCCGACACGATAGACAAGCTGTTGCGAAACGGAGTAGTAGGTCGGGCCCGGCTGATAGTTCTTGCTGCGCTCGCTGTTATACACCAGCCCGGCGGCGAGGATGTCGGCATCGTCGTTGTCGAGGTCATCAAACAGCTGGTTGATATTCTGACGGACGGTGATTTTAAGCTTCACGCCAAGATAATCGGCGAACTGTTGCGCCAGTTCATAATCCAGACCAATGATTTTGCCGTTGATGTCGCTGTAAATCAGCGGAGAGTTGAGGGTACTGACGCGGAGTTCCCCCCGCTCCTGAATGGCGGCGATACGGTTTTCGGCTTTACCGAACCAGGGGATGGAAGGCCAGAGGGCCACTGCCAGCAGCAACGTCACAATGCCGATGAGCAGATAATTAATCTTTAATTTTTTCAATTAGTTAATTCTCTGCGACGCCGGTTGCCTCAGTCTGCTGTAGCCATGTTAACAATAAGGTTTGCCATTGAATGAGCGGCATTTTGCGTAAACTTGCGCCACTTGGCAACCAATTAGAGAGACAGGTCACAACTATTGTTAAAAGGCGACGTCGATTTTATTTCGACGCAAACGGTTTCGTCGGCGCTCAGGATTCTCTATAATGACGCCCGTTTTCCCCCCTTGCGCACACTGTAAGCGCCCCGGCGCTTCGAAGACGAGAGACTTATGATGGAAATTCTGCGTGGTTCGCCTGCACTGTCTGCCTTCCGTATTAACAAACTGCTGGCACGTTTTCAGGCGGCCGACCTTCCGGTAAGCAATATTTACGCTGAGTATGTCCATTTTGCTGACCTGAATGCCCCCCTGAATGCAGAGGAGCGCGTACAGCTGGAACGCCTGCTCAAGTATGGCCCAAGCCTGAGCAGCCATACGCCAACCGGCAAACTGATCCTTGCGACGCCTCGTCCGGGCACCATCTCCCCCTGGTCCTCCAAAGCCACCGATATCGCCCACAACTGTGGTCTCAGCCAGATTAACCGTCTGGAACGCGGCGTGGCGTACTATGTGGAAGCGTCAACCCTGAGCGACGCACAGTGGCAGGCGGTTGCGGCTGAACTGCACGATCGCATGATGGAGAGCGTGTTTGCCTCTCTCGATGACGCGCAGAAGCTCTTCTCCCACCATCAGCCTGCGCCGGTACAGAGCGTTGACCTGCTGGGGCAGGGCCGTCAGGCGCTGATTGACGCCAACCTGCGTCTCGGCCTGGCACTGGCAGAAGATGAAATCGACTACCTGCAGGATGCGTTTGTTAAGCTCAACCGCAACCCGAATGACATCGAACTCTACATGTTCGCGCAGGCGAACTCTGAGCACTGTCGCCATAAGATTTTCAATGCCGACTGGATTATCGACGGCGAACAGCAGCCGAAGTCGCTGTTCAAAATGATTAAAAACACCATGGAGAAAACCCCTGACCATGTGCTGTCTGCCTACAAAGACAACGCCGCGGTAATGGAAGGTTCCGAGGTGGGCCGCTTCTTCGCCGATCGCGAAGCAGGGCGCTATGACTTCCATCAGGAGCCTGCGCATATCCTGATGAAAGTGGAAACCCATAACCACCCGACGGCGATCTCCCCGTGGCCGGGTGCGGCGACCGGTTCCGGCGGTGAAATTCGTGATGAAGGGGCGACCGGTCGCGGTGCTAAACCAAAAGCGGGCCTGGTCGGTTTCTCCGTTTCCAACCTCCGTATTCCGGGCTTCGAGCAGCCGTGGGAAGAAGATTTCGGCAAGCCGGAGCGCATTGTTACCGCGCTGGATATCATGACCGACGGCCCTCTGGGCGGTGCGGCGTTTAACAACGAATTTGGTCGTCCGGCCCTGAACGGTTACTTCCGTACCTATGAAGAGAAAGTGGAGAGCCACAACGGCGAAGAGCTGCGTGGCTACCATAAACCGATCATGCTGGCGGGCGGGATCGGCAACATTCGTGCCGATCACGTGCAGAAAGGCGAGATCGTCGTTGGCGCGAAGCTGATCGTACTCGGTGGCCCGGCGATGAACATCGGCCTGGGCGGCGGTGCGGCGTCTTCGATGACCTCCGGTCAGTCTGACGCGGATCTCGACTTTGCGTCCGTTCAGCGCGACAACCCGGAAATGGAGCGCCGCTGTCAGGAAGTGATCGACCGCTGCTGGCAGCTGGGCGACGCGAACCCGATCCTCTTTATTCATGACGTTGGCGCGGGCGGTCTCTCTAACGCCATGCCGGAGCTGGTCAGCGACGGCGGTCGCGGCGGTCGTTTCAACCTGCGCGATATCCTGAGCGACGAGCCGGGGATGAGCCCGCTGGAAATCTGGTGTAACGAATCTCAGGAACGTTATGTTCTGGCAGTTGCTGCGGATCAGTTGCCACTGTTTGACGAGCTGTGCCGCCGCGAGCGTGCGCCGTATGCCGTCATCGGTGAAGCAACCGAAGAGAAGCACCTGACACTGAGCGACACCCATTTCGACAACCAGCCAATCGATCTGCCGCTGGATGTGTTGCTCGGTAAAACACCGAAGATGACCCGCGACGTGCAGACGCGTAAAGCGGCGGGCAAAGCGCTGGATCGTCAGGGCATCACCGTGGCGGAAGCGGTTAATCGCGTCCTGCACCTGCCGGCTGTCGCTGAGAAAACCTTCCTGGTGACCATCGGTGACCGTACCGTGACCGGTATGGTCTCACGCGATCAGATGGTGGGGCCGTGGCAGATCCCGGTGGCGAACTGCGCCGTGACCACCGCGAGCCTCGACAGCTACTACGGTGAAGCGATGGCGCTGGGCGAACGCACGCCGGTAGCGCTGCTGGACTTCGCCGCCTCTGCCCGTCTGGCCGTTGGTGAAGCCCTTACTAACATTGCCGCGACCCAGATTGGCGATATCAAACGCATTAAACTGTCCGCAAACTGGATGGCCGCAGCCGGTCACCCGGGTGAAGATGCGGGCCTGTATGAAGCCGTAAAAGCGGTGGGTGAAGAGCTCTGTCCTGCGCTGGGGCTGACCATTCCGGTGGGTAAAGACTCCATGTCGATGAAGACCCGCTGGCAGGAAGGCAACGAGCAGCGCGAGATCACCTCTCCGCTGTCGCTCATCATCTCTGCATTTGCGCGCGTGGAAGACGTGCGTCATACCGTGACGCCACAGCTCCTGACCGAAGACAATGCCCTGCTGCTGATTGACCTGGGTAAAGGGCATAACGCGCTGGGTGCCACCGCGCTGGCGCAGGTTTACCGTCAGCTGGGCGATAAACCTGCCGACGTGCGCGACGTGGCGCAGTTGAAAGGTTTCTATGATGCCATCCAGGCGCTGGTGGCACAGCGCAAGCTGCTGGCCTACCACGACCGTTCCGACGGCGGCCTGCTGGTCACCCTGGCCGAAATGGCCTTCACCGGTCACTGTGGCGTTGAAGCGAACATCGCAACGCTGGGCGAAGATCATCTGGCGGCGCTGTTCAACGAAGAGCTGGGTGCTGTGATTCAGGTGCGTGCGGCAGATCGCGACGCCGTCGAAGCCCTCCTTGCGCAGCACGGCCTGGCAGACTGCGTGCACTATCTCGGTAAAGCCGTTCAGGGCGACCGCTTCATCATTGAAGCAGACGGTCACGCCGTGTTCAGCGAGAGCCGCACCACGCTGCGTATGTGGTGGGCGGAAACCACCTGGCAGATGCAGCGCCTGCGTGATAACCCGGAATGCGCCGATCAGGAGCATAACGCGAAGGCCAACGATCAGGATCCAGGCCTGAACGTGAAGCTCTCCTTCGACATCAATGAAGACATCGCTGCGCCGTACATTGCGACGGGGACGCGTCCAAAAGTGGCCGTGCTGCGCGAGCAGGGCGTTAACTCCCACGTTGAGATGGCCGCTGCCTTCCACCGTGCGGGCTTTGATGCTATCGACGTTCATATGAGCGACCTGCTGGCGGGCCGCACCGGCCTGGCAGATTTCCAGGCGCTGGTGGCGTGTGGCGGCTTCTCTTACGGCGACGTGCTGGGCGCGGGTGAGGGCTGGGCGAAGTCTATTCTCTTCAACAGCCGCGTGCGTGACGAGTTCGAAACCTTCTTCCACCGTCCGCAAACCCTGGCGCTGGGCGTATGTAACGGCTGCCAGATGATGTCTAACCTGCGTGAGCTGATCCCGGGAAGTGAAGCCTGGCCGCGCTTTGTGCGTAACCAGTCTGACCGCTTCGAAGCGCGCTTCAGCCTGGTTGAAGTGACCCAGAGCCCGTCTCTGCTGCTGCAGGGGATGGTCGGTTCGCAGATGCCAATCGCCGTTTCCCACGGTGAGGGCCAGGTCGAAGTGCGTGATGCCGCGCATCTGGCCCAGCTTGAAAGCAAAGGCCTGGTGGCGCTGCGCTTTGTCGATAACTTCGGCAAGGTCACGGAAACCTACCCGGCTAACCCGAACGGTTCCGTCAACGGCATTACGGCGGTGACCAGCGAGAGCGGCCGTGCAACCATCATGATGCCGCACCCGGAGCGCGTGTTCCGTACCGTGAGCAACTCCTGGCACCCGGAAAACTGGGGCGAGGACAGCCCGTGGATGCGTATCTTCCGCAATGCGCGTAAACAGCTGGGTTAAGTTTTAGCGCACTCCCTGCAGGCCCGGTAAGCGTGAGCGCTACCGGGCTTTTTTATGCGTGTCGCAAAATTGCGACAAAGAAGGTTTTCGACTGTCTCTAAATGGAGACATTTAACTTATTGATTTATATATAACAAGAAAGGTTCCTGTTAGGGTGTTGCTTAATGGCGACACTTAGTCTGGAAATTATTCAACCGATAACGAACGGGCTAATTGCATAAAATGTATATATTTCAAGGTGTTAATTTTTGTTTTGCATTCTGGCACGGGTGTTGCATAATATTAACCAGTGGCTCATTCACCTTCTTATGTCAGCCCCTTCGGGACGTGCTACATAAACTTCGAATGACGCACAAAAAGGTGCCTGCCGTCCAACTACTGATCATAGCGATGCTTTATCAGGCCAGGGCGAAACGTCGAGTTAGGCACCGCCTCATTCCATGACAAAGCCGGGTTTTTACCCGGCTTTGTTGTATCTGAAGGGCAGACTCAGTTACGCTCTGCGTAAACCCCCATTAAGAGAGTAATGCGTTGAAACGCTGGCCCGTTTTTCCCCGCTCCCTGCGACAGCTCGTCATGATGGCCTTCCTGCTGATCCTGCTGCCGCTGCTAATCCTGGCCTGGCAGGCCTGGCAAAGTCTGAACGCGCTGAGTGCGCAGGCGGCATTGACCAACCGTACGACGCTCATCGACGCCCGACGCAGTGAGGCGATGACCAACGCCGCGCTGGAAATGGAGCGAAGCTACCGCCAGTATTGCGTGCTTGACGATCGGACCCTGGAAAAGGTTTATCAGAGTCAGCGTAAACGCTACAGCGAAATGCTGGACGCGCACGCGGGGGTACTGCCTGATGACAAGCTGTATCAGGCGTTACGTCAGGATTTGAACGATCTTGCGCAGCTGCAGTGCCACAATAGCGGGCCGGATGCCGCCGCCGCCGCACGTCTTGAAGCCTTTGCCACCGCCAACACCGAGATGGTGCAGTCAACGCGCACGGTCATTTTCTCTCGCGGCCAGCAACTCCAGCAGGAGATTGCCGAGCGCGGCCAGTTTTTTGGCTGGCAGGCGCTGGTGCTATTCCTGGTGAGTCTTGGGCTGGTACTGCTCTTTACCCGCATGATCATCGGCCCGGTAAAGGGCATCCAGCGCATGATCAACCGCCTCGGGGAGGGGAAATCGCTTGGGGATACGGTCGCCTTTAAAGGCCCGCGCGAGCTACGCTCCGTGGGCCAGCGCATTATCTGGCTGTCCGAGCGCCTGGCGTGGCTTGAATCACAGCGTCATCAGTTCCTGCGCCATATCTCTCATGAGCTAAAAACGCCGCTCGCCAGCATGCGTGAAGGGACAGAGCTGCTGGCGGACGAAGTGGCTGGGCCCCTCACTTCTGAACAGAAAGAAATTGTCGAGATCCTGGATAACAGCAGCCGCAACCTGCAAAAACTGATTGAGCAGTTGCTGGATTACAACCGCAAGCTGGCGGATGGGGCGGTTGTACTGGAAGATGTGGAGATTGAGCCGCTGGTGGATATGGTGATCTCCGCCCATAGCTTGCCAGCAAGAGCTAAAATGATGCATACCGACGTAGAACTTAATGCGCCGGCGTGCCTGGCTGAACCCATGCTGCTGATGAGCGTTCTGGATAATCTTTACTCCAATGCGGTGCACTATGGTACTGAATCCGGTAACATTTATATCCGAAGCTATACGAATGGTTCACGGGTGTTTATTGACGTCGCAAATACCGGCACCCCGATCCCTGATGACGAAAAAACTATGATCTTCGAACCCTTTTTCCAGGGAAGTCATCAGCGGAAAGGCGCGGTGAAAGGCAGCGGTCTGGGCTTAAGCATCGCCCGGGACTGTATACGACGCATGCAGGGTGAGCTAAACATTGCCACTGACGCACGTTCCGATGTTTGCTTCCGTATCGAACTGCCCCTGAGCCGGAAAAATCAATAAAATGAATCTATGTCTGGTGAGTATGTCACACGTCTTTTTCCGCGCCATACGCGCGGTGTTTTCCCGCAACACGTTTCGCCTGGGCTTGCCCTGTTTAGTGCTGGCAGGCTGTGTTTCTCATGTGCCGCAAAGTGCGATTAGCGGTAAACAAGAAGATAAATGGCCAGATAACCAGCTGGCAGATTTTCTCTCAACCCGCTGCGACGATATCTGGAACCTGTCAGGCCACGACGTCGAAAGCAACCCGCTGTTCTGGCTGCGTGGTATAGATTGCGCCCAGCGTCTTGCGCCGGTTGAGGCCCGCTCGAAAGCGGCGATGCTGGATGACGACACCTGGCAGGACGCTTTCAAGCGCGGCATTTTACTGGCTGATGCCAAAATCACCCCCGTTGAACGCCGCGCCAACGTGACCCGACTGGACACCCTGGTGGTCAACCTGCCGGGACAGGTGCGCCCGGTATACCAGCTCTGGCGTGATGGACAGACATTACAACTTCAGCTCTCTGAAGAGCGCTCCCGCTACAGTAAGTTGCAGCAGTCCACCGACAGCGAGCTTGATACGTTGCGTCAGCAGCAGCAACATCTGCGTACGCAACTGGATACCACGACACGTAAGCTGGAAAACCTGACCGATATCGAAAGACAGCTCTCGTCGCGTAAATATCAGCCGGGAAGTTCATCCGCTGTACCGGACAGCGATACGCCGAAACAAGAGGATGTGAAGCATGACGAGCCGTAAACCTGCCCATCTCTTACTGGTGGATGACGATCCCGGGCTGTTAAAGCTGCTGGGGATGCGTCTGGTGAGTGAAGGCTACAGCGTGGTGACCGCGGAAAGCGGGGTCGAGGGGCTGAAAATTCTCGGCCGCGAGAAAATTGATCTGGTTATAAGCGACCTGCGGATGGACGAAATGGACGGCATGCAGCTGTTCGCGGAGATCCAGAAGCAGCAACCGGGTATGCCCGTGATTATCCTGACGGCGCACGGCTCGATCCCGGATGCGGTTGCGGCGACCCAGCAGGGGGTATTCAGCTTCCTGACCAAGCCGGTGGACAAAGACGCGCTTTATAAGGCGATCGACAGCGCGCTGGAGCATGCCGCTCCGGCGGGAGATGAAGCGTGGCGGGAGTCTATCGTCACCCGCAGTCCCATTATGCTGCGTTTGCTCGAACAGGCCCGAATGGTGGCACAGTCAGACGTCAGCGTGCTGATTAACGGCCAGAGCGGAACCGGGAAAGAGATCCTGGCGCAGGCGATCCATAACGCCAGCCCGCGCAGCAAAAATGCCTTTATTGCGATCAACTGTGGCGCGCTCCCGGAACAGCTGCTTGAATCTGAACTGTTTGGCCATGCCCGCGGCGCATTCACCGGTGCGGTCAGCAGCCGGGAAGGGCTGTTTCAGGCAGCGGAGGGCGGCACACTTTTCCTCGACGAGATTGGTGACATGCCCGCGCCGCTGCAGGTCAAACTGCTGCGCGTGTTGCAGGAGCGGAAAGTTCGCCCGCTGGGCAGTAACCGCGACATCGACATTAATGTGCGTATCATTTCCGCCACGCACCGGGATTTGCCGAAGGTGATGGCCCGCAACGAGTTTCGTGAAGATCTCTACTACCGTCTGAACGTGGTCAATCTGAAGATCCCTGCACTGGCCGAGCGAGCGGAAGACATTCCGCTGCTGGCGAATCATCTTTTGCGTCAGGCGGCCGATCGTCACAAACCCTTCGTGCGCGCGTTTTCCACCGATGCGATGAAGCGGCTGATGGCCGCCAGCTGGCCGGGTAACGTGCGTCAGTTGGTCAACGTGATTGAGCAGTGCGTGGCGCTGACCTCGTCACCGGTGATCAGCGACGCGCTGGTGGAGCAGGCACTGGAAGGGGAAAACACGGCGCTGCCGACCTTTGCCGAAGCGCGGAATCAGTTCGAGTTGAACTATCTGCGCAAGCTGCTGCAGATCACCAAAGGCAACGTGACCCACGCGGCGCGCATGGCCGGACGCAACCGCACTGAGTTTTATAAGCTGCTGTCGCGCCATGAGCTGGAAGCAAACGATTTTAAAGAGTAATGCCGTATGGTACTGTGAGCAACCGATTACGAAGCAGCTTACAGGCAAGAGTTTAAGGACCCACCATGAAAAAGATTGATGCGATTATTAAACCTTTCAAACTGGATGATGTACGTGAAGCGCTGGCGGAAGTCGGCATCACCGGGATGACCGTGACGGAAGTGAAAGGTTTTGGTCGTCAGAAAGGCCACACCGAGCTTTACCGTGGCGCAGAGTACATGGTGGACTTTCTGCCGAAAGTGAAAATTGAAATCGTGGTGAGCGACGATATCGTGGACACCTGTGTGGATACCATTATCCGCACGGCGCAGACCGGCAAAATTGGCGACGGTAAAATCTTCGTCTTTGACGTGGCGCGCGTGATCCGTATCCGTACCGGCGAAGAAGACGACGCGGCGATTTAAAACGTTGCCTGGCCGGGTATCATCCGGCGGAAAGAAGCCCCTCAAACGAGGGGCTTTTTGCGTTACAGCACCTTATGCGGCCCGAAACATTCGTAATGAATGTTGTCTTTATTTATCCCCAGCTCGACCAACTGCTTCGCGGCATACTGCATAAAAGCCACCGGCCCGCAGACGTAGAACTGCATATCTGGCGCGCTGAATGCCCCTTCCATCTGACGTAAATTCATCAGACCTTCGCTGTCAAAGCGAGCGGCCGCGCGGTCGGCTTCCGTTGGCTGGCGATACCAGGTGTGGGCGGTAAAGTGGGGCAGGCTCGCTGCCAGGGTTTTCACTTCATCAGCAAACGCATGCACGTCACCGTTCTCGGCGGCATGGAACCAGTTTACCTGGGCAGCGTGTTTTGACGCCGCCAGCGTATCCAGCATCGCCAGCATTGGCGTTTGTCCCACCCCAGCGGAGATCAGCGTGACCGGGGTAGTCGTCTCAACGGTCATAAAGAAGTCGCCCGCCGGCGCGGCCAGGTGGACCACGTCACCCACGTTAGCGTCGTTATGCAGCCAGCTGGATACCTGTCCGCCGTCCTCGCGCTTCACCGCAATGCGATAGCCTTTGCCGTTGGGCTTGCGGGTGAGGGAATACTGGCGGATCTCCTGGTGCGGGAAACCTTCAGGCTTGAGCCATACGCCCAGATACTGCCCTGGCTGATAATCCGCCACCGGCTGACCGTCTACCGGTTCAAATTCGAAGCTGGTGATTAAAGCGCTGCGCGGCGTTTTCTCAACGATGCGGAACGCGCGGGTGCCTTCCCAGCCGCCTTTCTTACTCGCGTTTTCGTTGTAAATCTGTGCTTCACGGTTGATAAACACATTGGCCAGCACGCCGTAGGCTTTGCCCCATGCGTCCAGAACCTCCTGACCCGGGCTGAACATCTCGTCCAGCGTTGCCAGCAGGTGAGCGCCAACAATGTTGTACTGCTCGGGTTGGATCTGGAAGCTGGTATGTTTCTGCGCAATTTTTTCCACCGCAGGCAGCAGCGCCGCCAGGTTTTCAATGTTGCTGGCGTAGGCCGCAATGGCATTGAACAGGGCTTCGCGCTGATCGCCGTTACGCTGGTTGCTCATGTTGAAAATCTCTTTGAGCTCCGGGTTGTGCGTGAACATGCGATCGTAGAAATGGGCGGTCAGTTTGGGGCCGGTTTCGACCAGCAGGGGAATGGTGGCTTTAACGGTAGCGATGGTTTGAGCGTCGAGCATGAGCGCGTCCTTCTGATGTTACTCTAATGATGTATTTTAAATGCATCTTATAAAAAATACCCCTGCGTTGTAAATGGTTCTTTGCAAGATGAAAAATATGCATCACAAACCTGAAAAGAAATCCGCTGGAAATCGCGAGATCTTTATTCCTCAAACCCTTGCGTGGCGGGTAGGAAAACGTTTGCGTAAAATCGTTTGTCAAGACCTGTTATCACAGAACTAATCAGTTATACTGTTGCCCGTCGTCCAACAGGACTGCCTTTTCAGGCCAAAATTTACTTGTTAGCTGAGTCAGGAGATGCGGATGTTAAAGCGTGAAATGAACATTGCCGATTATGATGCCGAACTGTGGCAGGCTATGGAGCAGGAAAAAGTACGTCAGGAAGAGCACATCGAACTGATCGCCTCCGAAAACTACACCAGCCCGCGCGTGATGCAGGCGCAGGGTTCTCAGCTGACCAACAAATACGCTGAAGGTTACCCGGGCAAGCGCTACTACGGCGGTTGCGAGTACGTTGATATCGTAGAGCAGCTGGCTATCGACCGCGCGAAAGCACTTTTTGGCGCTGACTACGCAAACGTTCAGCCGCACTCTGGCTCTCAGGCTAACTTCGCGGTCTACACCGCGCTGCTGCAGCCGGGCGACACCGTTCTGGGTATGAACCTGGCGCAGGGCGGCCACCTGACTCACGGCTCCCCGGTTAACTTCTCCGGCAAACTGTACAACATCATCCCTTACGGTATTGATGAGTCCGGTAAAATTGACTACGAAGACATGGCTAAGCAGGCCAAAGAGCACAAGCCGAAGATGATCATCGGTGGTTTCTCTGCTTATTCCGGTATTGTTGACTGGGCAAAAATGCGTGAAATCGCAGACAGCATCGGTGCTTACCTGTTCGTCGACATGGCGCACGTTGCGGGTCTGATTGCTGCGGGCGTTTACCCGAACCCGGTTCCACACGCTCACGTTGTGACCACCACCACCCACAAAACCCTGGCAGGTCCACGTGGTGGCCTGATCCTGGCGAAAGGCGGTGATGAAGAGCTGTACAAAAAACTGAACTCCGCTGTGTTCCCAAGCGCGCAGGGCGGCCCGCTGATGCACGTTATCGCGGCAAAAGCGGTCGCGCTGAAAGAAGCGATGGAGCCAGAGTTCAAGGTTTACCAGCAGCAGGTGGCTAAGAACGCCAAAGCGATGGTGGAAGTGTTCCTGAACCGTGGCTACAAAGTGGTATCCGGCGGTACTGAAAACCACCTGTTCCTGCTGGATCTGGTTGATAAGAACCTGACCGGTAAAGAAGCTGACGCTGCCCTGGGCCGCGCCAACATTACCGTGAACAAAAACAGCGTGCCAAACGATCCGAAGAGCCCGTTTGTGACCTCCGGTATCCGTATCGGTTCTCCGGCTGTGACTCGCCGCGGCTTCAAAGAAGCGGAAGTGAAAGAGCTGGCTGGCTGGATGTGTGACGTTCTGGACAACATCAATGACGAAGCGGTTATCGAGCGCGTCAAAGGTAAAGTGCTGGATATCTGCGCACGCTTCCCGGTATACGCATAATTCCTCTGCTTCGCAGAAATAAAAAAGGCCGCGCTTGCGGCCTTTTTTTATGGCTTAACGCCGATCGAGGGAGATGGCGCCGGGACCCACAATCGCCAGCAATATAAAGGCTCCCGCAATACTGACGTTCTTGTAGAAATTAATCATATTCGGTACGACCGCATCACCGGTCATATCCCAGTAATGGTGGCCAATAATCGCCGTGCCCAGCGTATAGAACACAAACAACACGGCGAGAGGTCGGGTGAAAAAGCCCAGCACAATCAGGATCGCGGCAGGCACTTCCATGACCACCGCAATAATGGCCGCCAGCATGGGCATCGGCGTGCCCAGCGAGGTCATGTATTGTACGGTCCCGCTAAACCCCGTCAGTTTTGGGTAACCAAAGATAATAAACAGTACGACAAGCGCGATGCGCCCAATCAGCAGCAGCAGATGACGTGACTGACCGAAATCGAGATAGCGAAGTGAGTTCATGGCAGAAATACCTCTGCAAGTGGAGTAATTTAAACGTAATACACATTTTCATTCCCTGCCATAAGCCAGACGACTGCACAAAATGTTATTTTTTCGTTAATTTATAGCAGGCTATCGACTTGCTTAATTTTTATATTCTCGCCAGACTATGGCCTCGATTTCGGGAGGGATTCATGGTCTTGCATTCCACACGCTGGCTGGCGCTCAGCTATTTCACCTATTTCTTTAGCTACGGTATTTTTCTGCCTTTCTGGAGCGTCTGGCTCAAGGGGATCGGCCTGACCCCCGAAACCATTGGTGTCCTGCTGGGGGCCGGGCTGGTAGCGCGTTTTCTCGGCAGCCTGCTGATCGCCCCGCGCGTCAGCGATCCCTCCTTACTGATCAAGGCTGTGCGTATTCTGGCTCTGCTGACCCTGGTCTTTGTGGCCTGCTTCTGGATCAACCACCAGTTTGCCTGGCTGATGGTGGTGATGGTTGGCTTTAACCTGTTCTTCTCGCCGCTGGTGCCCCTGACGGACGCGCTGGCAAACACCTGGCAAAAGCAGATTACCATGGACTACGGCCGCGTACGCCTGTGGGGCTCCATTGCGTTTGTGATTGGCTCGGCGCTGGTGGGTAAACTGGTCAGCCTTTACGACTACCGTGCCATTCTTGCTCTGTTGAGCATCGGTATTGCCTCGATGCTGCTGGGCATGCTGCTGCGACCATCGGTAATGCCTCAGGGAGAAAGCCGCCATCAGGAGAGCGCAGGCTGGCCCGCGTGGCGGAGTCTGGTTGCACAAAGCTGGCGTTTTCTGGCGTGCGTCTGTCTGCTTCAGGGGGCTCACGCGGCGTACTATGGGTTCAGCGCCATCTACTGGCAAGGCGCAGGATATTCGGCCTCTGCCGTGGGCTATCTGTGGTCGCTGGGGGTGGTGGCCGAAGTTGTGATTTTCGCCCTGAGCAAAAAGCTGTTCCGCCGCTTTGGCGCCCGTGACCTGCTGCTGCTTTCCGCCGTGTGCGGCGTGGCGCGCTGGGGCATTATGGGCTGGACGACCGATCTGCCGTGGCTGATTGTGGCGCAAATTCTTCACTGCGGCACGTTTACCGTCTGTCATCTGGCGGCGATGCGCTATATCGCGGCGCGAGAAGGCGGGGACGTTATTCGTCTGCAGGCGGTGTATTCAGCGGTCGCAATGGGAGGCAGTATCGCGATCATGACGGTCTTTGCGGGGTTCCTCTATCAGCACCTGGGGCACGGTGTCTTCTGGGTCATGGCGCTGGTGGCCTTACCTGCTATGGTTATTCGCCCTACAGTGACCCCTCGCGTAACGCTATGATTCCAGCATGGCGCGAATATGCTCTTGCTGCTGCGCGTTCAGTGTCTCAACAGCATGAATGAGCGGCGGTGAGAACAGCGGCAGGGCAGTCGGGTAGGGGGTAATAACCAGCGCAGCTTCGCGCGGCGCCCCCTCTTTCTGAAACGCGTGCAGCGTCAGGTAGCGAATGTTGAGCGGCAGCAGCGTCAGCTCGCGAAGCTGCTGTTCAATCCGATCCTCACTGGCTTTATCGTCACCCGTCAGCAGGATCACCTGCTTTTCGTGCAGATCGGTCTCCTGCATCAGCCAGGCACCGAAAATCACCGCAACAAGGCTCATCTCTTCATCGGAAAAACGCAGCCCAAACTCCGCTTCCAGCTCAAACAGCGCTTCTTTGGTGGTGCGTAACAGGCGAGGGTAGAGACGGTGGATCTCCTCCGGCAGGCTATTGTCGATGCCGATCTCAAACAGCGAACGGTCCAGCGCCTGTGCAAGATGGATATAGAGCTGATCGGTCAGGCCTTGCTCATCGCTGAAGTTCATCCCGGTCTGGGAGCGGAAACGGGCCACCATGCGCACGATGGCCCGGCGCAAACGTTGATCCTGCTGGTGTTTATCGAGCACCGGATCGGGCGTGCGGAGCATCATAAACAACAGCGCCAGAAACAGCTGTTCATCCCCGTGAGCCCCCTGCGGGACGCGCCGTTTCCAGTGCCGCACGATCTCCTGCGCCGTGAAATACTCCCCTCTCGACTGGGTCCAGCTGCGCTGAGAATGGGAAAACTGGGGCGTGTTTCCCAGCTGATGCTGAATAAGGCAGTATTGCAGATAGAGCTGTAAAAACTGCACGTCGCGGCATTCAAACTGGCGCTGGAGCTTGCGCGAACAGAAGTTGATCAGCGCCCGCAGGTTCGCGTCGTCGTAAAGCGGCCGTGCAATGCCGTGCTGTTTAAGCGCGGTTTTTAATGCAGGGGTAAACTGGTGCGAGACAAACTGCGGGCAAAGCCGCAGCGCCCGGCGCAACCAGTGCAGCAGGCATAAACGCTGATTAAGGGCTGTGCCTTCAAGCCGGTAACTGCCGTCCTGGTGCGTGACGATATCCAGCCGGTGATAGCGCTGGATTTCATCACGCGTCTCGGCTATATCTTGCCGTGCCATCGCGTCGTCCACGCCGTTGGCAGCGATTATGCTCTGTGCGGTGACGGCAGCATCGGGCAGGTAAAGCATCAAAAGCACCTGGCAGCGGCGCTGCGAACTGGAAAGCACAGATGGAATTTCAAGCGTCGTCATCATCTGTCGGGTATCCAGTGTGAATGTTTGATAAGAATAGCTAAAGGATGGGCGCTGAAAAGCGCGCCGGCAGGCCTTTCACTCAGGATTGCTGGGGAACATCACAGAATTTTTGACGTGAGGAATTGATGCAAACAGTTAAACAATGCGCGATGACGTTATTTTTGGCGGCGATCGGCTTCACTGCCAGCGCACACCCTCACAGTTTTATTGGCCTTAAAACCGAGCTGGTCACCGACGGCACGCAGTTGAGCGGCCTGAAAATGCGCTGGACGATGGATGAGATCACCTCGGCTGACCTGCTCTATGATGCGGGTAACGCGAAACCCGGCGATGCGATCTGGAAAAAGCTGGCAGCGGAAGTGATGGCCAACGTGCTCGGCCAGCACTACTTCACCGAGTTCTGGCATAACGGGCAAAAGGTCAAATTTCTGAACCGTCCCACGGAATACGGTATGACGCGTGACGGGCATCAGGCGGTACTGACGTTTGTGCTTCCGCTGGCGCATCCCCAGCCGCTGGCCGGGCAAAAATATACCTTTTCGACCTTTGATCCTACCTACTACGTCGACATGAGTTACGCCAAAGAGAGCGACGTACAGCTGCCTGCCGCGCTGCAAAAAAACTGCAAACTCTCTGTTCACACCCCGAACCCCAGCGAAGAGACGCGTAACTTTGCGATTTCGCTCGACAAAGAAGATGCCCCGCCTGAGGACATGGCGCTGGGCAAACAGTTCGCGCAGGAGGTGACCTTACAATGTCAGTGATTGCTTCTCCTCTTCGAAAACCACGCCGCTGGCTACATCTTTGGCCGCTGGCCCTCTTTTTGCTGTTCGCGGTGTGCGGCGCGCTGTGGCTATGGCAGGCCTGGCCGCAGGTAATGATGAAAAGCATTGTCTGGCAGCGTGAGGTTAACCAGCAGATGAGCGAGTTACTGAAAGCGGTGGCAGAAAATCCAACGAAAGCAGGCGGATCCCTGCTGGCGTTCAGTTTTCTCTATGGCGTTCTGCACGCGCTGGGGCCGGGGCATGGCAAAATCGTCATCACCACCTGGCTTGCCACCCATCCGTCGAAGCTTAAATCGAGCATCGGTCTGACGCTGGCCTCTTCGCTGCTGCAGGGAGGCGTGGCTATCGGGCTGGTGGTGGTAGTTCTTTCGCTGTTGCAGCTTCCCGCGCGCCAGCTTCACATGAGCAGTTTCTGGCTGGAGAAGGGGAGCTATGCGCTGGTGGGCGTGCTGGGGCTGATCCTCTGCTGGCGGGCGCTAAAAAAACTGCGCGCGCTGCTGAAAAAGCCGACATTCAAATCCTTTACCCCGCATCATATTCATGATGCCCACTGCGGCTGCGGTCATCAGCATCTGCCCACGCAGGAACAGCTGCAGAGCGGCGACGACTGGCGCGCGCGGTTGATGGTTGTGCTCTCGATGGGCATGCGCCCGTGTTCGGGAGCCATCATGGTGTTGCTGTTCAGTAAAGTGATTGGCGTGTTCGGCTGGGGCATGCTGTCTGCGCTGGCCATGGCGGCCGGGACGTCATTGACGATTTCGTCGCTGGCTCTGCTGGTTCACAGCTTTCGTCAGCTGGCGGTAAAACTTAGCGGCAGTAAAACGCCGGTGCTGTGGCGACAGATAGGGTGGACAACGCTTGCGCTGGCGGGAGGCGTGATTCTGCTGGTGGCGGCGGTGACGATGTGGATGAGCGCCGTGCCGGTAGGAAGGGGATTGCGGCCTTTTTAAAAGGGGGCGGCCTGATGCCCTCTCCCTGTGGGAGAGGGCATTTTCGGCATTAACGCTTCAGCGCATCGCTCAGCTCATCACGCATGTTTGCCAGCATGGCTTTAACAACGCGTGGGTTACCTGCAACGATGTTGCCGGTAGACATATAGTTATGGCCGCCGGTGAAATCACACACGATCGCGCCAGCTTCACGTGCGATCAGCTCGCCCGCTGCAAAATCCCATGGCTTCAGTGAGAGTTCGAAGTAACCGTCAACGCGGCCGGTTGCCACATAGGCCAGATCCAGCGCGGCAGAACCAGTGCGACGGAAGTCCGCGCATTCGGTGAACAGTTTGCCGAGGATATTCATATAGGTTGTCGCGTGCTGTTTCGCCTTGAACGGGAAACCGGTCGCCAGGATGGTGCCATCCAGATCGCGGGCATTGCTGCAGCGCAGACGGTAGCCGTTCAGCTGTGCGCCCTGACCGCGGGTCGCGGTGAACAGTTCGTTACGCATTGGATCGTAAACAACGGCGACTTCAGTACGGCCTTTAATGCGTACGGCGATAGACACAGAGAAGTGGGGCAGGCGTTTAACGAAGTTGGTGGTGCCATCCAGTGGATCGATAACCCATTGAACATCCTGATCGGTACCTTCATGTTCACCGCTTTCTTCGGTGATGATGGTGTGCTGTGGGTAAGATTTGCGGATCGTTTCGATAATAATCGCTTCTGCGGCTTTATCGACGTTAGTCACGAAATCATTGCTGCCTTTCTGGCTGGTTTCTACGGAGTCTGGCGTTTCGTAGTGTTTGGCAATTACATTACCCGCCTTGCGCGCTGCGCGCACGGCGATGGTCAGCATCGGATGCATCGGTCTCTCTCACTGGATGTTAAAGAACAGGAAAATCGGCGCAGAGTATAGCAGCGGGATCGGATTATGTCTCCCGTTTATGATAATATGCCCGAATATTCTTCAGACACTGAATTCAGACATTAAAAATTATGCTGCAAAACATTCGAATCGTGCTGGTCGAAACATCGCACACCGGCAACATGGGCTCTGTTGCCCGCGCTATGAAAACCATGGGCTTAACCAATCTCTGGCTGGTTAACCCGCTGGTGAAACCTGACTCGCAGGCGATTGCTCTGGCGGCCGGTGCCAGCGATGTGATCGGCAATGCACAGATCGTGGACACGCTGGATGAAGCCCTGGCCGGTTGCAGCCTGGTGGTGGGGACGAGCGCGCGTTCACGTACGCTGCCGTGGCCCATGCTCGATCCGCGCGAATGCGGCCTGAAAAGTGTCTCGGAAGCGGAACAGGCGCCGGTTGCGCTGGTGTTTGGCCGCGAGCGCGTTGGCCTGACCAACGACGAACTGCAGAAATGCCACTATCACGTCGCCATTGCGGCGAACCCGGAATACAGCTCGCTGAACCTGGCGATGGCGGTGCAGGTTATCGCTTACGAAGTGCGTATGGCCTGGCTGGCGGCGCAGGAGAACGCGGCAGAACCGAAGGAAGAGACGGCCTATCCGCTGGTGGACGATCTGGAGCGCTTCTATGGGCATCTGGAGCAGACCCTGCTCTCTACCGGATTTATCCGTGAAGGCCACCCGGGACAGGTGATGAACAAGCTGCGTCGTCTGTTTACCCGCGCCCGTCCGGAAAGCCAGGAACTGAACATCCTGCGCGGCATTCTGGCGTCGATTGAGCAGAAGAATAAAGAGTAGTGCCGATTTCCCCCTCTCCCCGTGGGAGAGGGCTGGGGTGAGGGCATCAGGCCGCACCGATATTATGAAGGCACAGAAGGTTAAATACCTGACTAAAACAGTCAAGTAAATAGTTGACCATTTTAGTCAGGAATGTCAGACTTGGCCCTGCTATGCAATACCCCATTTTACTATAAAAAACCCCGGGCAGGGGCGAGTTTGAGGTTAAGTAAGACATGAGACTGACATCTAAAGGGCGTTATGCCGTAACCGCGATGCTGGACGTTGCGCTCAACTCCGAAGCGGGCCCGGTTCCGTTGGCTGATATTTCTGAACGACAAGGGATCTCCCTCTCTTATCTTGAACAGCTGTTCTCCAGACTGCGTAAAAATGGACTGGTTTCCAGCGTTCGTGGTCCGGGCGGCGGTTATCTGCTCGGTAAAGACGCGGGCAGTATTGCAGTCGGCGAAGTGATTAGCGCCGTAGACGAATCCGTTGACGCGACCCGTTGCCAGGGTAAAGGCGGCTGCCAGGGCGGCGATAAGTGCCTGACCCACGCGCTGTGGCGCGATCTGAGCGACCGTCTGACCGGCTTCCTGAACAACATCACCCTCGGTGAACTGGTGAATAACCAGGAAGTTCTGGACGTATCCGGTCGTCAGCATAGCCATGATTCCCAACGCAGCACTCGCGCGCAGGACGCTATCGACGTCAAATTACGCGCGTAATAAAACGATAAGTATTTCAGAATCAGGCCGGGGCAAAAACATGCCCCGTGTACTCGGTCGTACATCCAGCCGGTTGCCTGATTCCTTGCATTGAAGCGATGTACGGAGTTTATAGAGCAATGAAATTACCGATTTATCTCGACTACTCCGCAACCACGCCGGTGGACCCGCGTGTTGCCGAGAAAATGATGCAGTGTCTGACCCTGGACGGAAACTTTGGTAACCCAGCTTCCCGTTCACACCGTTTTGGCTGGCATGCTGAAGAGGCGGTTGATATCGCCCGTAATCAGATTGCTGACCTGGTGGGTGCCGACCCGCGTGAGATTGTTTTCACCTCCGGTGCGACCGAATCCGACAACCTGGCGATCAAAGGTGCAGCCAACTTTTATCAGAAAAAAGGCAAGCACATCATCACCAGCAAAACCGAACACAAAGCCGTGCTGGACACCTGCCGTCAGCTCGAGCGTGAAGGGTTTGAAGTTACTTACCTGGCGCCACAGAGCAACGGCATTATTGACCTGAAAGAGCTCGAAGCGGCCATGCGTGATGACACCATTCTGGTTTCCATCATGCACGTCAACAACGAAATCGGCGTGGTACAGGACATCGCAACCATCGGTGAAATGTGCCGCGCGCGCGGTATCATCTACCACGTTGACGCGACCCAGAGCGTGGGCAAACTGCCTATCGACCTGAGCCAGCTGAAAGTGGACCTGATGTCCTTCTCCGGCCACAAAATCTATGGCCCGAAAGGCATTGGCGCACTGTACGTTCGTCGTAAGCCACGTATCCGCATCGAAGCACAGATGCACGGCGGCGGTCACGAGCGCGGCATGCGTTCCGGTACCCTGCCTGTTCACCAAATCGTGGGCATGGGCGAAGCGTACCGCATTGCGAAAGAAGAGATGGAAACCGAGATGGCACGCCTGCGTACGCTGCGTAACCGTCTGTGGGACGGCGTGAAAGATATGGAAGAAGTGTATCTGAACGGCGATCTCGAGCAGGGCGCACCGAACATCCTCAACGTGAGCTTTAACTACGTTGAAGGCGAATCGCTGATCATGGCCCTGAAAGACCTGGCGGTTTCTTCCGGTTCTGCCTGTACGTCTGCAAGCCTGGAGCCATCCTACGTGCTGCGCGCGCTGGGTATGACTGACGAGCTGGCCCACAGCTCTATCCGTTTCTCTTTAGGTCGTTTCACTACCGAAGAAGAGATTGACTACACCATCAAGCTGGTTCGCAATTCCATCGGCCGTCTGCGCGACCTTTCTCCACTGTGGGAAATGTTTAAGCAGGGCGTGGATCTGAACAGCATTGAATGGTCACATCACTAATCGGTACATAAGGAGAATTCAATCATGGCATACAGCGAAAAAGTCATCGATCATTACGAAAACCCGCGCAACGTTGGCTCTTTTGACAACAGCGATGAATCTGTCGGCAGCGGCATGGTCGGTGCACCCGCGTGTGGCGACGTGATGAAGTTGCAGATTAAAGTCAACAATGAAGGTATCATTGAAGACGCGCGCTTCAAGACCTACGGCTGCGGTTCTGCTATTGCGTCCAGCTCCCTGGTGACCGAATGGGTGAAGGGCAAGTCTCTGGACGAAGCACAGGCAATCAAGAACACGGACATTGCTGAAGAGCTCGAACTGCCGCCGGTGAAAATTCACTGTTCCATTCTGGCAGAAGACGCGATCAAAGCCGCCATTGCGGATTACAAAAGCAAACGTGAAGCAAAATAATTGAGGTTTGAGTATGTCGATTACCCTTAGCGACAGCGCTGCCGCGCGAGTAAGCTCTTTTCTGGCGAACCGTGGTAAAGGCTTTGGCCTGCGACTGGGCGTACGTACCTCCGGCTGTTCTGGTATGGCTTACGTACTGGAGTTTGTTGACGAGCCGGCGTCTGATGACACCGTGTTTGAAGACAAGGGCGTGAAGGTGGTGGTCGATGGCAAAAGCCTGCAATTCCTCAACGGCACTCAGCTGGACTTTGTAAAAGAAGGCCTGAACGAAGGGTTCAAATTCACGAACCCGAACGTCAAAGACGAGTGTGGTTGCGGCGAAAGCTTCCACGTTTAATCGCGCGTTATCCGAAACCCCACCGTGGCGTTACCCGCCACGCGTGGGGTTTGTTCTAACAGGCTACCCCTGAGATTGTTATGGATTACTTCACTCTCTTCGGACTACCCGCTCAATACCCGATTGATCTCCAGGCGCTGACTAACCGTTTTCAGGACCTGCAGCGTCAGTACCATCCGGATAAATTCGCCAGTGGTACGCAGGCGGAGCAGCTGGCTGCGGTATCGCAATCTGCGACCATCAACCAGGCCTGGCAGACGCTGCGCCATCCGCTGGCGCGTGCAGAATATCTGCTTTCGCTCCACGGGTTTGATCTCGCGAGCGAGCAGCACACCGTGCGCGACACGGCGTTTCTGATGGAGCAGCTGGAGCTTCGCGAAGAGCTTGATGAGATTGAACAGGCCAAAGACGAAGCGCGTCTGGAACGCTTTATCACGCGCGTAAAGGGTATGTTCGATACCCGCCATCAGCAGATGGTGGAGCAACTGAACAACGAGACCTGGGACGTGGCGGCAGATACTGTGCGCAAACTCCGTTTTCTCGATAAACTGCGAAGCAGTGCTGAACAACTCGAAGAAAAGCTGCTCGATTTTTAATTTCGGAAGCAATTATGGCCTTATTACAAATTAGTGAGCCTGGCTTAAGTGCCGCACCGCACCAGCGTCGTCTGGCGGTCGGTATTGACCTGGGCACCACCAATTCCCTTGTGGCGACCGTGCGTAGCGGCCAGGCGGAAACGCTGGCTGACGAGCAGGGCCGCCATCTGCTGCCTTCCGTGGTCCACTACCAGCCGCAGGGTCACGCGGTCGGCTATGACGCTCGCGCCAACGCGGCGCGCGATCCGGCCAACACCATCAGCTCAGTAAAGCGCATGATGGGCCGCTCGCTGGCCGATATCCAGACCCGCTATCCGCATCTCCCGTATCAGCTGCAGGCAAGTGAAAACGGCCTGCCGATGATTGCCACCGCGGCCGGTCTGCTGAACCCGATCCGTGTTTCTGCAGATATCCTCAAAGCGCTGGCGGCGCGCGCGACGGCGACCCTTGGCGGCGATCTGGACGGCGTGGTCATTACCGTTCCGGCCTATTTTGACGACGCACAGCGTCAGGGCACCAAAGACGCCGCGCGTCTGGCGGGCCTGCACGTGCTGCGCCTGCTGAACGAACCGACGGCCGCGGCGATTGCCTACGGCCTCGACTCCGGTCAGGAAGGGGTTATTGCGGTCTACGATCTCGGCGGCGGCACCTTTGACATCTCCATCCTGCGCTTAAGCCGCGGGGTGTTTGAAGTGCTGGCCACCGGCGGGGATTCCGCGCTGGGCGGCGATGACTTCGACCATCTGCTGGCGGATTACATCCGCGAGCAGGCGGGTATTGCCGATCGCAGCGATGCCCGCGTACAGCGTGAACTGCTGGATGCGGCCATTGACGCCAAAATCGCCCTGAGCGATGCGCCGTCAGCCAGCGTGAACGTGGCGGGCTGGCAGGGTGAAATCACCCGCGACCAGTTCAACGATCTGATCGCTCCGCTGGTTAAGCGTACCCTGCTGGCCTGTCGTCGCGCGCTGAAAGATGCCGGCGTTGAGGCTGACGAGGTGCTGGAAGTGGTCATGGTGGGCGGCTCCACCCGTGTGCCGCTGGTGCGTGAACGTGTAGGTGAGTTCTTTGGCCGCACGCCGCTGACCGCCATCGACCCGGACAAAGTGGTCGCTGTGGGCGCCGCGATTCAGGCCGATATACTGGTCGGCAACAAGCCGGACAGCGAAATGCTGCTGCTGGACGTCATCCCGCTGTCGCTGGGGCTAGAAACCATGGGCGGCCTGGTGGAGAAAGTCATTCCGCGTAACACCACCATTCCGGTGGCGCGCGCGCAGGAGTTCACCACCTTTAAGGACGGCCAGACCGCGATGTCCATCCACGTGATGCAGGGCGAGCGTGAGCTGGTACAGGACTGCCGCTCTCTGGCGCGCTTTGCGCTGCGGGGCATTCCGGCGCTGCCGGCGGGCGGGGCGCATATTCGCGTCACCTTCCAGGTGGATGCGGACGGTCTGCTGAGCGTCACGGCGATGGAGAAATCCACCGGCGTGGAATCGTCCATTCAGGTGAAGCCGTCCTACGGCCTGACCGATGGCGAAATCGCCTCCATGATTCAGGACTCAATGAGTTACGCCGAGCAGGATGTGAAGGCGCGTATGCTGGCGGAACAGAAAGTGGAAGCCGCACGCGTGCTGGAAAGCCTGAACGGCGCGCTCGCTGCCGATGCCGCGCTGTTAAGCGCCGCTGAGCGTCAGGTGATTGACGAGGCTGCCGCGCACTTAAGCGTGGTCGCCCAGGGCAATGACGCTGACGCAATAGAAGAAGCCATTAAAAACGTTGATAAACAAACCCAGGACTTTGCTGCTCGCCGCATGGACAAATCTGTCCGCGTCGCGCTGAAAGGCCAGTCCGTGGACGAGGTTTAATATGCCAAAGATTGTTATTTTGCCTCATGCGGACCTCTGTCCGGATGGCGCTGTTCTGGAAGCGAAGACCGGTGAAACCATTCTCGATGTTGCCCTGCGTGCAGGTATCGAAGTGGAACACGCCTGCGAGAAATCCTGTGCCTGCACGACGTGCCACTGCATCGTGCGTGAAGGTTTTGACTCTCTCGCCGAGAGCACCGAAGACGAAGACGATATGCTGGATAAAGCATGGGGTCTGGAGCCCGACAGCCGCTTAAGCTGCCAGGCCGCGGTGACCGATGAAGATCTGGTCGTGGAATTCCCACGCTATACCATCAACCACGCACGCGAGCACTAATATGGGACTGAAGTGGACTGACAGCCGTGAAATCGGCGAAGCGCTCTACGACGCGAACCCGGATCTCGATCCAAAGACCGTACGATTCACCGACATGCATCAGTGGATCTGCGATTTAGAGGATTTCGACGACGATCCCAACGCATCCAATGAAAAAATTCTGGAGGCGATTCTGTTAGTCTGGTTAGATGAAGCAGAATAAATAACATAACGGGCTGCCTTCAGGCGGCCCGTTTGCTAGTTGCTAATAAGGAAAAATAAAATGACCGAAGCGATGAAGATTACGCTCTCGAATCAGCCTGCCGACGCGCGCTGGGGCGAGAAAGCCACGTATAGCATCAACAACGACGGTATTACCCTGCACCTGACGGGCAACGATGATTTGGGCCTGATCCAGCGCGCCGCGCGTAAAATTGACGGCCTGGGCATTAAGCATGTCTCTCTGGCAGGCGAGGGCTGGGACACCGACCGCAGCTGGGCGTTCTGGGCTGGCTATAAAGGACCGAAAGGCACCCGCAAAATTGAGTGGGCCAACCTTGACGAAGCCGGTCAAAAAGAGCTGGAAAGCCGCCTGAACATCATCGACTGGGTGCGCGACACCATTAACGCACCGGCGGAAGAGCTGGGACCGGAACAGCTGGCGCAGCGCGCCGTTGACCTGCTGTGCGGCGTGGCCGGCGATAAAATGTCTTACCGCATCACCAAAGGTGAAGATCTGCGCGAGCAGAACTATATGGGGATCCACACCGTGGGCCGTGGTTCTGAGCGTCCTCCGGTGCTGCTGGCGCTGGACTACAACCCAACCGGCGATAAAGATGCGCCGGTCTTTGCCTGCCTGGTCGGGAAAGGTATCACCTTCGATACCGGCGGCTACAGTCTGAAGCAGAGCGCGTTCATGGACTCCATGAAGTCCGACATGGGCGGCGCGGCGACCATTACCGGCGCGCTGGCGTTTGCGATTACCCGTGGCCTGAAAAAACGCGTGAAGCTGTACCTGTGCTGCGCCGACAACATGGTGAGCGGTAACGCCTTCAAACTGGGCGATATCATTCGCTATCGCAACGGCAAAAACGTTGAGGTGATGAATACCGATGCGGAAGGCCGTCTGGTGCTGGCCGATGGCCTGATCGATGCCTCAGCTCAGAAGCCAGAGCTGATTATCGACATGGCGACCCTGACCGGTGCGGCGAAAACCGCCCTGGGTAACGACTACCATGCGCTGTTCAGCTTCGACGACAAGCTGGCTGCCCGCCTGCTGGCAAGTGCGGCGGCAGAGAACGAGCCGTTCTGGCGCCTGCCGCTGGCCGAGTTCCACCGCAGCCAGCTGCCGTCTAACTTTGCTGAACTGAACAACACCGCAAGCGCGGCGTACCCGGCAGGGGCAAGCACCGCAGCCGGTTTCCTGTCCCACTTCGTTGAGAACTACCGCGAAGGCTGGCTGCACATCGACTGCTCCGCGACGTACCGTAAAGCGGCGGTTGAGCAGTGGTCCGCAGGCGCGACCGGTCTCGGCGTGCGTACCGTGGCGAACCTGCTGACGGCTGAGTAATTGTTGCCCCTCACCCTAGCCCTCTCCCCAAAGGGGAGAGGGTGTTTAAATTCCCTCTCCCCTTTGGGGAGAGGGTTAGGGTGAGGGGGAAATTCGACATCTGGAATTGTTATGTCCGAAACCAAAAACGAATTAGAAACCCTGCTGGAGCAGGCGGCGACCGAACCCGCCCACCGTCCGGCATTCTTCCGCACGCTGCTGGAATCCACCGTCTGGGTGCCGGGCACGGCCGCAGAAGGGGAGCAGGTTGTGGAAGACAGCGCGCTGGATCTCCTGCACTGGGAGAAAGACGACGGCTCTTCGGTGATCCCGTTCTTTACCTCGCTGGAAGCGCTGCAGAAAGCGGTAGAAGACGAACAGGCATTCGTGGTGATGCCGGTGCGCACCTTGTTTGAAATGACCCTGGGCCAGACGCTGTTCCTCAACGCGAAGCTGCCGACCGGAAAAGAGTTCACCCCGCGTGAAATTAGTCACCTGATCGGTGAAGAGGGTAACCCGCTCAGCACCCAGGAAGTGCTGGAAGGGGGCGAAACGCTGCTGCTGTCTGAAGTGGCCGAGCCGCCTGCGCAGATGATCGATTCCCTGACCACGCTGTTCAAAACCCTGAAGCCGGTACGACGCGCATTCCTTTGCTCGATCAAAGAGCGTGCAGACGAAAAGCCGGTGCTGCTGATCGGTATTGAAGCAGATGGTGATTTCGACGAGATCGTTCAGGCGGCGGGAAGCGTGGCCACCGACACGCTGCCGGGGGATGAACCGATTGATATCTGCCAGGTGAAGAACGGTGAGAAGGGCATTAGCCACTTTATTACCGAGCACATCACGCCGTTCTACGAACGTCGCTGGGGCGGCTTCCTGCGCGATCTCAAAACCAACCGCATTATCTGATGACAGCGGGGTGAACCATCACCCCGTTGCTTCCAGCAGCAGTAAATCCATCAGCAGTACCAGATTCGACTCAAACGACGTCACGCCTGCTGCTTCGGCGGCGAAATGTACCGCCTCGTCATAGAGGGCAAAGTGCACATCCGCCATCCCCGCCAGCGTATTGGCCGAGGCGCGGGTAAACGCGACGATCGTCATACCGACGTTTTTGGCGATCCGCGCTTTATCCAGCACCTGTTCCGTTTCGCCGCTGCGCGAGACGGCAATAAACACCTCATAGCGGGCGGCATTGCTGAGAAAGATGTTCCGGCTGTCGCCCGGGCCGGAGATAAACGCCGTTTTGCCCAGCACCTGCAATTTCTTGGTCAGGTACTCCGCAAACAGATAGGAAAACCCGGCGCCGTAGAGAAAGAAGCTCTCTTTCTGGCGCAGCAGGTCGGCAAACTGCTGGCGCTTATCGTGCGTCACCCACTGAAAGGTGTGCTGATAGTTGGCGATAAACTGATTAAAAAGCGCAGGTAGTTCAGGGTGCGATTGCCCCTGAGCGGCAATATGCGGGGTGTCGGAGAGCAGCTGTTTGCAGTGCCAGATAAACTCGCTAAATCCGCTGAACCCCAGCTTCTGACACAGCCGCATAATGGTGGCGGTAGAGACGAACGTCGCCTGCGCCAGCTCGCGAACCGTAATCTTGCCCACCAGCAGCGGGTGTTCTGTCAGGTGGGCGAGGACCCGATACTCCGCGCGGGTCAGCGATTCCCCGCGCGTTAACAGCGTGGCCAGGCGGTTATCCATTATTTTGCCGGTTCAACCGGCAGGTCGTCACGCGCACCCCATTCGCTCCAGGCACCGTCGTAGAGCGTGACGTCGTTAACGCCGAGCGTGGCGAGCGCCAGGATGACCACGCAGGCCGTGACGCCGGAACCGCAGCTGGCGATAATCGGACGGTGTAAATCCACGCCCTGACGCGCAAAGATGGCGCGCAGCTCGTCGGTGGTTTTCAGCTCGCCCTCGAACACCAGATCGCCCCATGGCACGTTCAGCGCACCGGGAATATGTCCGCGCCTAAGTCCCGGACGCGGTTCATCCGCCTCGGCATTGAAACGTGGCGCAGGGCGGGCATCAACGATTTGGGCCGTTTTTTCGTGGCTTACAACCAGCACATCGGTCAGGCGTTTCACTACGTGCGCGTCGAACGTGGCATCGAATTCGCCTTCCGGCAGCGTCACGTCGCCCTGCTGAAGCGGCAGTTCGTCACGCTTCCAGCCCGCGAGGCCGCCTGCCAGAATCGAGACTTTTTCCACGCCGAAGTTTTTCAACATCCACCACGCGCGCGGGGCTGAGAAGAGGTTACCTTCATCATAAACAACGAGGTGTTTGTCTTTGCTGACGCCCAGCTCGCGCATCGCCACGGAAAACGCTTCCGGACGCGGCAGCATGTGCGGCAGGGGAGAGGTGTGATCGGAGAGGGCTTCAATATCAAAAAATACCGCACCCGGCAGATGTCCGGCGCGGTATTCACCGGGCACGTCACGATGCTCTTGTCCCGGAGGGGCCATACGCGCGTCAATAATCTGCACTTCCGGATCGTCGCCGTGCTCAATCAGCCAGTCGGCAGCGACAAAATATGAGGTGGACATGGGTTGCCTCCATTCTTTTCCGTAAAAAAGGATTGTCGGTGTTTTTTCTGACACCGACAAGCAAACCACGTTCAACTCGCGAGCAAGCCCCTATTTTTTCACCGGTTCGCCGTCCTGCCAGGCTTTTTGCAGCGCTGGCCAGTAGTCACGGTTAGCCTCGATCATCTCATCCAGTATCGCCTTCGCGTGTTCCATGGTCGGCACGGTGCGGTTGAGAGTGAAGGCCTGAAGGGCTTTCTCATAACTCCCTTCAATCGTCGCTTCCACCAGCAGCTGTTCAGAGGCGAGCTGCTGCTGCAAAAGGGTCTGATGGAACAGCGGCACCTGACCGATGCGGACCGGCTCTGGCCCTTCGGAGGTGATATAAGCAGGCACTTCCACCACGGCATCGTAAGGCAGGTTGGTAATCGCGCCGCGGTTTTCCACCATCACCAGATGGCGGCTGTGCAGGTTAAAGGCCAGCGAGCAGGCGACGTCGACGATAAATTCACCGTGCACGCCCACGTGGAAGGCATCCGGCAGGATCCCGGTGCGCTTGTACTCTTCGGCGGCAGCGAACAGCTTTTTCTCGCGCCCGTCAATCACTTCATTGGCGCGGGTATAGTCCGGGTTCTGATGCGCCACAATCTGGTTCGGCATCAGGTAATACTGCAGATACGGGTTCGGCAGGTACTCCGGGAAGTTATCCATGATCGGCTTAATGTTGCGCCAGGTCTTCACCCAGGAGGGATCGGAATGCTGCGGATCGGTTTTGGCCGCATCTTCCGTCAACAGGCCAAACTTCGCGATATGCTTACGCAGCTCCGGCAGCTTGTCCTCGCCGTCCACCCGCACGCGGGTAAACCAGCCGAAGTGGTTCAGACCAAAGTAGTCGACCTCCAGCTTGCGGCGATCGACACCCAGAATCGCCCCCATGTTACGCATCGCCGCCACCGGCATATCGCAAATATTGAGCACGCGTGCGTTTGGGCGCAGGCGTCTCACCCCTTCAGCGACGATCGCCGCCGGGTTGGAGTAGTTCACGATCCAGGCCTTCTCGTGCGCGTAGCGATCCACCCGATCGATAAGCTCCACCATCGGCAGGATGGTGCGAAGACCGTACGCCAGCCCGCCGGGCCCGCAGGTTTCCTGACCTACCACGCCGTGGCGCAGCGGGATCTTCTCGTCCTGCTCGCGCATCTTGTACTGGCCGACGCGCATCTGGGCGAAGACGAAATGGGCGCCGCTAAAGGCCACTTCCGGGTCGCTGGTGACGGTGAATTTGATGCTCTGACTGTGGTCACGAATGACCTTCTCGACGACCGGCGCAATGGTGTTCTGACGCGTCTCGTCGATGTCGTAGAGGCGGATTTCAGCCAGCGGGAAATCCTGCAGGCGCACCATCAGGCTTTTCACAATACCCGGCGTGTAGGTGCTGCCGCCGCCGGCAATCGACAGAATGAATGGGGGTGTAAACATCTTTAGCTCCTTTCAGAGAAACGTCTCAACGGCTTCTCGCATTTTTTTGACATGCAGCCCGTAGACCACCTGAACGTTGTTACCTTGTTTGATAATCCCTTTCGCGCCGGTCGCCTTCAGGCGCGGCTCGTCGATGAGGGTGACGTCCTTCACCGTGACGCGTAAGCGGGTGTAGCAGTTATCCACCACGTCAATATTTTCCCGACCGCCGAGACCCACCACGATGGATTCGCCCAGCCCGTCGTTGTTACCCTTCGCCTGGTACTCCTGCTTGCTGTAGAGGCGCGTCTCCTTATCGTCATCCTCACGGCCCGGCGTCTTCATGTCGAAGCGCAGGATCAGGAAGCGGAACACCGCGAAGTAGAGGATGAACATGATCAGCCCGACCAGGAGGTACATCGGCCAGTTGGATTTCTCCGTGCCCAGCGGCAGGTTGTAGAGGATGAAATCAATGATCCCGTTAGCGCCGATGGCGTGAACGCCCAGCAGCGAGAACAGCATCATGCCGATGCCGGTCAGGATCGCGTGCACCACGAAAAGCAGCGGGGCGACAAACAGGAAGGAGAACTCAATGGGTTCGGTCACGCCGACCAGCAGCGAGGTGAGCGCTGCCGGGATCAGAATGGCTTTCGCAATGGCTTTACGCTCCGGCTTTGCGGTCATGTACATCGCCAGCGCCGCCGCAGGCAGGCCGAACATCTTGCTGATGCCGCGGGCGTCCCACACCACGGTGCTGCTGAGCTGCTTCACCTCCGGGCAGGCCATCTCGGCGAAGTAGATATTGCGCGCGCCCTGGTAAACCGTGCCGCACACCTCCTGCGTGCCGCCCAGCTCGGTATACAGGAACGGGGTATAGACCAGATGATGAAGGCCGGTAGGCACAAGAATACGTTCCAGGAACCCGTAGATGGCGACGCCCAAAGGTCCGGAGCCCTTGATGGCCAGCGCCATCGCGCTAATCCCGTGCTGGGCAAACGGCCACACTTCACTCATTACCACGCCGAGCAGCATGGCGACCGGGAGCATCACAATAGCAACAAAGCAGTGGCCGGAGTAGATTGCCATCGCGCCGTTAAACTGTACGCCGGAGTATTTGTTGTACAGATAGCCGGAAAGCGCACCGGTCAGGATCCCGGCAAAAACCCCCATCTCCAGCACCTGCACGCCCAGCACCATCGTCTGCCCGGCGGCTTTCATCTGATCCGCCGCGGCCAGCGCACCCTGGAGCTGCAGCGTGACGTTCATGGCGTTGATAAACACCACAAAGGTCACCAGGCCAATCAGCGCGGCATAGCCTTTATCGCGCGTCGCGAGGCCAATCGGGATACCGACGGCAAACACCAGCGCCAGGTTGACCAGCACCGACACGGCCGATTTCGCGATAAGCTGACCAAGATGCTGAATAAAAGGATGACCAAGAAACGGCAGATACTCCGCGAGATTACCGTTACCCAGCACGTTACCAAAGGCGATAAACAGACCGACGATCGGTAAGATAAGTACCGGTCCGTACAATGATTTTCCAAAATTTTGTAGGGCGTTCACGGCTCGTTTCATGGCTTTCTCTCTTATTGAACCGCGCACTCGGGGTGCGTCTTGAGCTTAAAACTAGCAGGCTCCCGGCGAGCTTATCCAGCTATCTTGTTGTTTTAAAAACAAATGACGTGAAACGTTACATGTAACGTTTCACGCTGTGATCGGCGTAGCACCAGCGGGTTACCGGTTTGACTCACTCTGCGAGGCGCTTTCCAGATTCTAAAATTGGACTTTTTGAATTAATGAAACTTGCGGATAATACTTATCCGGACGACGACCAACGGGCCCCGTGGGCCAGGGACAAAGGATGAAACCGTTTCGCTTAGCCGCGATCTCTCTCGCGCTGCTTACCACATTTACGCTTGTCGGCTGTGATAACAGCGACGATAACACTCAATCTGCGGCTCCCGCCGCTTCCACCCCATCAACACCGAAAGCTACGGAAAAGCCCGACGCTGACAAGCTGGCAAAACTGGCGGCGCAGAGTCAGGGCAAAGCGTTAACCCTGCTGGATGCCTCAGAAGTGCAGCTGGACGGCGCGGCCACGCTGGTGCTGACATTCTCGGTTCCGCTGAATCCCGATCAGGATTTCGCGAAAACGGTGCATGTCGTGGACAAGAAAAGCGGCAAAGTTGACGGGGCGTGGGAACTTGCGCCTAACCTGAAAGAGCTTCGTCTGCGCCATCTGGAGCCCAACCGCAACCTGGTCGTCACCGTTGAACGTGGCCTGCAGGGGCTGAATAAGGCGACGTTCGGCACTGATTATGAAAAAGCCCTGACCACCCGGGACGTCGAGCCTACCGTCGGCTTTGCCAGCCGCGGCTCGCTGCTGCCGGGCAAAGTGGTCGAAGGTCTGCCGGTGATGGCGCTCAACGTTAACAACGTGGACGTCAATTTCTATCGCGTGAAGCCTGAATCGCTGGCCTCCTTTGTCAGCCAGTGGGAATACCGCAACGCGCTGACCAACTGGGAATCCGACAACCTGCTGAAGATGGCGGAGCTGGTGTACACCGGTCGCTTCGATCTTAATCCGGCGCGCAATACGCGTGAAAAATTGCTGCTGCCGCTAAAGGATATTAAACCGCTCCAGCAGTCTGGCGTGTATATCGCGGTCATGAACCAGGCCGGGCATTACAACTACAGCAACGCCGCAACGCTCTTTACCTTAAGTGATATTGGGCTGTCCGCTCACCGTTATCATAACCGCCTGGATATCTTTACCCAGAGCCTGGAGAACGGCGCGGCGCAATCCGGCGTGACCGTGACCCTGCTGAACGACAAAGGGCAGACGCTCGCCGAAGCGAACAGCGACGGTGACGGTCACGCTAAACTTGAAACCGACAAAGAAGCCGCGCTGATCCTGGCCAGCAAAGACGGTCAGACCACGCTGCTTGACCTCAAGCTACCGGCCCTTGACCTGGCGGAGTTCGACATTGCAGGGAGCCCTGGCTACAGCAAGCAATTCTTTATGTTTGGCCCGCGCGATCTCTACCGTCCGGGCGAAACAGTGATCCTGAACGGTCTGCTGCGCGACAGCGACGGTAAGCCACTGCCCGATCAGCCGGTGAAGCTTGACGTGCTGCGTCCGGACGGACAGGTGGCGCGTAGCGTCGTCGTGCAGCCTGAAAACGGTCTCTATCGCTTTAACTACCCGCTGGACAGCGGGGCGCAGACCGGCATGTGGCATATCCGCGCCAATACGGGCGATAACCTGCAGCGTCTGTGGGACTTCCACGTCGAAGATTTTATGCCTGAGCGGATGGCACTTAACCTGACGGGGCAAAAAGCGCCGGTTTCACCGCAGGATAACGTCGACTTTTCTGTGGTGGGCTATTACCTCTATGGTGCCCCGGCCAACGGTAACGCTCTGCAGGGACAACTTTTCCTGCGTCCACTGCGCGACGCGGTTCCGGCACTGCCGGGCTTCCAGTTTGGTGATATCGCCGAGGAAAACCTGAGCCGCAGTCTGGATGAAGTTCAGCTTACGCTGGATGAACAGGGGCGTGGCGAGGTCTCTACGGAGAGCCAGTGGAAAGAGGTGCACTCTCCTTTACAGCTGATCCTGCAGGCCAGCCTGCTGGAGTCAGGCGGTCGTCCGGTGACGCGTCGTGCTGAGCAGGCTATCTGGCCTGCTGCGGAATTGCCGGGCATCCGTCCTCAGTTCGCCAGCAAGGCGGTTTATGACTACCGCACCGATACCACCGTCAACCAGCCGATTGTCGACGAGAACGGCAACGCCAGTTTCGATATCGTCTATGCCGATGCCAGTGGGGCAAAAAAGGCGGTTTCCGGGTTACAGGTGCGTCTGATCCGCGAACGTCGGGATTATTACTGGAACTGGTCCGAAAGCGAGGGCTGGCAGTCGCAGTTTGATCAAAAAGATCTGATCGAAGGCGAGCAGGAGTTGACCCTCAAGGCTGATGAAACCGGCAAAGTCACTTTCCCGGTTGAGTGGGGTTCCTATCGTCTGGAGGTTAAAGCACCGGACGACATGGTCAGCAGCGTGCGCTTCTGGGCGGGCTACAGCTGGCAGGATAATAGCGACGGCACCGGGGCTGCGCGCCCTGACCGCGTCACCCTGAAGCTGGATAAACCGGGTTATCAGCCTGGCGATACTATCAACCTGCACATTGCTGCACCGGCCGCCGGCAAGGGCTATGCCATGATCGAATCCAGCGAAGGGCCGCTGTGGTGGAAAGAGATCGACGTTCCGGCAAACGGGCTGGATCTCGCTATCCCGGTCGATAAAGCCTGGAAACGTCACGATCTTTATCTCAGCACGCTGGTGGTACGCCCTGGTGATAAATCCAAATCCGCCACGCCGAAACGTGCGGTCGGCCTGCTGCATCTGCCGATGGGCGACGAAAATCGCCGCCTGAATATTGCGCTGGATAACCCGCAGAAAATGCGTCCAAACCAGACGCTCTCTGTGAAGGTGAAAGCCAGCGTGAAAGAGGGCGCGGTGCCGCAGAAAGTGAACGTGCTGGTCTCGGCGGTGGACAGCGGCGTGCTGAACATTACCGACTACGTCACGCCGGATCCGTGGCAGGCTTTCTTTGGTCAGAAGCGCTACGGCGCGGATATCTACGATATCTATGGTCAGGTCATTGAAGGCCAGGGCCGCCTCGCCGCGCTGCGTTTTGGTGGCGACGGGGATGAGCTGAAGCGCGGTGGCAAACCGCCGGTCAACCACGTCACCATTATTGCCCAGCAGGCGCAGCCGGTAACGCTGGATGCTAACGGGGAAGGCACCGTTACGCTGCCGATTGGCGACTTCAACGGCGAGCTGCGTCTGATGGCGCAGGCCTGGACAGAAGACGATTTCGGCAGCAGCGAAAGCAAAGTGATTGTTGCCGCGCCAGTGATTACTGAACTGAATACGCCGCGCTTCCTGGCAAGCGGCGATACTTCACGCTTAACGCTGGACCTCACCAACCTGACCGATCAGCCGCAAACGCTGAACGTGGCGTTAAACGCGACCGGCAAACTGACGCTGGAAGGGGCGCAGCCGCAGCCGGTGCGGCTGCCACCAGGTGCGCGGACGACTCTGTTTATTCCGGTGCGCGCGCTGGACGGCTACGGAGACGGTGAAGTGACTGCGCAGGTGACCGGCCTGCAGCTTCCGGGCGAGACCTTTGCCCCGCAGCAGAAGAGCTGGAAAATCGGTGTCCGTCCGGCGTTCCCGGCGCAGACGGTGAATACCGGGGCCATGCTGAACCCGGGTGAGTCCTGGACAGCACCGGGGCAGCATATCAACGGCTTCTCTCCTGCAACGCTGCAGGGGCAACTGCTGCTGAGCGGTAAACCACCGCTCAATCTGGCGCGCTATATCCGCGAGTTGCAGGCTTATCCTTATGGTTGCCTTGAGCAAACCACCAGCGGCCTGTTCCCGTCGCTCTATACCAACGCGGCACAGCTGAAGGCGCTTGGCATCAAAGGTGATACGGACGACAAACGCCGTACCGCCATTGATATCGGCATCTCCCGTCTGCTGCAGATGCAGCGTGATGATGGTGGTTTCGCGCTGTGGGATAAAAACGGTCCGGAAGAGTACTGGCTGACCGCCTATGTCACTGACTTCCTGGTGCGCGCAGGCGAGCAGGGTTACAGCGTGCCGGCCGACGCGGTCAATAACGCGAATAGCCGTTTGCTGCGCTATCTGCAGGACCCGGGCATGATGTCCATTCGCTACAGTGACGATACGCAGGCCAGCAAGTTCGCTGTGCAGGCCTATGCCGCGCTGGTGCTGGCGCGTCAGCAAAAAGCACCGCTGGGTGCGCTGCGTGAAATCTGGGATCGTCACGGTCAGGCGGCTTCCGGTCTGCCGCTGATGCAGCTCGGTATGGCGCTTAAGCTGATGGGCGATGCCCCACGCAGCCAGCAGGCGCTGGATCTGGCGCTCAAAACGCCGCGTAACGACAGTAAAACCTGGATGGCCGATTACGGCAGCACGCTTCGCGATAACGCGCTGATGCTCTCCCTTCTCGAGGAGTACAAGCTGTTGCCGGATGCGCAAAATACGCTGTTGAATGCGTTGTCTGAAGAGGCCTTCAGCCAGCGCTGGTTATCCACTCAGGAGAGCAACGCGCTGTTCCTGGCCGGACGTTCGCTGCAAACCTTGTCCGGTGCGTGGCAGGCTCAAACCTCGCTGTCTGATACCGCATCAGGTGGGGATCAGGCGCAGGTGCAAAACCTCACCGGTGACCAGCTTGGTGCATTGCAGGTCACTAATACCGGCACAACCCCTCTGTGGGTTCGCCTGGACAGCACAGGTTATCCTGAAAATGCGCCTCAGCCGAGCTCGAACGTGCTGCAGGTTGAACGTCATATTCTGGCAACCGACGGCAGCACGAAATCGCTCTCCTCACTGAAGAGTGGTGAGCTGGTGCTGGTCTGGCTGGAGGTGAAAGCCAGCCAGAACGTGCCGGACGCGCTGGTGGTGGATCTTCTCCCTGCCGGTCTGGAGCTGGAAAACCAGAACCTGGCAAGCAGCAGCGCCAGCCTGCAGGACAGCGGCAGTGAAGTGCAGAACCTGCTGAGCCAGATGCAGCAGGCGGACATTCAGCATATGGAATTCCGCGACGACCGCTTTGTTGCAGCAGTGCCGGCGAACGAAGGTCAGCCGGTCACGCTGGTTTATCTGGCGCGCGCGGTGACGCCGGGCACCTATCAGGTGCCGGTTCCGATGGTGGAGTCTATGTACGTGCCGCAGTGGCGAGCAACGGGGGCGGCCAGTGGCCCGCTGATTGTTGTTCCGTAATATGCTGATGGCTCGTCTGATACGCTCCCGCTGGCTGTGGCTGGTGGGAGCGCTTCTCATTTTATGGGGGCTGATTCTGGCCGCTGACCGCCTGTGGCCGTTGCCTCTGAAAGAGGTTAACCCCGCCCGGGTCGTGGTGGATGAGAAGGGCACCCCACTCTGGCGTTTTGCCGATAGCGACGGCATCTGGCGCTATCCGGTGACGATCGAAGAGGTCTCTCCCCGTTATCTTGAGGCGCTGATCCAGTATGAAGATCGCTGGTTCTGGGATCATCCAGGCGTCAACCCGCTCTCTGTTCTGCGCGCCGCCTGGCAGGATTTAACTTCCGGAAAGGTTGTCTCTGGCGGCAGTACGCTCACCATGCAGGTGGCACGGTTGCTGGATCCGCATCCGCGGACTCTGGGGGGCAAAATTCGTCAGCTCTGGCGGGCGTTGCAGCTGGAGTGGCATCTTTCCAAGCGCGATATTCTCACGCTCTATCTTAACCGTGCGCCGTTTGGCGGCACGCTGCAGGGCGTGGGGGCGGCAAGCTGGACTTATCTGGGAAAACCCCCGTCACAGCTCAGCTACTCCGACGCGGCGCTGCTCGCGGTGCTACCTCAGGCACCAAGCCGTTTACGCCCGGACCGCTGGCCTGAACGGGCTGAAGCGGCGCGCAATAAGGTGCTCGACCGCATGGCGACGCAGGGCGTCTGGTCCGCAAAGCAGGTCCAGGAATCCCGTGAAGAGTCGATATGGCTGGCGCCCCGGCAGATGCCGCAGCTGGCACCGCTCTTTGCACGCATGATGCTCAGTAAAAGCCACGACACGAAAATTGTTACCACGCTGGATGCCGGTTTGCAGCGGCAGCTGGAAGAGCTGGCGATGAACTGGAAATCCCGCCTGCCGGCCCGCAGCTCGCTGGCGATGATCGTCGTGGATCATACCGATATGAAAGTGCGCGGCTGGGTCGGGTCGGTGGATATTAACGATGACACGCGGTTTAGCCACGTGGATATGGTGAATGCGATCCGATCTCCGGGATCGGTGTTAAAACCGTTTATCTACGGCATGGCGCTGGATGAGGGATTGATCCATCCCGCCTCGTTGCTACAAGACGTACCAAGAAAAACCGGCGATTATCGCCCGGGGAATTTTGACAGCGGATTCCACGGGCCGGTCAGCATGAGCGAAGCGCTGGTGCGCTCCCTCAACCTGCCCGCTGTGCAGGTGCTGGAAGCCTACGGGCCAAAACGGTTTACCGGCATGCTCAGTAACGCAGGCTTGCCGCTGATCCTTCCCGCGGGGGCGCAGCCGAATCTGTCCCTGATCCTCGGCGGGGCAGGCGCGCGGCTTGCCGATATCGCCGCGGCCTACAGCGCCTTTGCCCGCCACGGTAAGGCGGGAAGGCTGCGGCTACAGCCTGGCGATCCGCTCATTGAGCGTCCGCTGCTGTCTCCGGGCTCGGCGTGGATTATTCGCCGTATTCTGGCCAACGAGGCGCAGCCGCTACCGGATAACGCGCTGCCGCAGGTTGCGCCGCTGGCCTGGAAAACGGGCACCAGCTACGGCTACCGCGATGCCTGGGCCATCGGTCTGAATGCCCGCTACGTGATAGGCATCTGGACCGGAAGACCGGACGGTACGCCCGTGGCGGGACAGTTTGGTTTTGCCAGCGCCGTGCCGCTGTTAAACCAGGTGAATAACCTGCTTCAGTCACGTTCAACGATCGACGAAGCCCGCCTCCCGCGCGATCCGCGTCCGGCAAGCGTCGGGCGGGGCGTGATTTGCTGGCCTGGCGGTCAGTCGTTGCCGGAAGGCAGTGAAAACTGTCGACGTCGTCTCTCGACCTGGCTGCTGGAGGGGAGTGAGCCGCCCACGCTGCTGTTGCCGGAGCAGGAAGGCATTCGCGGGATTCGTTTCCCGGTCTGGCTGGATAAAACGGGCAAACGTGTGGCGGCAGATTGCCCGGATGCAACAGAGAAAGACCTTGACGTCTGGCCGCTGCCGCTGGAGCCCTGGCTGCCTGCAAACGAGCGTCGTGCGGCACGCGTCCCACCCTCATCACCAGACTGTCCGCCGCTCTCGCAGGACGCGCCTGCGCCACTCATTCTGACCGGCATACGTGAAGGCGCCGTGATTAAACGCCTGCCGGGAGAATCCCGCGTTTCGCTGCCGCTTCAGGTGACCGGCATTAGCGGCGAGCGCTGGTGGTTTTTGAACGGTGAACCGCTGAATGTGAAAGGGAAAGTTTACACATTACAACTTGATAACGCGGGCGATTATCAGTTACTCGTTATGGATGAGACCGGGCAGGTTGTGACAGTGAATTTCGCGTTACAGTGACAAAAAAACAGCTTTCAGCGGTGAGCTGTTGCTGAAACTCGTCTTATTTTAAAAAAATGTTACCTGAATCCATAGGCAATGGCGGCATTGCTCATTATAATCCGCGCCACACCATACTCAGGTATGCAAAACAACAGAACATTGACAGAGGTTATCATGGCTATTGAACGTACTTTTTCCATCATCAAACCAAACGCGGTGGCAAAAAACGTTATTGGCAGCATCTTCGCTCGCTTTGAATCAGCAGGGTTCAAAATTGTTGGCACCAAAATGCTGCACCTGACCGTTGAACAGGCTCGTGGTTTCTACGCTGAGCACGAAGGTCGCCCATTCTTTGACGGCCTGGTTGAGTTCATGACCTCTGGCCCAATCGTGGTTTCCGTACTGGAAGGCGAAAATGCAGTACAGCGTCACCGCGACCTGCTGGGTGCCACCAACCCGGACAACGCGCTGGCAGGTACCCTGCGCGCTGACTACGCTGACAGCTTCACCGAGAACGGTACTCACGGTTCTGACTCCGTTGAATCTGCTGCGCGCGAAATCGCTTTCTTCTTCGCTGAAGGCGAAGTGTGTCCACGTACCCGTTAATTTAACGGTTTCGTTTACACATTATTTTCGTAAATGCCACGTCCAGACGTGGCATCCCTGCGTCAGAGTTTGTACAATGCAACGCCCCGGACGAGCAGACCGCTTTCCGGGGCGTTTCTATTCAACCCTCCATGGGCCATAACGTGTAACAACGAGGCCGGTAAATATTATGTCTGAATTAGTGAATACCTCCGAAGTCGCCATTCCTGCGGTTCCCAATAAAAATGGAAAAATCAACCTGCTGGATCTGAACCGTCAGCAGATGCGCGAGTTCTTCAAAGAGATGGGCGAAAAGCCGTTTCGTGCCGATCAGGTCATGAAGTGGATGTACCATTACTGCAGCGACAATTTTGATGACATGACTGACATCAACAAGGCTCTGCGTAATAAGCTCAAAGAAGTGGCTGAAATTCGCGCGCCGGAAGTGGTGGAAGAGCAGCGCTCCGCCGATGGCACCATCAAATGGGCGATTGCGGTTGGCGATCAGCGCGTTGAAACCGTCTACATCCCGGAAGAAGACCGTGCCACACTGTGCGTCTCCTCTCAGGTGGGCTGTGCGCTGGAGTGCAAATTCTGCTCAACTGCGCAGCAAGGCTTTAACCGTAACCTGCGCGTATCAGAAATTATCGGCCAGGTCTGGCGTGCCGCGAAAATCGTCGGTGCGGCAAAAGTGACCGGTACGCGTCCCATCACCAACGTGGTAATGATGGGGATGGGTGAGCCGCTGCTGAACCTGACTAACGTGGTGCCGGCAATGGAAATCATGCTGGATGACTTCGGTTTTGGTCTGTCCAAGCGCCGCGTGACGCTCTCTACCTCAGGCGTTGTGCCTGCGCTGGACAAGCTCGGCGACATGATTGACGTTGCGCTGGCGATCTCCCTGCACGCGCCAAACGATGAAATTCGTGACGAAATTGTGCCGATCAACAAAAAGTACAATATCGAAACCTTCCTCGCTGCCGTGCGTCGCTATCTGGAAAAATCCAACGCCAATCAGGGCCGCGTGACCATCGAGTACGTGATGCTTGACCACGTCAACGACGGTACCGAGCATGCGCACCAGCTGGCGGAGCTGCTGAAAGATACGCCATGCAAAATCAACCTGATCCCCTGGAACCCGTTCCCGGGCGCGCCGTATGGCCGTAGCTCGAACAGCCGTATCGATCGCTTCTCCAAGGTGCTGATGGAGTATGGTTTCACCACCATCGTGCGTAAAACCCGTGGTGATGACATTGATGCCGCATGCGGACAGCTGGCAGGTGATGTGATTGACCGTACCAAACGTACCCTGCGTAAACGCATGCAGGGTGAGGCCATCGCGGTTAAAGCTGTTTGATTAATATGCACTCACGGCGCATTATTTGCGCCGTGAAGCATAATCTTACTGAATAATCAGTCAGATTCGTGATGACTGAATAATAATTACGGTGCGTTTCATCCGACTTTCGGGCAGTATGTAACGACGTAACAACAGTTTAGCCGTTCGGGCAGTCTGTACTGTCATCTCCCGGCTGACAGTCTTATACTGTCTGTTCAAGGTTAACTGACCAGAAGTTTCGCGGTGCGGGTGGCATTGTGACTCACCGGCACCTGAACCCTTATTTTTCACGTACCAGTAGTTGTAGCGAATGAATACTGAAGCCACTCACGACCAACATGAAGCACTCTCCACTGGCGTTCGTCTTCGCAACGCCCGTGAACAACTCGGACTCAGCCAGCAAGCCGTTGCGGAACGCTTGTGCCTGAAGGTTTCCACGGTTCGCGATATTGAAGAAGATAAGGCGCCTGCCGATCTGGCTTCAACCTTCCTGCGCGGTTATATCCGCTCTTACGCAAAACTGGTGCACATCCCCGAAAACGAATTACTGCCCATGATGGAGAAGCAGGCACCGGTCCGTGCAGCAAAAGTTGCGCCGATGCAGACCTTCTCCCTGGGGAAACGTCGTAAAAAACGTGATGGCTGGCTGATGAGCTTTACCTGGCTGGTGCTCTTTGTGGTGGTCGGTCTGACCGGTGCCTGGTGGTGGCAAAACCATAAGGCACAGCAGGAAGAGATTACCACGATGGCCGATCAATCCTCGGCCGAACTCAACCAGGCCGGAACGGATAACGCCCAGAACGTGCCGCTGAATACCAACGGCGCGGCCTCCTCCAGCGAGCCACAGACGGCCGCGACAGAGACCCCGGCAACAGACGCGCCGGCGACCGGTACAGCACCGGCTCCGGGTGCAACGGCTAGCACCGCTGCGCCTCAGGCTCAGGATCAAAACACGGTGGTCTCTCCTTCCCAGGCGAATGTGGATACTGCGGCAAACGCGCCAGCGGCCACGCAGCCTGCAGACAATACCGCAGCGTCTCTGCCAACCAACCCGGCAGGTACTGCAACTCCTGAAGCCGATCCCAACGCACTGGTGATGAACTTCAACGCCGACTGCTGGCTGGAAGTGACTGACGCGACAGGTAAAAAGTTGTTCAGCGGCCTGCAGCGTAAAGATGGCACGTTAAACCTAACCGGCCAGGCGCCTTATAAACTTAAAATCGGCGCTCCGGCAGCGGTACAGATCCAGTATCAAGGAAAACCTGTCGACCTGAGCCGCTTTATCAGAACTAACCAGGTTGCACGTCTTACCGTTAATGCCGAACAATCAGCAGCACAGTAACAGACGGGCAACGCGGGAGATTTTTCATGCATAACCAGGCTCCGATTCAACGTAGAAAATCGAAACGGATTTACGTTGGGAATGTGCCAGTCGGCGATGGGGCACCTATCGCCGTTCAGTCGATGACCAATACGCGCACCACCGATGTGGAAGCCACGGTCAATCAAATCAAAGCATTAGAGCGAGTAGGCGCGGACATCGTTCGCGTCTCCGTCCCGACCATGGATGCCGCCGAAGCATTCAAGCTGATCAAACAGCAGGTCAGCGTTCCTCTGGTCGCGGATATCCACTTCGACTACCGTATCGCACTGAAAGTGGCCGAATACGGCGTCGACTGCCTGCGCATTAACCCGGGCAACATCGGTAACGAAGAGCGTATCCGCATGGTTGTGGACTGCGCCCGTGACAAAAATATTCCTATCCGTATCGGCGTCAACGCCGGTTCCCTGGAAAAAGATCTGCAGGAAAAATACGGTGAGCCTACGCCGCAGGCGTTGCTTGAATCCGCAATGCGTCACGTTGATCATCTGGATCGTCTTAACTTTGATCAGTTCAAAGTCAGCGTGAAAGCGTCCGATGTTTTCCTTGCGGTGGAATCTTACCGTCTGCTGGCAAAACAGATCGATCAGCCTCTGCACCTCGGGATCACCGAAGCGGGTGGCCTGCGTAGCGGTTCTGTAAAATCCGCGATCGGTCTGGGGCTGCTGCTCTCCGAAGGGATCGGCGATACCCTGCGCGTGTCGCTGGCGGCCGATCCGGTTGAAGAGATCAAAGTCGGTTTCGATATCCTGAAATCACTGCGTATCCGTTCGCGCGGCATCAACTTCATTGCCTGCCCAACCTGCTCACGTCAGGAGTTTGATGTGATCGGTACGGTGAATGCCCTGGAGCAACGTCTGGAAGATATTATTACCCCGATGGACGTCTCGATTATCGGCTGCGTGGTGAACGGTCCGGGTGAAGCACTGGTGTCAACCCTGGGCGTTACCGGCGGTAACAAGAAAAGTGGTCTCTATGAAGATGGCGTTCGTAAAGATCGTCTGGATAATAGTGACATGATCGACCAGCTTGAAGCCCGTATCCGTGCCAAAGCCGCCATGATGGACGAGACACAGCGTATCAGCGTTCAGCAGGTTGAAAAATAACGTGATGGGAAGCCGCGAGCTTCCCATGTATGATTGAACCCATTCTTTGGGTTTTTTTTGTATATAGAAAGAGAATAAACGTGGCAAAAAACATTCAAGCCATCCGCGGCATGAACGATTATCTGCCTGGCGAAACCGCCATCTGGCAGCGCATTGAAGGCACGCTGAAGCAGGTGCTCGGCAGCTACGGTTACAGCGAAATCCGTTTGCCGATTGTAGAGCAGACCCCGTTATTCAAACGCGCGATCGGTGAAGTGACCGACGTGGTTGAAAAAGAGATGTATACCTTTGAGGACCGCAACGGCGACAGTCTGACCCTGCGTCCGGAAGGTACGGCGGGCTGCGTACGCGCCGGCATCGAACATGGTCTTCTGTACAATCAGGAGCAGCGCCTGTGGTATATCGGCCCGATGTTCCGCCACGAACGTCCTCAGAAAGGTCGTTATCGCCAGTTCAACCAGCTGGGTGTGGAAGTCTTTGGTCTGCAGGGGCCAGACATCGACGCCGAGTTGATTATGCTGACCGCCCGCTGGTGGCGTGCGCTGGGCATCTCTGAGCACGTTTCTCTTGAACTGAACTCTATCGGTTCGCTGGAAGCGCGCGCTAACTACCGTGACGCGCTGGTGGCGTTCCTGGAGCAGCATAAAGATAAGCTGGACGAAGACTGCAAACGTCGTATGTACAGCAACCCGCTGCGCGTACTGGATTCAAAAAATGCAGATGTCCAGGCGCTGCTGAACGATGCGCCTGCGCTGGGTGACTACCTGGACGATGAATCTCGCGAACACTTCGCAGGTCTGTGCAAGCTGCTTGAAGCGGCAGGCATTGCCTACACCGTGAACCAGCGTCTGGTGCGCGGTCTGGACTACTATAACCGCACCGTGTTTGAGTGGGTTACCACCAGCCTCGGCTCGCAGGGCACCGTGTGTGCAGGCGGTCGTTATGACGGTCTGGTAGAGCAGCTTGGCGGTCGCGCCGCGCCTGCGGTTGGCTTCGCGATGGGCCTTGAGCGACTTGTTTTGCTGGTTCAGGCAGTTAATCCGGAATTTAAAGCAGATTCCGTTGTCGATATATACCTGGTAGCCTCAGGCGCGGAAACGCAGTCTGCGGCGATGCTGCTTGCCGAACGCGTGCGCGATGCGCTGCCGACGGTGAAGCTGATGACCAACCATGGCGGCGGCAACTTCAAAAAACAGTTTGCTCGTGCCGATAAGTGGGGCGCAAGTATTGCACTGGTGCTGGGTGAGTCAGAAGTGGCTAACGGCGAAGTGGTGGTGAAAGACCTGCGCTCTGGTGAGCAGACAACGGTAACGCAGGACGGCGTTGCGGCGCACTTGCGCACTCTATTGGGCTAAGGAGAAGGACTGCGTGGAAATTTACGAGAACGAACACGATCAGGTCGACGCGATCAAACGCTTCTTTGCTGAAAACGGCAAAGCACTGGTGGTTGGCGTTATTTTAGGTGTGGGTGCCTTGATTGGCTGGCGCTACTGGAACAATCATCAGGCGGATTCCGCGCGCGGCGCGTCTCTGACCTATGAAAATACCGTGAGTGCCATTCGTGCCGATCAGCCGCAAACGCTGGCGGCGGCAGAAAAATTTGCCGCTGACAACAAAAACACCTACGGTGCACTGGCTGCGCTGAAAGTGGCTCAGCAGTACGTTGATAAAAACGAACTGGATAAAGCCGCTGCTCAGCTGACTCAGGGCCTTGCTGCGGCCAGCGATGAAAACCTGAAAGCGGTGATCAACCTGCGCCTGGCACGTATTCAGGTTCAGCAGAAAAAAGCTGACGATGCGCTGAAAACGCTCGATACCATCAAAGGCGAAGGTTTTGCTGCCATCGTTGCCGATCTGCGCGGTGAAGCACTGCTGAGCAAAGGTGACAAAGCGGGCGCGCGTAAAGCGTGGCAAGCTGGCGTGGATAGCAAAGCATCACCTGCGCTGAGCGAAATGATGCAGATGAAAATAAATAATTTGTCCGTCTGAGAGGGACCCGATGCAATTGCGTAAATTACTTCTGCCAGGACTGCTTTCTGTTACGTTATTGAGTGGTTGTTCACTGTTCAGTGGCGAAGAAGACGTTGTGAAAATGTCCCCACTGCCGACGGTTGAAAACCAGTTTACTCCCTCCACCGCATGGAGCACCTCCGTGGGCGATGGGATTGGTGACTTCTATTCCAACCTGCATCCGGCTTTTGCCGACAGCGTAATCTATGCGGCTGACCGCAAAGGTACCGTGAAAGCGGTGAACGCCGATGATGGAAAAGAAGTGTGGTCTGTTAACCTGGCGGAAAAAGACGGCTGGTTCTCCCGTAAACCTGCACTGCTGTCTGGCGGCCTGACCGTTGCCGGTGGCCACGTTTACGTGGGCAGCGAAAAAGCACAGGTTTATGCCCTGAACAGCAGTGACGGCTCCATCGCCTGGCAAACGACCGTGGCGGGTGAGTCTCTGTCTCGTCCGGTAGTGAGCGACGGTCTGGTGCTGATTCATACCAGCAACGGCCAGCTGCAGGCGCTGAACGAAGCGGACGGTCTGGTGAAATGGACCGTAAACCTGGATATGCCTGCGCTCTCCCTGCGCGGTGAATCCGCACCGGCTACCGCATTTGGTGCTGCCATTGTGGGCGGTGACAACGGTCGTGTGAGCGCCGTGCTGATGCAGCAGGGCCAGATGATCTGGCAGCAGCGTATCTCCCAGGCCACTGGCTCAACGGAAATTGACCGTCTGAGCGACGTAGACACCACGCCCGTTATCGTTAACGGTGTGGTGTACGCTCTGGCCTATAACGGCAACCTGACCGCGCTGGATCTGCGCAGCGGCCAGATCATGTGGAAACGTGAGCTGGGTTCGGTGAATGATTTCATCGTTGACGGTAACCGCATCTATATGGTTGACCAGAACGATCGCCTGCTGGCGCTGAGCACCGAAGGCGGCGTGACGCTGTGGACGCAAAGCGATCTGCTGCACCGTCTGCTGACTGCGCCGGCACTGTACAACGGTAGCCTGGTGGTCGGTGACAGCGAAGGGTATATGCACTGGATCGATCCGGATAATGGCCGCTTTGTTGCGCAGCAAAAAGTCGACAGCTCAGGTTTCCTGACCGACCCGGTTGTGGCTGACGGCAAACTGCTGATTCAGGCAAAAGACGGCACGCTGTACGCGATCACGCGTTAATTACCCGGCGGTTGTAGTATACTAAACGGCTCCTGTTCACTCAGGAGCCGTTTTGACATTTTTAAAAACGCTGCGAAAGCGACGTTATTTTGAATTTTATGAGGCTTCAAACATGGTACCTGTGGTCGCGCTTGTCGGGCGCCCTAACGTTGGAAAATCCACTCTTTTTAACCGTTTAACACGCACCCGTGATGCGCTGGTTGCGGATTTCCCGGGGCTGACGCGTGACCGTAAGTACGGTCGTGCAGAAGTAGAAGGACGCGAGTTCATCTGTATTGATACCGGTGGTATTGACGGTACGGAAGATGGCGTGGAAACCCGCATGGCGGAACAGTCGCTGCTGGCGATTGAAGAAGCCGACGTGGTGTTGTTCATGGTGGACGCGCGCGCTGGCCTGATGCCGGCGGACTCCGCTATCGCCAAACACCTGCGTTCGCGTGAAAAACCGACCTTCCTGGTGGCAAACAAAACTGACGGTATCGATGCCGATCAGGCTATCGCTGACTTCTGGTCACTGGGTCTGGGTGAGATCTACCCGATTGCCGCATCGCATGGCCGCGGCGTAACCAGTCTGCTGGAAACCGTTCTGCTGCCGTGGGTTGACGAAGTTAACCCGCCGGAAGAGGTGGACGAAGACGCGGAATACTGGGCGCAGTTTGAAGACGGCGAAGCGGGCGAAGAAGAAGAGCCTGAAGACGACTTCAACCCGCAGGATCTGCCGATCAAGCTGGCCATCGTCGGTCGTCCAAACGTAGGTAAGTCTACACTTACTAACCGTATTCTGGGTGAAGAGCGCGTGGTCGTTTACGACATGCCGGGCACCACCCGTGACAGTATTTACATCCCGATGCAGCGCGATGAGCGTGAATATGTTCTCATCGACACCGCCGGGGTGCGTAAGCGCGGGAAAATCACCGATGTGGTGGAAAAATTCTCCGTTATCAAAACCCTGCAGGCCATTGAAGATGCCAACGTGGTGCTGCTGGTCATTGATGCGCGCGAAGGTATCTCCGATCAGGACCTTTCTCTGCTCGGCTTTATCCTCAATAGTGGGCGCTCACTGGTTATCGTGGTCAACAAATGGGATGGCCTGAGCAATGAAGTGCGTGAGCAGGTGAAAGAGACCCTCGACTTCCGTCTGGGCTTTATCGACTTTGCCCGCGTACACTTCATCTCTGCGCTGCACGGCAGCGGTGTGGGTAATCTGTTCGAGTCCGTGCGTGAAGCCTACGATAGCTCCACCCGTCGCCAGAGTACCGCCATGCTGACCCGTATCATGAATATGGCTGCTGAAGACCATCAGCCGCCGCTGGTGCGCGGCCGTCGCGTGAAGCTGAAATATGCTCACGCCGGTGGTTATAACCCGCCAATCGTGGTGATTCACGGCAACCAGGTGAAAGACCTGCCGGATTCCTACAAGCGCTATCTGATGAACTACTTCCGTAAATCGCTGGACGTGATGGGCACGCCTATCCGTATCCAGTTCAAGGAAGGGGAAAACCCGTTCGCCAACAAGCGCAACACTCTGACGCCAAACCAGATGCGTAAGCGTAAGCGTTTGATTAAGCACATTAAGAAAAGCAAATAAACTTTGCTGAACTTACGAAAGCCCGCGTTTATCGCGGGCTTTTTTTTGCCCAATCATACCGCCGGTTTTCTCTGTGTGATGTCAATCACTATTCACTTTTAACCATGTTTAAATCTAAGAAAGTAGACAATCGTCGAATTTTCATCTTAAAGTCCAGGGTCCGGTACTAGACAAAACTAGCGCCTGGTTATCAAATGGTTAACCAACTTTTCGCCACAGGTAAAAAATCGGCCAGATACGTAACTGGCCGGCGTACCTGCTGGTGTTTACAAGCACGACGACATACCTTTCGGGAGAATTATGCAATCCTCTGTTAATCAAAAAGAGAGCCGAACGTTCTTCGGCCATCCGTATCCCCTCGGCTCGCTGTTTTTCACCGAGATGTGGGAACGTTTCTCGTTTTACGGCATTCGTCCGTTACTGATCCTGTTTATGGCCGCCACCGTCTATGATGGCGGGATGGGGCTGGCGCGTGAAAACGCCTCGGCGATAGTCGGGATCTTTGCCGGTACCATGTACCTGGCCGCGCTGCCGGGGGGCTGGCTGGCCGATAACTGGCTCGGCCAGCAGAGAGCCGTCTGGTACGGTTCCATTCTGATTGCGCTCGGTCACCTGTCGATTGCGCTGTCGGCCATCATGGGCGATAACCTGTTCTTTATCGGCCTGATGTTCATCGTTCTCGGCTCCGGCTTGTTCAAAACCTGTATTTCGGTGATGGTCGGTACCCTGTATAAAAAAGGCGACGCGCGTCGTGACGGCGGCTTCTCGCTGTTCTATATGGGCATCAATATGGGTTCGTTCATCGCGCCGCTGATTTCCGGCTGGCTGATCAAAACCCACGGCTGGCACTGGGGCTTTGGCATTGGCGGTATCGGGATGCTGGTCGCGCTGATTATCTTCCGCGTATTTGCCGTTCCGGCAATGAAACGCTATGACAGCGAAGTCGGGCTGGATTCTACCTGGAACAGCCCGGTCGTGAAACGTAACGGCGTAGGTGCCTGGCTGCTGGCCCTGGCGGTAGGTGTTGCGGTTCTCGTGACGCTGATTGCGCAAGGCGTGATTGTGATTAACCCGGTTGCGGTAGCCAGCGTGCTGGTTTACGTCATCGCGGCATCCGTTGCCCTCTATTTTATTTATCTGTTTGTTTTTGCGGGCCTGAACCGCAAAGAGCGCGCCAGGCTGCTGGTCTGCTTTATCCTGCTGATCTCGGCCGCGTTCTTCTGGTCTGCCTTTGAACAGAAGCCAACCTCGTTCAACCTGTTCGCCAACGACTACACTAACCGCATGATCGGTGATTTTGAAATTCCGGCGGTGTGGTTCCAGTCGATCAACGCCCTGTTTATTATTCTGCTGGCACCGGTGTTCAGCTGGGCATGGCCGAAGCTGGCGAGTATGAACATTCGCCCGGGCAGTATCACCAAGTTTGTCATCGGCATTCTGTGTGCCGCGGCGGGCTTTGGCCTGATGATGCTGGCGGCCGAAAACGTGCTGAGCAACGGTGGGGCGGGCGTGTCGCCGTTCTGGCTGGTGGGCAGCATTCTGATGCTGACGCTGGGTGAGCTCTGCCTGAGCCCGATTGGTCTGGCGACCATGACGCTGCTGGCGCCGGAAAGAATGCGCGGCCAGATGATGGGGCTGTGGTTCTGCGCGAGTGCGCTGGGTAATCTGGCGGCGGGCCTGATTGGCGGCCACGTGAAGGCCGACCAGCTGGATATGCTCCCGGATCTCTTCGCGCGCTGCTCCATCGCGCTGCTGATTTGTGCCGCGGTACTGATCGTCCTCATTGTTCCGGTGCGCCGCATGCTGGAAAATGCGCAGACTAAACCGGCTGCTAACGCCTCATAACACCTCAGCGTGCCGGGGCTGGCGTTACGCCCCGGCATGCTTTTTCCCGAGGTGAAACTATGCAGTTAGGATTTGTTGGTCTTAGCGCGGTCGTGGAAACCGCGTATCTCCCCGCGTTGCGACACCTTTTTGGTCACCCGGTTCGCTGTTTCGGGTTTGATGTTCTCCCCACAAAGCACCCTGAAGGCGTCACGCGCTGCGCCTCGCTTGCGGAGCTTCTTGCCGCACCGCTTGATACCCTGTTTATCACCACCGCTTCGCTGCACCACCTCGAGGTGCTGGAGCAGGCCATTGCCTCGCCCGTTGCGCGGATTGTGATTGAAAAACCGATTGTCGCCACGCTTTCACAAATCGAAAAGCTCAACGCGCTGCTGGCACGCCCCGGCGTGGTGCCCCGCGTGCTGGCGCTCGACCACTGGATGGCGCGCCTCGAAACGGTGAAAAGGTCGCTGGTAAGCAGCGTCTCTGACATCGTCAAAATCGACGGTTATTTACAGGAGCCGAGTGGATATAACGCCGCAGGTGAACCCATCGCGCTTAACTTTGCCACCGGCGAGCCGGATACCCGCACGCTTCGCCACCCTGACGGCGTGATCCTGGATATTGGTACACATGTGCTGGCGATGCTGCGAGAAACCGTGCGCTATCTGGGCGGCAATGACGATATGACGCTGCGGATCGTCACGGCTAAAGACCGCCTGGGTCGCGCTATCGCAAAAGGCGACCTGACCACGGCGGAAGGCGAGGCGCATCTTCAGGGGCGTATCAGCGGCGTGCCGGTGGATATCTGGCTTAACAAATATGCGGGACCGGCGGGCGGGATAAAGGGGATACGCCTCTGCCTGCGCGACGGGCGCATCATCAGTCATGACCGGCGCGGCAGTGAAGATGTGCTGGAGGTGATCGATGGCGAGACGCGTCAATGCTGGACAATTCCCGGCACGATCTACGAACACTGCCTTGCAGAGCAGATCCTGGGCACCAGAAGCCTGTTTGAGCGGGATCCGCACGAGGTGAGCCGCACGACGCGCCGCAGGATTGAGGAAGTGCAGCTGCTGCTGGCATTACAGCAACAGCTGCGTGGCCCGCACTGACCGCGACGTGGTAAAATCACCTCAGACCTCAACGCTTTGAAGGAGTCACCATGACGATTACCTGCCCGGATTGCCAGGCACCGCTTGAGCCGCAGAATGGGGTGGCGCACTGCGCGAGCTGTAATAAAGATATTGCGCTCGAAGCCCGCTGCCCGGAGTGTCATCAGCCACTCCAGGTCTTAAAAGCCTGCGGGGCGGTGGACTATTTCTGCCAGAACGGCCACGGTCTTATCTCTAAAAAACGCGTGGAGTTTGTTCGGGCCGAAGGTTAATCACACACGCAGCCTTCGCCTTTCTTCCACAGTTCGACCAGCGACTCGGGCGCTTCCTGCTCCGGCACCAGTACGATGATATCGGTGTAGTGCGCCTGATTTTGCCCGGTCCAGATAATCTGGATGCGGAAATAGCGCTGGTCACCGCTGCCGGGTGACGAGGCCTGTCCCGGCGGCTGGCCGCGCGGAAAGGCCTGCTCAAGGATGCTCACCAGACGCTGGCGCTGGGTCTCGTTGAGGGACGAAAGCGCGATGGTACGCTGGCCGCTCAGCTTAGGAATAAAAGCGACGCCGCCTTCCCGGGCCAGCTCAACCACGGCGTCATCCGTCAGTTCCGGAACCTGCATTTACAGCACTCCCACCTGTTCCCAGGCTTGTTTTATGGCCGCCCCAACATCGCTACCGGAGCGTTTCTCTCCGTGCGCTATCGTCAGTTTTGCGAAGGCCTCAAAATCCGCATCCTGCGCCAGATTGCGATCGCAAACTGTGTCGTACCAGGCATAACCCGCTTTTTCCCAGGCATAGCCGCCGATCGCCGTCGCGGCCAGGTAAAACGCCCGGTTGGGGATGCCGGAGTTCAGGTGCACGCCGCCGTTATCCTCACGCGTTTTGATGAAATCTTTCATGTGAGCGGGCTGCGGGTCTTTGCCGAGCAGCGGATCGTCGTAGGCAGTACCCGGTTCAGACATCGAACGCAGCCCTTTGCCGTTGATACCTTTTGCCAGCAGACCTTCGCCAATCAGCCAGTCTGCTTTATCGGCGGTTTGCTTCAGATGGTACTGTTTAACCAGCGAACCAAACACGTCTGACAGCGACTCGTTCAGTGCTCCCGACTGTTCAAAATAGATAAGCCCGGCTTCGGTCTCGGTGACGCCGTGGCTCAGCTCGTGCGCCACCACGTCAATGGCGATGGTAAAGCGGTTAAAGATTTCCCCGTCCCCGTCGCCAAAGACCATCTGCTGGCCGTTCCAGAAGGCGTTCTGATATTCCCGGCCGTAATGCACAGTGCCGGTTAAAATAAGCCCTTTATTATCGAGCGAATCACGCTGATATTCTTTCCAGAAGAAATCATGGGTGATACCCAGATAATCGTAGGCTTCATCGACGGCCACATCGCCGTTCGACGGCTGACCTTCATAACGCACCTGCGTACCCGGTAGCTCCTGGGTCTGCTTCGCATCGTAGATATCACGCTCCAGCTGTCCGGCTTTGCTTACGTGCGGCGCGGCAGGTTTGCCGGGCATGTGCGCCATCAGCGTCTGGACATGGGTCAGGGTCTGGCGGGCACAGCGCTGCTGCGGCTCTGAACCGCTTTCGATAATACGACGAAGAATATAGGGGGGAATGACACTGTAAAGATGGGACATGCTGCTCTCCTTAGTTCTGGCAAGGCCGAATAAAAGGGAATAGCAGCAGTATAGTTTCTAACCGGCGAAGAATTATCCGGTTTTTCGCTGACGCGGCTTTTTCGCCGGTTTAATTGATTTGACTTCGCTTTCGACCCAGCCGTCCGACAGGCGGGTGGTCAGCACATCACCGGCGCTCACCTGTTTGGTTTGCTTGAGCACTTTGCCATCTGTCGCCGTCGTCACGCTGTAGCCGCGAGCCAGCGTGGAGAGGGGGCTGACCGCTTCAAGATGGGTCACCGCATTACCGAAACGTTCGCGGGTGGTGCTCAGACGTGCGCGAACAGTCTCCGCCAGACGATACTCCAGCTGTTGAATCCGCGTTTGCGCGCGGTAAATTTTCGGCTGCGGGTTCTGCTGATTAAGCCGCTGCGTCACGCGCTGCTGGCGCGAGACCGCGCGCTTAAGCTGACTATCCAGCGCGAAGTTCATGCGCTGGCGCAGGCGTTCCAGTACGGTTTGCTGACGCGCCAGACGCAGCTGCGGGTGCTGCTGCTGAAGACGGTGATGAAGCTGGGTAAAGCGACGGGTACGGTTGGCGAGGAAGTAGTCCATCGCCATCTCCAGACGCTGCTGGCCGTTCTGAAGCTGACGCAGCAGCTCCAGCTGGTTGCGGCTCACCACTTCCGCCGCCGCGGATGGCGTAGGCGCACGTAAATCCGCGACAAAATCGGCGATCGTGACGTCAGTTTCGTGGCCGACTGCGCTCACTACAGGGATCTGGCTTGCAAAGATTGCCCGCGCCACGCGCTCGTCGTTAAAGCTCCACAGGTCTTCCAGCGAGCCGCCGCCGCGCCCGACGATTAAGACGTCGCACTCCTGACGGGCGTTCGCCAGTTCAATGGCGCGCACAATCTGGCCCGGCGCATCGTCACCCTGAACGGCGGTTGGGTAGATGATGACGGGCAGGGAAGGGTCGCGACGCTTGAGCACGTGCAAAATATCGTGCAGTGCCGCACCGGTTTTTGAGGTGATAACCCCCACGCAGTGGGCCGGTGAGGGCAGGGGCTTTTTGAACTGCTGGTCGAACAGACCCTCTGCCGTCAGTTTCGCTTTTAGCTGTTCATACTTCTGCTGCAGCAGACCTTCGCCCGCAGGCTGCATGCTCTCGACGATAATCTGATAATCACCGCGCGGTTCATACAGGGTGATATTGGCGCGTACCAGCACCTGCTGGCCGTGCTGAGGACGAAACGTGACGCGGCGGTTGCTGTTGCGGAACATCGCGCAGCGCACCTGGGCGGTATCGTCTTTTAGCGTAAAGTACCAGTGGCCGGAGGAGGGCTGCGTGAAGTTAGAGATTTCACCGCTGATCCAGACCTGCCCCATTTCCTGCTCAAGCAGCAAACGCACCGTCTGATTCAGGCGGCTGACAGTAAAAATTGAGGGGGATTGCGAGGATAACATGTGAGCGGGATCAAATTCTAAATCAGCAAGTTATTCAGTCGATAGTAACCTGCTGAGAGGGGAGTGCAAGGTTTTTTTATAAAAAAGTGTGGATGCAATCGGTTACGCTCTGTATAATGCCACGGCAATATTTAACCACCCAGGTCAGAGATATTGCCCATGCTACGTATCGCTAAAGAAGCACTGACGTTTGACGACGTCCTCCTCGTTCCCGCTCACTCCACCGTTCTGCCGAATACTGCCGATCTCAGCACGCAGTTGACGAAAACCATTCGCCTGAACATTCCTATGCTCTCTGCGGCAATGGACACCGTGACTGAAGCGCGCCTGGCTATTGCCCTGGCACAGGAAGGTGGCATCGGCTTTATTCACAAAAACATGTCTATCGAGCGTCAGGCGGAAGAAGTTCGCCGCGTGAAGAAACATGAATCCGGTATCGTGTCTGACCCGCAGACCGTTCTGCCGACCACCACCCTGCACGAAGTGAAAGCCCTGACCGAACGTAACGGTTTCGCCGGTTATCCGGTTGTGACCGAAGCGAACGAGCTGGTGGGCATCATCACCGGTCGTGACGTGCGTTTCGTGACTGACCTGAACCAGCCTGTCAGCGTGTACATGACGCCGAAAGAGCGTCTGGTTACCGTACGCGAAGGTGAAGCCCGTGAGGTGGTCTTCGCAAAAATGCACGAAAAACGCGTTGAGAAAGCGCTGGTTGTGGATGCGAACTTCCACCTGCGCGGCATGATCACCGTTAAAGACTTCCAGAAAGCAGAACGTAAACCTAACGCCTGTAAAGACGAGCATGGCCGTTTGCGCGTCGGGGCTGCGGTTGGCGCGGGTGCAGGTAACGAAGAGCGCGTTGACGCGCTGGTTGCCGCAGGCGTTGACGTGCTGCTGATTGACTCCTCTCACGGCCACTCCGAAGGCGTGCTACAGCGTATTCGTGATACCCGTGCTAAATACCCTGATCTGCAGATCATCGGCGGTAACGTGGCAACGGGCGCAGGCGCTCGCGCGCTGGCTGACGCTGGCTGCAGCGCGGTGAAAGTGGGTATCGGCCCTGGTTCTATCTGTACCACCCGTATCGTGACCGGCGTGGGCGTTCCACAGATCACCGCCGTGTCTGACGCGGTAGAAGCGCTGGAAGGCACCGGTATTCCGGTAATCGCTGACGGCGGTATCCGCTTCTCTGGCGACATCGCGAAAGCCATCGCCGCGGGTGCTTCCGCCGTGATGGTGGGCTCCATGCTGGCCGGTACCGAAGAATCCCCGGGCGAAATCGAACTCTACCAGGGCCGTTCTTACAAATCTTACCGCGGTATGGGCTCCCTGGGCGCAATGTCCAAAGGATCCTCTGACCGTTACTTCCAGACCGATAACGCCGCAGACAAACTGGTGCCGGAAGGTATCGAAGGTCGCGTAGCGTATAAAGGCCGTCTGAAAGAGATCATTCACCAGCAGATGGGCGGCCTGCGCTCCTGTATGGGCCTGACCGGCTGTGGTACCATTGACGAGCTGCGTACTAAAGCGGAATTCGTACGCATCAGCGGTGCGGGTATCCAGGAGAGCCACGTTCACGACGTGACGATCACCAAAGAGTCCCCGAACTACCGTCTGGGCTCCTGATAAGTTTCCTCGCCCGGCTTCTGCCGGGCGCTCTGTTTTTGTTTCACTTGCCTCGGAATTAGCGTCAATGACGGAAAACATTCATAAACATCGCATTCTCATCCTGGACTTCGGTTCGCAGTACACTCAGCTGGTGGCGCGTCGCGTACGTGAACTGGGCGTTTACTGTGAACTGTGGGCGTGGGATGTCACGGAAGCACAGATTCGCGAATTCAATCCAAGCGGCATCATCCTGTCCGGCGGCCCGGAAAGCACCACCGAAGAGAACAGCCCGCGCGCGCCGCAGTACGTGTTCGAAGCTGGCGTACCGGTGTTCGGCGTCTGCTACGGCATGCAGACCATGGCAATGCAGCTGGGCGGCCACGTAGAAGGTTCTAACGAGCGTGAGTTCGGCTATGCGCAGGTAGAAGTGGTAACCGACAGCGCGCTGGTGCGCGGTATCGAAGACTCCCTGACCGCAGACGGTAAACCGCTGCTGGACGTGTGGATGAGCCACGGCGACAAAGTCACCGCCATCCCGTCTGACTTCGTGACCGTTGCCAGCACCGAAAGCTGCCCGTTCGCCATCATGGCAAACGAAGAAAAACGCTTCTACGGCGTGCAGTTCCACCCGGAAGTGACCCACACCCGTCAGGGTATGCGCATGCTGGAGCGCTTCGTGCGTGACATCTGCCAGTGTGAAGCCCTGTGGACCCCGGCAAAAATCATCGACGACGCCGTTGAGCGTATCCGCCAGCAGGTTGGCGATGACAAAGTGATCCTCGGCCTCTCCGGCGGCGTGGACTCCTCCGTGACCGCGATGCTGCTGCACCGCGCCATCGGCAAAAACCTGACCTGCGTCTTCGTGGACAACGGCCTGCTGCGTCTGAACGAAGCTAAGCAGGTGATGGACATGTTCGGCGACCACTTTGGTCTGAACATCGTTCACGTGGAAGGCGAGCAGCGCTTCCTGGACGCGCTGAAAGGCGAGAACGATCCGGAAGCCAAGCGTAAGATCATCGGCCGCGTCTTCGTGGAAGTGTTCGACGAAGAAGCGCTGAAGCTGGACGACGTGAAGTGGCTGGCGCAGGGTACCATCTACCCTGACGTGATTGAATCTGCCGCCTCCGCCACCGGTAAAGCACACGTCATCAAATCTCACCACAACGTGGGCGGCCTGCCGAAAGAGATGAAGATGGGTCTGGTTGAGCCGCTGCGCGAGCTGTTCAAAGACGAAGTGCGTAAGATCGGTCTGGAACTGGGTCTGCCGTACGACATGCTCTACCGTCACCCGTTCCCGGGCCCGGGTCTTGGCGTGCGCGTGCTGGGCGAAGTGAAGAAAGAGTACTGCGACCTGCTGCGTCGCGCGGACGCGATCTTCATTGAAGAGCTGCACAAAGCTGACTTGTACAACAAAGTGAGCCAGGCGTTCACCGTGTTCCTGCCGGTTCGCTCCGTTGGCGTAATGGGCGACGGCCGCAAGTACGACTGGGTTGTTTCCCTGCGTGCGGTGGAAACCATCGACTTCATGACCGCGCACTGGGCGCACCTGCCGTATGACTTCCTGGGACGCGTGTCTAACCGCATCATCAACGAAGTGAACGGTATTTCCCGCGTGGTGTATGACATCAGCGGTAAGCCACCGGCTACGATTGAATGGGAATGATTTCCCAACCGTAAACGTCTGGTACTAAAAGGTCTAAATTATCACTAAGCCCGCGGATTGCGGGCTTTTTTTGGGGCATGGCTGGCAACACCATGTCAGGTTAGTGCCAGGAGCGGGCACAATGTAAGGCTATCCATTAAATCCTTATTCGATGCGTTCCACATTTGGATGACGATCGGTTGCGGCTTCATGGAAAATGTCACCCAGCCAGCCGGCAATCTCGCCTTCAGTCATATCGTCTGGAATAGCGATGTCATAGAGTCGAGAAAACTTTCTCTCCGTCAGGTCAGCACGAAATACCAGCCACCGATCATGCTTACGTTGAACGCCAATATGCCTTCCAAAAACGTTATATATCAGCATATGCAATCTCCGATCATGCTAATGAGTTCCTGTATCTATGATACAAACGTCAGATCAGGCCAGAGCGTAAATCGTATAAATATGAAAGGTCAGAGTTCGCACCTCGCTCACAGCGGAAATCATGCTTCTGTATCTGCTCTGTGCCATAAGCTGCCATTGCGCTAAGTTGCCGTAGAACAAACTATCGATCGCATTTTTCAGACTTGTCAGTCTGAAAATTATATGTAGACTTGCGAGTCTGTTTAATCATTTATTTGGTCATTTTCATGTTTACTTTAAAATCTTCTTCGGCAGCGCTCTATTCCTCGCGCATTTTGCTGACCTTTTTTTTCTGGATGGCAGGCATCTTCGGCCTGTTCAACTTTGGCGTAATCGTTCAGGAAATGATTGCTGTCGGTCTGCCCGTACCGACCTTTTTCGCAGTTGGAACCATCCTGTGTCAGCTTGGGGGATCCGCTCTGGTGATTTCTGACCGGTCCGGGTATGGCTGGGTTGGGGCAATGTTGCTGATTATATTTACATTGCTCACTATTCCGTTGGGCCATCCTTTCTGGACATTCAATGAACCTAAACGTACCCAAGAATTCCATATCGCTCTTGAGCACATTACAGTAATAGGGGGACTAATGATGAGCATGCTGCTTTCGGGACGCAAATGATGAATGAAAATAAACGACAGAAAGGCCGTCCTAAAGATCTCCTGAAGGAACAGGCTATAGTGCAGGCGGCGCGAAGACTTTTTCTGGAAAAGGGGCTTAATGTCACGACTGCAGAAATAGCGCGTATTGCAGGGGTGGCGAAAGCCACTCTTTATGCGAATTTTGCTGACAAGGAAACCTTGATTGAAGCTGTGCTGCGACAGGAATCAGATCTGACCATCAGCGACAGGGAGTTTTCACAACGCCACAACCTGCCCCTACAGGAAGTTTTAACTGCTTTTGGTAGCAGGTTTGTACGTTTCATAAACCAGAAAGAACTGACCGGTTGGGACAGGCTTATTGCCTCTGCCGCAATCCGACATCCTGACCTGCCCGGGCGCTTTTATGCAGCCGGCCCAGGCCGTGCGCAACAGATGTTGGAAACGATTATTGCCGAAGCAATAGAAGCTGGATTGCTGAGAGAGTGCAATGCCCGTGAAGCCGCCGACCATCTGGCTGGTTTATGGCTTGGTATGACGAGCCTTGAAATAAAACTCGGGGCACGGAAGTCGTTAACTGATACAGAAATCCAACACAGGGTGGTACACTCTCTCGATGTATTTATGAGGGCCTACTCTACTGAGCAGCACTGAAATATTGGCGTAACATCAAGGTCCGCTTCTCGCTCAGAGCGGACCTGACCCGCCCCACAAGCCCACTCCATTTACAGCTTAGTAGTGCAGCTCTTTAAAATCGCATGACTCACCTGAATAGGGCCCTTACAATTGCCACCGAGCCGAACTTTCGACGACTGTTTAAGTCAACAAAAAGCCATACGGGGCGTTTCCTGTTGAAACTCAGAACCCTCAGGGTTTTTCACCCTCATCATGCTTCCACCGCGCCCGGTGCAAAGCCGACTCTCATTAACCAACGGAGATTATCATCTTGAACAAGTCAATACTCGCATGCTCTGTGGCCGCGCTGCTGGCCGTGTCCGCCATGTCCGCCCAGGCCAGGACCCCCGCCAGGCTCAAGTCGCCAGTCTCGGGCGTGCTCTGCGATCGATATGTATGCGCCAATGACAAGGGATTATCCCGCGCGTTGACAGAGACCTATCTCGGTAAGAAGGCTGCAGCAAACGAAGTGTTCACGTCGAGCAATGTCGATCTGACCGAGTTCACCTTTGCCAACGGCATTTTCTGCGATGTGAAGGAACGACTGTGCCGAGAAGATCGCTATTATGGCGCGAACGGACAGCGCTCCGGGGCTGTATCTAAAAAGTACACAAAGCTGCTTTTTGGCGAATAATGGTGATGAAAAGAGAGCACAGCCAGAGACTACGTTACAGGGATATAAGTTATATTTTGTAGTGTATATTATAAATGATGGTGTGATTAACAAAATTAAATTTTATATTATGGTTTAAATTGCGAAATATTATTCCATTACTACCTTTTAGCTGAGCGTAACAGTGAAGCGGTCTGGTTACGTGAATTCCCATTCACAACCATGAGCGAATAAAGGAATGAAAAACCGCATAATGATTGTCGGCGGCGGCACGGGAGGGACGATTGTCGCCAACCTGCTGGCCAGGAAATTACGGCGTGAAATTGCCAGCGGTCAGGTAGAGTTAATGCTGATTTCCGAATCGCCGGTGCATTACTACAAGCCCGCATTTATGTATGTCGCGTTTAACCTCTTTCACCACCATGAACTGGCACGGCCTGAACGGCAGTTACTCAGTCCGGAAATCCGCTTCATTACCGATAAGATTGAAGCTTTCGATTTTAAACAGCGTCGGCTCTACGGTGCCAGTAAGCAACATTACGACTGGGACCTGCTGGTTATCGCAACCGGCTGCACGCCTTTCCCCCAAAAAATCCCTGGCCTTGCCGAAGCGGGCGACCATTTTTATCAATATGCGGCGGCAAGACAGCTAGTGCATAAGCTCTCCACCATTAAAAAGGGGCGAATATTTATTACCGTCTCTTTCCCGGAAACGCCGAATGTGCCCCACCAGTGCGGCATTGCCCCCATTGAAACCACACTGATGATTGATGACTATTTGCGTCAGCGTGGCGTACGTAATCAGGTTGAGATTGTTTATACCTATCCGACCGTCGCGCAATTGCTGAGAAACTGTCTGTTCCTGCAGCGTCCGGTGGGGGAGGCGCTGGGCGATATTTTTGCTGCCAAAGGAATACAGCATCAGCGCGGTTTTACCTTAAGCCATGTCGATCCTGACAGTAAAATTGCCTATTCCGCCGAGGGCGATTCACAGAACTTCGATATCCTGATGGCCACGCCGCCCATCAGGGCAGTAGAAGCGGTGCGTAACACCGGGCTCAGTGAGGTTCAGAACGGTGAAGGCTGGTTGCCGACGGATCACCAGACGCTGGGCGTCTACGGTTTAGAAGGGGTGTATGTGATCGGCGATACCGTTGACCTGCCGATCAGTAAAGCCGGCGGATCGTGCCACAACCAGGCGCCCATCATCGCGGATAACATTGTGGCGGAGCTGTATGGCAGACCGCCCGGAAGCGGTAACCATTACGATGGACGGGTCCAGGCCGTTGCGCAGATGGGGCTCTGGGCCGGCATGCCGCTGGTATATGACTATCGCAATGACGTTACCCCCATGCCGGCGACAAAACTCGGTGGCATGCTGCGAAACGGCTTTAACCGCGGACTGTATTGGGGTGTCGTGAGGGGGATGTTCTGATGAGTGACCAGGAACAGTTACTAAAAAGCCTTGCCCCGCTGATGGCAGGCAATCGTCTGAATAATCTGGTTGATCTGCTCGCCGTCGTTGCAGACCTGCTGGAAATGACCGATAACGCGATGGTCGAAAAACTGGCTGGCGTTTTTGAAGATGTTGTCACCGTCGGCTGGGAAGGCGGAACCGCGCTGCGCATGGCGTGGGGAGAGCAAATAAACCGCGAAGGGGATATCTCGCTTCGACAGGTGCTCTCCATGCTCAACGATCCTGATACCCGCCGCGGCATCATGCTTTTGCTGCGTGTGTTACAGATTACGGGGCAACGTCTGAATTCCCTCTCTTCCGTCAATTATTCGGATTGCCCCGAGATAAGGAGCTGTTAATGTCTGGCTGATGCTTTTCAGGCGGTCGGGTATCGGCTATGCCTTACCCGGCCCACCAGACTGCTCTGGGGCTATTTCTCCCCACTCCCCAACCGATACGCCAGCGCCACCACCAGCGACTGCACCAGGCACAGCGTCGCCGACTGAGACCGGAACGCATCCACCTGTGCCTCTTTCACCACAAAGCAGAGATCGCTGAACGTCGCCAGGGGGCTTATCTGGCTGTCCGTGATCACAATCTGCCGCGCGCCGACGCTGGCGGCGGTTTCGCTGACCATCACCGTCTCTTCCGCGTACGGCGAGAAACTGATCGACACCACAATGTCGCGCGCCTTAATGCGGCTGATCTGCTCGCGCAGCATCCCGCCCATGCCGTCGAGCAGAATCGGGCGGCATTCGAGGTGACTCAGGGCGTAGGTCAGATACGCGGCGACGCTAAAGGAGCGGCGCAGACCGGCGATGTAGATGGTGTCGGCCTCGGCCAGCAGCTGTACCGCGCGCTCCAGCATCTCCGGCTCGGCGCGGGCGGCCAGCTGCTGCAGCGCCTGCGCGTTTGAACGGGCGAACTCCTGCAGGATATCGAGCGGCGTTTCCGGCACGGCCTCGCTCTCCATCTCGCGGAACAGCCGGGCGCGGTCACTGTAGCTGGCGGTCTCCTCCACCAGGTTCATGCGAAACAGCTGTTTCATTTCGTTGAAGCCGGTGAAGTCAAAGGCGTTGGCAAAGCGGATCAGCGTCGACGGCGGCACATCGGCGCGCTCAGCAATGACCGCAACCGTGTCAAACGCCACGCTGTTGGTGTTATCCAGCACATAGCGGGAGACCTGCTGCAGCCTCTTGCTCAGGCTATCGTAGCGATCGCGGATTTGCTGCTGCAGTTCGTTCAGGCTGGTTGCTGTCGTCATGTTATCCCCCAAATACAGTCTTATGATTCTAAACGCAAAACCGCGTCTTTTAAATGTCGGCCATCCATCTGGCAGCAAAAATGAAACAGAAGCTTCAGTCATTTCCTCGCCCGAAATCCCTTAATAGCGCACGCAGCGTCAGTGATGCTGGCTGTTAACATAAAAATCCATCCTTGATCACAATAATCATCATTTATTTTATTTCAACTTAAAATGGAATATTTGTTTCATATATAGTGTTCAGTACACAGTGTTCAGGTCAAGTCACGTATCAACAGCGAGAGGTTAAGGATGGAGACGGTAGCGAATTTTATTCACGGCGAATGTGTCACCGGTTCAGGCCAGCGCGTTCAGGCGATCTTCAACCCGGCCACCGGCGAGCAGATCCGCCAGGTGGTGATGAGTACGGCACAGGAAACGGAGCAGGCGATTGCCGCCGCGCAGCAGGCGTTTCCTGCGTGGGCGCGCCATGCTCCGCTTAAGCGCGCGCGCGTGATGTTCCGCTTCAAGGCGCTGCTGGAAGAGAATATGGAGCGCCTGGCCCGCCTCATTAGCGAAGAGCACGGCAAGGTCTTCTCCGATGCGGTGGGCGAACTGACCCGCGGCCTGGAAGTGGTCGAATTTGCCTGCGGCATTCCGCATCTGCAAAAGGGTGAACACTCGGCGAACGTCGGTACCGGCGTTGACAGCCACTCGCTGATGCAGCCGCTCGGCGTCTGCGCCGGGATCACGCCGTTTAACTTCCCGGCGATGGTGCCGATGTGGATGTTCCCGATTGCCCTGGCGACCGGCAACACCTTCGTGCTGAAGCCGTCGGAAAAAGACCCTTCGCTGGCGCTGGCACTGGCGCAGCTGCTGAAAGAGGCCGGCCTGCCGGACGGCGTGTTCAACGTGGTGCAGGGTGACAAGGAGTCCGTCGACGTGCTCCTGACCGACCCGCGGGTGCAGGCGGTGAGCTTTGTCGGCTCCACGCCGATTGCCGAATACATTTACCAGACCGCGTCTGCCCACGGGAAGCGCTGTCAGGCGCTGGGCGGGGCGAAAAACCACTGCATTTTAATGCCGGATGCCGACATGGAGATGGCGACCAACGCCATTATGGGCGCGGCCTACGGCGCCGCGGGGGAACGCTGCATGGCGCTCTCGGTGGTGCTGGCGGTGGGGGATAACACCGCCGATGAGCTCTGCGCCCGGCTGGAAAAACAGATTGCCGCGCTGCGCGTTGGGCCAGGACTAGACCAGACGCCGGAGAACGAAATGGGGCCGCTCATCTCCTCCGCGCACCGCAGCAAGGTGCTGGGCTATATCGACAGCGGGGAAACGCAGGGGGCGACGCTTCGCGTGGACGGTCGCGACTTCAGCGTGAAGGGCCACGAGCAGGGCTATTTTGTCGGGCCGACGCTGTTCGATAACGTCACCCCGGAGATGACCATCTATAAAGAAGAGATTTTTGGTCCGGTGCTTTCTGTGGTGCGCGTAGCAGATTACGCCAGCGCGGTGGATCTGATTAACCGCCATGAATATGGTAATGGCTCGGCGATCTTCACCCGTGACGGCGGCTGCGCACGCCGCTTCTGCGAAGAGGTGCAGGCGGGTATGGTGGGCGTCAATGTGCCGATCCCGGTGCCGATGGCATTCCACAGCTTTGGCGGCTGGAAGCGCTCGATTTTTGGCGCACTCAACGTTCACGGCAACGACGGCGTGCGTTTCTACACCCGAATGAAAACCATCACCGCGCGCTGGCCGGAAATGCAGCAGGAGACCGGCGCGGCGTTCTCCATGCCGACGCTGGGCTGAAAGGAGGTGTTATGCAAACCGAACGAATGACCATGGCCCAGGCGCTGGTCAGATTCCTTAACCAACAGTACGTCAGCGTTGACGGCAACGAAACGCCCTTCGTGGAGGGCGTCGCCACCATCTTTGGACACGGCAACGTGCTCGGTATCGGCCAGGCGCTGGAGCAGGATCCGGGCCATCTGCAGGTGATGCAGGGCTGCAACGAGCAGGGCATCGCCCACATGGCGACGGGATTCGCCAGACAGCACCGTCGTCAGCGCATTTTCTCCGTCACCTCCTCCGTCGGGCCGGGGGCCGCCAATATGGTCACCGCCGCGGCGACCGCTACGGCAAACCGCATTCCGCTGTTGCTGCTGCCAGGAGACATCTACGCCAGCCGCCAGCCGGACCCGGTGCTGCAGCAGATTGAGCAGTATCACGATCTCAGCATCAGCACTAACGACTGCTTCCGTCCGGTCTCCCGCTACTGGGACCGTATCAACCGCCCGGAGCAGTTAATGAGCGCGATGCTAAACGCGATGCGAACGCTTACTGACCCGGCAGATACCGGTGCGGTGACGATTTGCCTGCCGCAGGACGTGCAGGGGGAAGCCTGGGATTACCCGCTGAGCTTCTTTGCGCGTCGCGTGCATCACATCGAGCGTCGTCCGCCGGACCCGCAGCGTCTGGCGCAGGCGCGGGCGCTGATCGCCCGTAAACGTCGGCCGCTGGTGGTGTGCGGCGGCGGCGTGCGCTATTCCGGCGCGCATGAGGCGTTTCGCGAATTTGTCGAGACGCTGCAGCTGCCGTTTGCTGAAACCCAGGCCGGAAAGGGGGCGCTGGTAAGTGACCACCCACTTAATCTGGGCGGGGTGGGCGTGACGGGAGGAATGGCGGCCAACCAGCTCGCGCCGCAGGCCGACCTGGTGATCGGCATCGGCACGCGCCTGACCGACTTTACCACCGGCTCCAAGGCGCTCTTTTGCCATCCGGACGTGGAGTTCCTGCTGCTGAACGTGGCCGAATTTGACGCCCTGAAGCTGGATGCCACCGCGCTGATAGCCGATGCCCAAACCGGGCTGCAGGCCTTAACCCACGCGCTCGGGGAGTACCGCAGCGGCTGGGGAGAGGCGATCGTTCAGGCGAAATCCGCCTGGCGCGACGAGTGCCGCCGCCTGTGGGATCGCCAGTGGCGTCCTGACGACGCGCCCGAAGTGGCAGGGCATCTGGATGCGCAACTGGCGGAGTACGGCGAGACGCTCAACACCCGCCTGACCCAGACGCGGGTGCTGGGGCTCATCAACCAGCATGTGGAAGATAACGCCATCGTGGTGGGGGCGGCCGGATCGCTGCCGGGAGATTTACAGCGCCTCTGGCAGGTCAAAACGCCGGACACCTACCATCTGGAGTACGGCTACTCCTGCATGGGCTACGAGATTGCGGCAGCCATTGGCGCGAAGCTCGCCCGACCCGGACAGCCGGTGTACGCCATGGTGGGGGATGGCTCCTACATGATGCTGCACTCCGAGCTGCAAACCGCGGTGCAGGAGGGCATTAAGATCACCGTTCTGCTGTTTGATAACGCCAGCTTCGGCTGCATCAACAACCTGCAGATGGGGCACGGCATGGGCAGCTTTGGCACGGAAAACCGCCATCGCAATCCGGAAACCGGGCAGCTTGACGGGCCGCTGGTGAAGGTCGATTTTGCGCAAAACGCGGAAAGCTACGGCTGCCGCGCGTGGCGGGTGAACGATGAGCAAAGCCTGCTGGCGGCGCTGGAGGCGTCCCGCGCGCATCCTGGCCCCACGCTGCTGGACATCAAGGTGCTGCCAAAGACCATGACCCACGATTACGCCTCCTGGTGGCGCACCGGTGATGCGCAGGTGGCGGCGTCACCTGCGGTGCGCGAAGCCGCGGAGCAAACGCAGGCGCAGGTGAAAAAAGCCCGTCAGTATTAAGTTTTTCCCTCGTAACGAAATTTTCATTTCATTTCCCCTCACCCTAACCCTCTCCCCAAAGGGGAGAGGGGATGGTTCGGTGCGGCCTTTTCTCCCTCGCCCGCCTGGGGAGAGGGGAAGGCTCGGGGCTGTCTTTTCTCCCTCGCCCCTTTGGGGAGAGGGCCGGGGTGAGGGGAAGATGTCCTCCCTTCCATGTTGTGAGATTGATAACAGAATTTATCTCATTCATCTCAAAAGTGTTAACCCACGCTCAAAAACATAATTTTCACTATTTATAAAAATGAAATAAATGTTTTATTTATAGGGTCGTTAGTTCACAGCATTCACCAACACCGGGAGCCGTTATGTTTAACATTGCTTTACTGGGCGCTGGCCGAATTGGCCAGGTACATGCAGCTAACATCGCCAGCCACAGCGCGACCACGCTCTGGTCCGTGGTTGACCCGAATCAGGAATTTGCCACCCGTCTCGCCACGCAGTATCAGGCCCGCCAGCAGAGCCTGACTGAGGCGATGACCGACCCTAACGTTCACGCCGTGCTGATCGCCTCTGCCACCGACACCCACGCGGACCTGATTGAAATGGCCGCCCGCCACGGCAAGGCCATCTTCTGTGAAAAGCCGGTACACCTCGACCTTGCCCGCGTGCGCGACTGCCTGAAGGTGGTCAAGGAGTATGACGTGCCGCTGTTCATTGGCTTTAACCGCCGCTTTGACCCGCAGTTCCGCCGCGTGAAAACCGAGGCTCAGGCCGGGCGCATCGGCAAGCCGGAATCACTGCTCATCATCTCCCGCGATCCGTCTCCGCCGCCTGCGGAGTACGTACGCGTCTCCGGCGGCATGTTCCGCGATATGACCATCCACGACTTTGACATGGCGCGCTTCATCATGGGCGAAGAGCCGGTGTCGGTGTATGCCCAGGGCAGCAACCTGGTGGATCCGGCGATTGGCGAGGCGGGAGATATCGATACCGCGTTTATCGTTCTGAAATACGCCTCCGGCGCGATGGCGACCATCGTCAACAGCCGCCGCTCCTCGTATGGCTATGACCAGCGCCTGGAGCTGCACGGCTCCGAAGGGCTGCTGTGCGCAGGCAACATTCTGGAAAACCAGGTGCAGCACTACGGCAAACAGGGCTGCACCAGCGCGCTGCCGGAACACTTCTTCCTGCAGCGTTACAAATCCGCTTACGCCGCGGAATGGGAACATTTTGTCGCGGTCCTGCGCGGCGAAGCGGTACCTGACTGCAGCGGCGATGATGGTGAACGTGCGCTGTACCTCGCGGATAAAGCGCTGGAATCGCTGCGAAGCCAGCGCGAGATCGTCCTCTAAACACAACCACCCTACACAGAGAGACATAATAATGAAAAAACTGATCGTAGCCGCCCTCATCGCCATGACATCCGGGGCCGCCTTCGCCGAAAACGAGCAAATTGTTTTCAGTACCCCAAACCTGGCCATGCCGTTTGAAGTTCACATGCAGCGCACGGCGGTGAAAGCCGCAAAAGAGATGGGCGTGAAGCTTCAGGTGCTGGACGGCCAGGGCAGCTCGCCAAAACAGGTGGCTGACCTGGAAAACGCCATTACCCGCGGGGCGCAGGGCTTTATCGTCTCCCCGAACGACGTCAACGCGGTCTCAAGCGCGGTGGATGAAATTCAGGATGCGAAGCTGCCGGTCGTCACCCTTGACCGCTCCGTCGACAGCCAGAAAAAAGTGCCGCACTTCGGCGCCAACAACTACAAGGGCGGCCAGGCGATTGGCGATTTTGTGAAAACCAAATTCCCCGACGGCGCGGAGATCATTCTGCTGACCGGGCAGCCGGGCTCCTCCTCCAACATTGAACGCACCAAAGGGATCCGCGACAGCCTGAAGGCGGGCGGGGATAAGTACAAGATCGTCGCCGATCAGACCGGCAACTGGATGCGTTCAGAAGGGATGCGCATCGTTGAAAGCGTCCTGCCTTCACTGCCGAAACGCCCGCAGGTGATCCTCTCCGCCAATGACGATATGGCGCTGGGGGCGATCGAAGCCCTGCAGAGCCAGGGTGTGAAGCCGGGCGAAATTCTGGTCACCGGCTTTGACGCGGTGCCGGAAGCGCTGGCCCGCGTGCGCGACGGCTGGCTGGCGGTAACGGCGGATCAGCGTCCGGGCTTTGCGGTGCAGACGGCGATGAGCCAGCTGGTGGCTAACGTGCGTGAGAAGAAAGCCATCACCGGGGCTGACTACCCGCCAACGCTGATCACCAAAGAGAACCTGCAGCAGGCTGAGCGGATCGGTGAGGCCGGTAACTAATATGTCCCGAGCCGCCTCTGGCGGCTCATCATGAGGAGGAGCAGACCGATGTCGCAACCCTTACTGAAAGTGACCGACCTGGCAAAAAGCTTTTCCGGCGTCTGGGCGCTGAGCAGCGCCCAGCTGACCGTCGGCAGCGGAGAAATTCACGCCCTGCTGGGGGAAAACGGGGCGGGAAAATCGACGCTGCTAAAAGCGCTTGCGGGCGCGCAGCCGCAAACCCGCGGGGAAATCTGGTTTAACGGCGAAACGTTGCCGGTGGATGACTCCCCGGTGGAGCGCCAGAACAAGGGCATTATCACTATCTATCAGGAATTCAACCTGCTGCCCAATATGACCGTCGCGGAAAACATGTTTCTCGGGCGCGAACCGCGCAAGCGTAACCTGATCGTCGACGAAAAGGCGGTAAACCAGGAGGCGCAGGTTATTCTCGATTACCTGCAGCTGAACGTCGCCCCGACCACACCCGTCGCCCGTCTGAGCGTGGCGCAGCAGCAAATGGTGGAGATCGCCCGGGCGCTGACCCTCAACGCCCGTTTAATCATTATGGACGAACCGTCCGCCGCGCTGAGCGACAGCGAGGTGGAAAGCCTGCACCGCGTGGTGCGAGAGCTTAAAACCCGTGGCGTGAGCATTATCTATGTCACCCACCGTCTGCACGAAGTGTTCCAGCTTTGCGATCGCTTCACCGTTTTCCAGGACGGCCGCTTCACCGGCACCGGCGCGGTGGCCGAGACCAACGTCGAACAGCTGATCCGCCTGATGGTCGGGCGCGATGTGGCCTTTAACCGTCGTCCCGCCAGCGAAACCCACCATGAGGACAAACCCGTTCGCCTGGCGGTGAAGGGGCTGAGCCGTGAAAAGCCGCCGCTGGATCCGCACGGCATCGCCCTGCATGACATCAGCTTCCACGTCCACGCTGGGGAGGTGTTAGGCATTGCCGGGCTGGTGGGCGCCGGGCGCACCGAAGTGGCGCGCTGCCTGTTTGGCGCAGACGCGTTTACCTCGGGCAGCTTTGAGCTGGACGGCGTGCCGTACCAGCCGCGCGACCCGCTGTATGCCCTCGAACAGGGCGTGGCGCTGGTACCGGAAGACCGTAAAAAAGAGGGGGCGGTGCTGGGGCTGTCGATTCGCGACAACCTGTCGCTCTCCTGCCTCTCCTCGCTGCTGCACTGGCGCTGGTTTGTGAACACCCGCAAAGAGGACGATCTGATTGAGTCCTACCGCCAGGCGCTGCAGATCAAAATGGTCAACAGCGCGCAGGAGGTGCGCAAGCTCTCCGGCGGTAACCAGCAAAAAGTGATCCTCGCGCGCTGCATGGCGCTCAACCCGCGGGTGCTGATCGTTGATGAGCCGACGCGCGGCATTGACGTGGGGACCAAATCAGAAGTGCACCAGGTGCTGTTTGACATGGCGAAAAAGGGCGTGGCGGTGATCGTGATCTCCTCCGATCTGCCTGAAGTGATGGCGGTTTCCGACCGGATTATCACCCTGAGTGAAGGCCGGGTCACCGGCGAGATCCACGGCGATGAGGCCAACGAAGAGCGGCTGATGACGATGATGGCCATCAACCACAACGCCCTGAACGCGGCATAACGGAGTAACTCATGACGCAGATGATTTCTAAAACGCAGGTCCCGGTTAAACGTGCCGGACGCATCGATCCCATCGCCTTCTTCGAGCGCTTTGGGGTGCTGATTTTCATGATCCTGCTGCTGATCTTCTTCCAGTCGCAGAACAGCAATTTTTTCTCTGAACGCAATATTTTCAACATTCTGACCGAAGTCTCCATCTACGGGATCATGGCCGTGGGGATGACCTTCGTCATCCTCACCGCCGGGATCGACCTCTCCGTCGGCTCCATTCTGGCAGTGTGCGCCATGACCGCGGCGTACGTGATTAAGGGCGACAACTTCACCACCGTTGACCCGAATGCCTGGGGCGGCATGAGCTGGCTGATTGGGCTGGGGATCTGTCTGGCGATGGGCACGGCGATTGGCTTCCTGCACGGTCTGGGCGTCACCCGCCTGCGCCTGCCGCCGTTCATCGTCACCCTCGGCGGGATGACCATCTGGCGCGGCCTGACGCTGGTAATTAACGACGGCGCGCCGATCGCCGGTTTCGATCAGGGCTACCGCTGGTGGGGACGCGGGGAGCTGCTCGGCATCTCCATTCCAATCTGGATTTTTGCCATCGTCGCCGTCGGCGGCTATCTGGCGCTGCATAAAACCCGCTGGGGCCGCTTCGTCTACGCCATTGGCGGCAACCCGGAGGCAGCGCGTCTGGCGGGGGTGAACGTCAGGCGCGTGCTGGTCAGCGTCTATGTGCTGATTGGCTGCCTGGCGGGGCTGGCGGGCTTCATCCTCAGCGCGCGTCTGGGGAGCGCCGAGGCGGTGGCCGGGATCTCCTTCGAGCTGCGCGTCATCGCCTCGGTGGTGATTGGCGGCACCTCGCTGATGGGCGGCTACGGGCGCATCGGCGGCACCATTATCGGCTCCATCATTATGGGCATTCTGATTAACGGCCTGGTGTTGATGAACGTCTCGGCCTACTACCAGCAGATTATCACCGGATTAATTATCGTTCTGGCGGTGGCGTTTGACACCTACGCCAAGAGCCGTCGCGGCGCACTGTGAGGATCACGATGAAAGAGGTTCGTATTGGATTGATTGGCACCGGGTATATCGGCAAGGCGCATGCCATCGCCTATGCCCAGGCCCCGACGGTGTTCAACCTGCGCGGCAGGCTGGTGCGCGAGATGGTGGCGGAAGTCACGCCGGAGCTGGCGGCAGCGCGCGCCCAGGCGTTTGGCTTCAACCGCTCAACCGGAGACTGGCGGGCGCTGGTGGCCGACCCGGCCATTGACGTGGTGGATATTTGTTCCCCCAACCACCTGCATAAAGAGATGGCGCTGGAGGCGATCCGCCACGGCAAGCACGTCTACTCGGAGAAGCCGCTGGCGCTCAACGCCCACGATGCGCGCGAGATGGTCGACGCTGCGAAGCGGGCAGGGGTGAAAACGCTGGTGGGGTTCAACTACATGAAAAACCCGACGGCGCAGCTGGCGAAAGAGATTATCGCCCGTGGCGAGATTGGTGAAGTGATCCACTTCTACGGTACCCACAACGAAGACTATATGGCCGACCCGCTTTCGCCGATCCACTGGCACTGCTTCAAAGAGACCGCCGGGCTGGGGGCGCTGGGCGACCTCGCGGCGCACATCGTCAACATGGCCCAGTACCTGGTAGGGGAGATTGAGCAGGTTTGCGGTGATTTAAAAATCGTGGTTCCGGCGCGTCCGGCAAAGGCCGGTTCGTCGGAGATGATCGCCGTCGAAAATGAGGATCAGGCCCACGCGATGGTGCGCTTCGCGGGCGGGGCACAGGGCGTTATTGAGACCTCCCGCGTCGCCTGCGGGCGCAAGATGGGGCTGTCGTATGTGATCACCGGGACGAAAGGCGCCATCAGTTTCACCCAGGAGCGCATGGCGGAGCTGAAGCTCTATCTGCATGACGATCCGGTGAACCGTCAGGGGTTCCGTACCCTGCTCGTCGGCCCCGCTCACCCGGACTATGGCGCGTTCTGCATGGGCGCGGGCCACGGGATTGGCTTTAACGATCAAAAAACGGTGGAGGTGCGCGACCTGGTAGACGGGATAGCCGCCGACGCGCCGATGTGGCCGGACTTCGAAGAGGGCTGGAAGGTGTCGCGCGTGCTGGACGCGATTGCGCTCTCACACCTGCAGGGCCGCTGGCTGAACGTGAACGACATTGTCTGATGAGGTATCAACGTGGAAAAGCAGTTTGATGTGATATGCATGGGCCGCGTGGCGGTAGACCTCTACAGCCAGCAGATTGGTGCCCGTCTGGAGGATGTCTCGAGCTTCGCCAAATACCTCGGCGGCTCGTCCGGCAACGTGGCGTACGGCACCGCACGCCAGGGCCTGCGCTCGTCGATGCTGGCGCGCGTCGGCGATGAACATATGGGCCGCTTCCTGCGGGAAGAGTTAAACCAGGTGGGCTGCGATACCAGCCATCTCATTACCGACAAAGAACGCCTTACGGCGCTGGTGCTACTCGGCATTAAAGACCGGGACACCTTTCCTCTGATTTTTTATCGCGATAACTGCGCGGATATGGCCATTACGGCCAGCGATGTGGACGAAAGCTACATCGCCTCCGCACGGTGTCTTGCCATCACCGGGACTCACCTTTCTCACCCGCAGACCCGCGAGGCGGTGCTGACGGCGCTGGGCTATGCCCGCCGTCACGGCGTGCGCACGGTGCTGGACATCGACTACCGTCCGGTGCTGTGGGGGCTGACCTCCTTAGGCGACGGCGAAACGCGCTTTATCGCTGCCGATAAGGTCACCCGTGAGCTGCAGGAGGTACTGCACCTCTTCGACGTCATCGTCGGCACCGAAGAGGAGTTTCACATTGCCGGCGGCAGTACGGATACCCTTCAGGCGCTGGAGCAGGTGCGTGCCGTGAGTCAGGCAACGCTGGTCTGCAAGCGCGGCGCGCTGGGGTGTTCGGTCTATACCGGCGCCATTCCGCCCCGTCTGGACGACGGCCTGACGGTGACCGGCGTGCGCGTGGAGGTGCTGAACGTCCTCGGCGCGGGAGATGCGTTTATGTCCGGCCTGCTGCGCGGCTACCTGAATGACGAGGGCTGGGAGCAGGCGTGCCGCTACGCCAACGCCTGCGGCGCGCTGGTGGTGTCGCGCCACGGCTGCGCCCCGGCGATGCCGAGCAAAATCGAGCTGGATGATTATCTCTCGCGCGCCGCAAGGGTGCCCCGCCCGGATCTCGACCCGCGTCTTAACCATCTCCACCGGGTCACTACCCGCCGTCGGGAATGGCCGGAGCTGTGTGTAATGGCCTTCGACCACCGCAGCCAGCTGGAGGACATGGCGCTGCAGTGCGGCGCGTCGATCGGGCGCATTCCGGCGCTGAAGCAGTTGATCCTGCAGGCCAGCCGCGAGGCGGCAAGCTGCGCCGGGCTGGAGGGCAAAGCCGGTCTGCTGTGCGACGGCACCTTTGGTCAGGACGCGCTGAACGCCATTACCGGTGAAGGGTGGTGGATTGGCCGCCCCATTGAGCTGCCCGGCTCGCGTCCGCTGGAGATGGAGCACGGCAACATCGGCACCCAGCTTATCAGCTGGCCGCAGGAGCACGTGGTGAAATGCCTGGTCTTCTTCCATCCTGAAGACGCCCACGGCCTGCGCCTGGAGCAGGAACAGAAAATCGCCGAGGTGTACCACGCCTGCTGCCAGTCCGGGCATGAGCTGCTGCTGGAGGTGATCCTTCCGGCCAGCATGCCGCGCAGCGATGAACTCTACCTGCGCGCCATCTCCCGCTTCTACAACCTCGGCATTTACCCGGACTGGTGGAAGCTGCCGCCGCTCTCAGCCGGGGGCTGGACGGCGCTGAGCGAGATTATTGCGCGCCGGGACCCGCACTGCCGCGGGGTGGTGATCCTCGGGCTGGATGCCCCGGCAGAACAGCTGCGCGCTGACTTCAAAGCCGCAGCGGGACAGGCGCTGGTGAAAGGGTTTGCCGTGGGACGCACGCTGTTTGGCGATGCCTCCCGCGCGTGGCTGAAACACGACATTGACGATGCGCAGCTGGTGGCGCGCATCCGGGACAACTACCTGCAGCTTATCGCCTGGTGGCGCGAGCGCGGACACGCATAATGGAGACGACAATGAGTGTACAACTGGGCATTAACCCGCTGACGTGGACGAATGACGATCTGCCTTCCCTCGGCGCGGAGACGCCGCTGGAAACCTGTCTGAGCGAGGGAAAAGAGGCCGGTTTTGCCGGGTTCGAATTGGGTAATAAATTCCCGCGCGAAGCGCGGCTGCTTGGCCCCATCCTGCAGCGCCATGACCTGCAGCTGGTTTCCGGCTGGTACTCCGGCCGCCTGCTGGAGCGCAGCGTGGAGGAGGAGATCGCCGCCGTGCAGTCTCACCTGACGCTGCTGCGCGAGCTGGGGGCGAAGGTGCTGGTCTTTGCCGAAGTCAGCGGCTGTATTCACGGCGAGCAGCAGACCCCGGTTCACCTGCGCCCGCGCTTCCCGCAGGCGCGCTGGAAAGAGTACGGCGAGAAGCTCACCGAGTTTGCCCGCTATACGCAGCAGCAGGGCGTGCAGATTGCCTACCATCACCATATGGGCACGGTGATTGAGTCCGCCGACGACGTGGACAATCTGATGACCCACACCGGGGAGGCGGTCGGATTGCTGCTGGATACCGGCCATCTGACCTTTGCCGGGGCCGATCCGCTGGCAGTGGCGCAGCGCTGGGCGTCGCGCATCAACCACGTCCACTGCAAAGACGTGCGTGCCGACGTGCTGGCGGACGTGAAAAACCGTAAAACCAGCTTCCTCGACGCGGTGCTGAGCGGCGTGTTTACCGTGCCGGGCGACGGCTGCGTGGATTACCCGCCGATTATGCAACTGCTGAAAGCGGAGGATTATCACGGCTGGCTGGTGGTGGAGGCCGAGCAGGATCCGGCGATTGCCCACCCGCTGACCTACGCCCGTCTGGGGTACAACAACCTGAGCCGCCTGGCGCGCGACGCCGGGCTTATCTGAGGAGGTGACATGTCACGTTTGCTATCACGCTGGCAACAGCCGGACGCGGTGGGGCGCACCCAGTGCGTTACGCCGGAACGCGCCGGCTGGGGATATGTCGGCTTTGAGGCGTTTGAGCTGCAGGAGGGGCAGACGCTGACGCTGCCCGCCGTCAGCGAAGAGCGCTGTCTGGTGCTGGTCGCCGGGCGCGCCTCCATCAGCACGCCTTCCGCGCAGTTTAACGACATTGGCGAGCGGATGAGCCCGTTCGAGCGCATCAGGCCGTGGGCGGTGTACGTCACCCCGCAGGAGACGGTGCAGGTGAAGGCGCTGACGAGGCTGGAGCTGGCGGTCTGCGCCGCCCCCGGCAAAGGCACATACCCGACACGGTTGATTGCGCCGCAGGATATCGACGCTGAAGCGCGGGGCAAAGGCCATAACCAGCGCTATGTGCACAATATTCTGCCGGAAGATAAGCCCGCCGACAGCCTGCTGGTGGTTGAGGTGTGGACCAATGAGGGCTGCACCAGCTCGTACCCGAGCCACAAGCACGACACGGATAACCCGCCGCAGGAGACGTATCTGGAGGAGACCTACTACCATCGCCTCAACCCCGGTCAGGGGTTCTGCATGCAGCGGGTTTACACCGACGACAGAACGCTGGATGAGTGCATGGCGGTCTACAACCGTGATGTGGTCATGGTGCCGAAGGGCTACCACCCGGTGGCGACGATGGCCGGGTATGACAGCTATTACCTCAACGTGATGGCCGGGCCGGTGCGCAAATGGATGTTCACCTGGGAAGAGAACCACGCGTGGATTAATCGCGATTATCCCGCGGATGGCGGGCGCTGAGGCTGTTTTTTGCCGGGTGGCGCTGCGCTTACCCGGCCTACAATTCGCAAAAAATTACTTTGCTTCAATCGCCTGCTCAATCGTCCGGGCAACGATCTCCGGCTGGCTTACCATTGACACGTGGCTCGCCGCCACCTCCGTGGTTTTCGCATGGATCGTCTTCGCCATCGCACGTTCAAGCGCCGGGTTAATCATCCGGTCATTCTGACTCACCACATACCAGCTCGGTTTGTTGTACCACGCGGCGTGAGTCACTTTTTCTGCGAAAGCGTCGCCCTTAATTGGCCCCTGCGTGGCCGCAATGGTCTGTTGTTCAACCGGTTTCACATCCGGCGCGAAGTCCTTCCTGACGGCCTCCGTTGGCAGATATAAATAGCCGTCCGCCGTTTTGGCGATGCCCGCGCTGCCCGGCGGAGCAGGGACGCTTCCCGCGAGATCCGCCGTCGACTGGCCGGAGTCCGGCGCGAACGCCGCCACATACACCAGCGATTTCACCCGCGCATCGTTGCCCGCTTCACTAATCACGGTGCCGCCCCACGAGTGGCCCACCAGCACCACGTCGCCGTGCGCCCGGGCGATGGCTCGCTGCGTGGCAGCCACGTCATCTTTTAGCGAGGTGAGCGGCAGCTGGACGGCAATCACCTCTGCGTGCTGTTTCTGCAACAGGGTAATCACCTTATTCCAGCTGCTGCCGTCGGCAAACGCGCCGTGTACCAGCACGACGCTGGTTTTACTCTCCGCGAAGGCGCTGGCGGAAAGGGCCAGCAGGCCTGCCGTCAGTACAGACAGTGCTTTCATTTTCAGATTCCTTAAAAATGGTGGATCGCCGCATGGGGCGGTACGGTGAATTCAAGGGTTTTGTGATCGACAGGCTTATGGGTCGGATCGGCCAGAATAATCGTGACCTTGTGTTTACCGGCGGGGAGTCCCACCAGAATCACCGGCTCTCCGCTGGTATCCGCCCAGTGCCACGGCGCGTCATCCACCACCACGTGAATGTGTCCGATGCGCGGGGTCACCCTGAGCGCATCAGGGCCGAACACCGGCTCGATACGCAGGTTTTCGACACGATACTGAATAAAGACCGCCCCTTTGCTCAGCGGACCGGCGAGCGGTGGATCGACAATCAGCCTGGCGGGGGGCTGCGGGTGTTCCAGCGGGGCAACGGCAGCAGGGCCGTTGGCGTCTGCGGCGCTGAGGTTGTCCAGGGGCGCAGCCCCGGCGCTGGCCGACGCCAGGGCAAGTATAGGCAGCAGTAAAAATCGACGATTCATCTTTATCTCCTTATCCGTTGCGAGTGATAACGGAGACAGAAGACCATTTTTATGTATCGGCGATATTTGCCGGAGGGGGCGTTTTGTACCCGTTTGTCAGCGTGTCGCGCTGGATACAGTGCGTTACATTCTGCCTGCGCGAACGGCGCACAATCGTTATCGCCAGACCGGCAATCACCAGCGTTAACCCGGTGGAAACCCACATTGCCCCTGCGATCCCCAGCGTTTTGTTGAGCCATGCGTAAGCAAACGGCGACGCTGCCGCCATCAGCTGCGCGGGGATCAGCAGCAGACCTGTGCGGCGGGCATAGTTTTCCGCGCTAAACAGCGCCAGCGGCAGGGTGGCTTTAACGATAGTCACCAGCCCGTTGATGGCCCCATAGCCCAGCACAAACCCGGCGGCGCACCAGACAAACAGGGCGCTGCTTATCCCCACAAGAAAACAGAGCGGCATGGCGAGAGCGGTAAAAAGCATTAAGGAGAAGGGCGTTAAGCGGGCACCGGCCACGACCTCCAGCGCGCGGGCGCCCGTCTGCCCGAACCCCCACAGCATGCCGATGGCGACCGGCAGGCCGCAGCTTGCAATAAATTCCGGCAGATGGGTGGACGTACCGTTAGAGACAAAAGTGATGAGGGCAATGAAGGCGGCATAAAGCCAGCCGTTACGCCGTTCGTTTTTCAGCGGCGGCGCGCTGACCTTTGTCGTCACCGCCAGCCGCTGCCGGGGAAGGGTGCGTATCAGCGCCGCGCTCAGCAGGCCTGCGAGGGCATAGACACGTAACGCCTCCTGCCAGCTCATGATGTGGAGCAGGCCATCGCCCAGCGGCCAGAAGACGGCGGAGGCCAGCCCGCCCGCCAGCGTGACGCGTGAGATCGTTCTTCGCGCCTGCTGCCCGTAGAGGTTGACCAGCGCGGCGAACAGCGCATCGTACAGCGACAGGCGCATCCCGACGCCGGTGATCAGCCAGGCGCAGTACCAGCCAGACAGCGTCTGGGTAGACGCCATCCCTGCGCAGCTGATGGCGATCAGCAATGTGCCGCTCATCACCACCGTCTGGCCGCCAAAGCGCGCCAGCAGACGGGCAACAAAAGGAGAAACCGCCGCCATCACCAGCATCGCCAGCGTCAGGCCGAGGTAAATCTGCGGGGATGACCATCCCCGGTCGGCTGAAATGGCCAGCGCGAAGGTGCCGGGCATATAAAACGAGATCCCCCAGTTGATGAGCTGATTACAGCCCGCCGCGAGGGCGAGGCGGCGAGGCAGGGCCGGTGTTTCCATTGTTTTCACTCCGTTATGCAGTTGTCCTGAGCATAACGGCCGCGGTATTGTGCTGGCAGGGCCGCAACCTTATGCGCGGTATAAGAGAAACTTTGAATGACGACGCTTAATCTGGGCTATCTCGCGACGTTCCGTCTGGTTCACCAGCGCGGGAGCTTTTCCGCCGCGGCGGATCTGCTGGGCATTTCCCAGCCCGCCGTCAGCCTGCAAATTCGCCAGCTGGAGCAATTTCTGCAAACGCGACTGGTGGAGCGTACCGGGCGGGGCATCAGGGTGACGGCAGCCGGAGAGGCTCTGCTGGCGCATGGGGAGCGCATTCAACAGGCGGTGGATGAAGCCATCCGCGCCGTGAGCGCCTTCAGCCATGATGTGAGCGGCACCATTACGCTCGGCACGGGCGCAACCGCCTGCATTCATCTGCTGCCGCCGCTGCTGGAACAGCTACGCCGCGACTATCCGCTTCTGAACGTGGGGGTAACCACGGGCAACACCCTGGATATCGTCAGGGCCATCGAGGAGAACCGTCTCGATATGGGGCTGGTGACGCTGCCGGTGAGTAGCAGAGCGCTGGATGTTCTGCCGGTGTTGGAGGAAGAGTTTGTGTTTATTGCCTCACGGGAGCAGCAGGAGGCTTTCAGGGCGTTTACCCCGGAGGCGTTATATGCTCACCCGCTGATTGCCTTTGAATCCGGCAGCGGTACCCGGGCGCTGATCGAGGGCTGGTTTGCTGCCAGTGGCTCAGGGGTCGCGCCGGTGATGCAGCTTGGCAGTATCGAGGCGATCAAGCGCATGGTGCGCGCAGGGCTGGGCTACAGCATTGTGCCGCGCATGGCGGTGGAACAGAAAGCCGATCGTGACGGGCTATGCGTGAGGTCGCTGACGCCGGTGCTGCATCGGCAGCTGGCCGTGGTCATGCGACAGGATAAAATCCTCAGCAAAGGGATAGCAGGCATTATTCGGTTAGTGCAAAACTCTCCGGCGAGCTAGCGATCAGCCGTGTCGACGGTCAGGCTGGTTTGCTGAGACTGGAGTTTGTCCTGGTGGTGATACCAGGCGCCAATCGAAGAATAAACGAAGCGGCCAAAGAAAAAGAGGAAGCTGATTAACAGTATGATGCGGGTCATCCGGGTGTTAAATCGATGTCGTTTGCGCATACGCGTGACCTGACTCACTCTGTTTTTCCTGGGTAAGCCCTTTTGGGCGATAAGGATATTAAGGCACAGCGGGAAGATGGGGTCAATTCTGCAATGTGTAAATAACCGTCAACGTTTACATTATCTGATGTTATCGAAATTTATTAATGCATTTACCATCTTGATAACGTGAGGAAAATTATTTCAAAAAAGCGCCGCGAAACGTTATTTGCGTAAATTAGTTTGATTTAGGTCAACGGATTCTCAAGCCTGGTATTTAAAATCCTTCCTCCACACTGTTCGCCCTGCACGTTGCCGGGCGGCGCGTACGTCAGGTCGGATGCCTGTCTTTATGTTCCCCAGGGACTGAAAGGGGTTAAACCGGGCATCTATGAACATTCTCGCTTTCCTGAAACGCAATAAAGACCGCTGGTGGGCGCTGCCGCTTATTTTGCCAGTGGTTTTGATGCCCGTGCTGAGTGCAGCCAATACCCTGACGCAACTGGGCGACGGTATTGTGGCGCTCTATTATTTGCCGCTCTCTTTTCTGCTCGTATTAATGCTCTTCTTTGGCTTTGCCGCCGTGCCTGGAATTGTGTTATCGCTGTTTATCCGTTATTACGACGCGGTCGGGCTGTTTGAAACCGTCGCCGGTGTGCTGCATTTTATTGTTCCTCTCGTGCTGAGCTGGGGGGGGTATCGCGTTTTTGCCCCCAGACGCAATATGACGGGGTACGGCGATATCCGGCTGATGCCGCAGCGCCTGTTCTGGCAGGTCTTCTGTCCTGCAACGCTGTTTCTCGTGTTGTTTCAGTTTGCGGTCTATCTGGGCGTGTATGAGAGTCGTCAGAGCCTGGCGGGGCTCAACCCGCTCAATATTCGCACGCTCATTAACTATCAGGCGCTGCTGGTCAGCGGGCTGACAGGCGTGCCGTTGAGCTATCTGCTGATCCGCCTGATTCGTCATCCGTGCTATCTCACCCGTTTTATCTCGCAGATCCGTCTTCAGATAGACAAAAAGGTGACGCTCGTTGAGTTTTTGCTGTGGGCGATTACGCTTGGCGGGTTGCTTTCGCTGCTGTTGCTCCCGATGAATGAAAACAGCTCCATTTTCACCACCAACTACACCCTGTCGTTGCTGATGCCGGTGATGCTCTGGGGGGCGATGCGTTTTGGCTATAAGCTGATATCGCTGATCTGGACACCGGTGCTGCTGGTGTCTATTCACTATTTTTATCACTATATCCCGGTGAACGCGGGGTATGACATCCAGCTGGCGATCACCTCTTCCAGTTATCTGGTCTTCTCGTTTGTGGTGATTTATATGTCGATGCTGGCGACTCGCCAGCGTGCGGTGAATAAACGCACCCGCAGGCTGGCGCTGCTCGACCCGGTCGTACATATGCCTAACCTGCGGGCGCTGTCGCGCGATCTGGCGAAGAACCCATGGTCGGCGCTCTGCCTGCTGCGCATTCCGGAGCTGGAAATTCTGGGCCGAAATTACGGCGTGCTGCTGCGTATTTTGTACAAACAGCAGCTGGCGCAGTGGATTAACGGCACGCTTCAGCCGAATGAGCAGGTATATCACCTGACTGGCTGCGACCTGGCGGTACGGCTTAACGCAGAATCACACCAGCAGCGCATTGATACCCTTGACGAGCATATCAAACAGTTCCGCTTTGTCTGGGATGGCATGCCGCTGCAGCCGCAGGTTGGCGTGAGCTACTGCTATGTCCGCTCCCCGGTTACTCATCTTTATCTGGTACTGGGCGAGCTGGGGGTGGTTGCCGATCTGTCGCTCTCCTCCAACCATCCGGAAAATCTTCAGCAGCGTGGCGCTGTCCATCTGCAGCGCAGCCTGAAGGATAAAGTCGCGATGATGAGTCGCCTGCAAAAGGCGCTCGATAACAACGCTTTTACCCTGCTGGCGCAGCCCGTTCGCGGCCTGCGGGGCGATCGCTATCATGAAATCCTGCTGCGGATGCCGGACGTAGACGGGCTATTGCTCTCCCCCGATCAATTCCTGCCCGTCGCTCAGGAGTTTGGTCTCTCCTCGCGGGTGGATTTGTGGGTGCTGGACCACACCCTGCGCTTCCTGGCAGAACACCGCGAGCAACTACCCGGTCATCGTTTTGCCATTAATCTGGCCCCTTCAACCGTTTGTCGGGTGCAGTTCCCGCTTGAGGTGAGCCGCCTGCTGGCGAAATACGTCATTGAGCCATGGCAGCTGATTTTTGAGGTGACGGAGTGCAGCACCTTCGGCAATGGGGAGCAGGCGCAACACATCCTCCAGCAGCTGCAGAAAATGGGGGTACGCATTGCGATTGATGATTTTGGCACCGGCTATGCCAGCTACGCGCGGCTGAAAAGCGTGGATGCCGATATTCTCAAGATTGACGGCAGCTTTATTCGCAACATCGTCAATAACAGCCTGGATTACCAGATAGTGGCTTCAATCTGCCATCTGGCGCGCATGAAGAAAATGCTGGTGGTGGCAGAGTACGTCGAGACCGAAGAGATACGCAGCGCGGTTCACGCGCTGGGCATCGATTATGTGCAGGGGTATCTGATTGGCAGGCCGGTGGCGCTTGCCTCGCTGCTGGAGGCAGAGGCGTCCGTAGCGGACGCCTGAGCCGTTACGCCGCGACGTCGGCGCTCTCTTCTTCGATCTTGAGCAGCCAGCCGGTGACCGCTTCCCAGTACTGCTGCTCTTTTTCCAGGTCCAGCAGGACCAGCGCGTTCTGGCTAAACCAGTCGTGCGGGAAGCAGAGCGTCCAGTGATGGTCGTCGGTTTTCAGCTTCAGCGTGGGCGGGGTGGTGGTGGCCTGACGCTGGTTATTGAGCAACACGCCCAGGCGCAGCAGCTGAATCAGCGGCAGGAACTGCTTCTTCTTGAACAGCGTGAAGCGCGGCAGATCGTCGAGCTTGATGGCTTTACGGTGATAGCGCACCAGGGTCGCCATCATGGTCTGCTGCTCCTGGTTGAAGCCCGGCAGATCGCTGTTTTGCAGAATGTAGGCCGAATGACGGTGCATGCCGCTGTGGTTGATGTTCAGTCCCACTTCGTGCAGCATCGCGGCCCATTTCAGCAGAGCGGCGAGCTGCGGATGCGCAAGTTTAGGATTCTGCTCCTGCCATTGTTCGTACATCTGTACGGTGGTTTCCAGCACGCGCTTCGCCTGGTCGCGGTCGATGTTGTACTGGTTTGCCAGGCTTTGCGCGGTGCGGCTGCGAATATCCTGGTGGCGGAAGCGGCCTTCCATCTCGTAGAGCACGCCTTCACGCAGCGCGCCGTCGGAGAGACGCAGCTCCTTGATGGCCAGCGCATCGAACACGCCGCAGAGAATAGCCAGCCCCGGCACGAACACCGCTTTACGCTCGTCGGAAAGCCCCGGCAGGCTTAAGGCGTCAAAACTTTTATGTTTCAGTACTTCTTCGGTCAGCAGCGTCAGGCGCTCGGGGGTGATAAACCCGTCTTTTTCACCCATCGCCAGCAGCACTTCATGCGCCGCTTTGATGGTGCCTGACGCGCCCAGCGCCACGTTCCAGCCCTGGATCCGGTACTGCCAGGCCAGGTTTTCCAGTTTCTGGACGGCTGCCATCCTCGCCCGCTGGAAGTTCTCACGGGTGATGGTGCCGCCCGGGAAGTACATCTGCGCGAAGCTGACGCAGCCCATCCGGCGACTTTCCACCAGACGCGGCTCAAAGTCTTCACCGATCACAAGCTCTGTAGAGCCCCCGCCGATATCGATAACCAGCTTGCGCCCTTTTTCCGGCTGGGTATGCTCAACGCCCATAAAAATCAGGCGCGCTTCTTCGTTACCGGAGATGATCTCAATCGGGTAGGGGATCACTTTTTCCGCCCGCTTGAGGAACTCTGGCGCGTTCAGGGCCTGGCGCAGGGTATGGGTGCCCACGATGCACACGCTGGAGGGCGAAAAGCCCTGCAGGCGTTCAGCGAACAGCGACAGACAGTTTAAGCCGCGCTCCATCGCCTCTTCGCTAAGCATGCTGCGTTCATCAAGGCCATCCGCCAGGTGTACGCGCTGCTTCAGACGACCGATGATCTGCAGCGCGCCATCCACCTCACGGGCGATGACCATGTGGAAACTGTTAGAGCCTAGATCGACCGCGGCGAATTCCTGCGGGCGTGGGGTCTTATCATTTATCGGCATAGGTTAATCGGGTTGCTCGAGTGATTTGATATAGTCGTAAATCGCCAGTTGTGACCGCACTTTACGACGGTTGCCGCGCGGCACGTAGCGGTTACTCAGTTCTTTGTCGATATAGCGTGCTTTCACGGTATCGCTGAACAGAATCTCGATAATGTCGAGGATCTGCTGCTTCAGACGCGGATCCAGCAGCGGTGCCGCGACTTCAATTCGGTAGTCAATATTGCGCGTCATCCAGTCTGCAGAAGAGAGATAGACCTGCTTATCACCCGCATTATCAAAAATATAGACCCGATCGTGTTCCAGGTAGCGGTCAACAATGCTGATCACCCGAATATTGTCGCTGATGCCTTCCAGTTCCGGGATCAACGAGCACATGCCGCGGATCAGCAGGTTAACCGGCACGCCGGAACTGGATGCCGCATACAGGCGGTCTACCAGACCTTTGTCGACCAGGTTGTTGAGCTTCAGGGTGATGCCGGACGACAGCCCTTTCTGAGCATTGGCGATCTCTTTGTCGATCATATCGTACAGCAGACGGCGCGAGTTCTGTGGGGACACCAGCAGATAGTCGAAGCTCACCGGGCGGTACGGGTTCTCAATAAAGTTGAATACCCGACGCACCTCGTTGGTGATGCGCGCATCGGCGGTCAGCAGCGAGTAGTCGGTATAAATTCGCGCGGTTTTCTCGTTAAAGTTCCCGGTACCGATGTGGGCATAGCGCACCACGTCGTCACCCTCTTTGCGGGAGATGAGGAACAGCTTGGCGTGAATTTTCAGCCCCGGCGCGGAGAAGATGACGTGTACGCCCGCTTCCGTCAACCGGCGCGCCCAGTGAATGTTCGCCTCTTCATCGAAGCGCGCCTGCAGCTCCACCACAACGGTAACTTTTTTACCGTTGTGCGCGGCGTGGATCATCGCATCGATAATGCGGGAATCTTTGGCCACGCGGTAGATGTTGATTTTGATCGCCAGCACGCTCGGGTCGAAGGAGGCCTGACGCAGCAGCTCCAGCACGTGTTCAAACGTGTGATACGGATAGTAGAGCAGGACGTCGCGTTCGCGGATGGCGTCGAAACCGTTGCGGAATTTATCAAACCACAGATGGCGCAGGCGCGGCAGCGGTTTGTTTACCAGATTGGCCTTGCCCACGTTCGGAAAGCCAATAAAGTCTTTAAAGTTGTGGTAACGGCCACCCGGCACGATGGAGTCATAGCGCGAAATGGTCAGTTTCTCGCGCAGCATTTCCACCATCGCGTCCGGCATATCGCGCTGATAAACAAAGCGCACCGGCTCCGCCGTCAGGCGCTGCTTGAGGCTGGAGGACATCAGCTCCATCAGGCTGGCTTCCATCTCGTGCACCAGGTCATATTCGGCGTCACGGGTCATCTTCATCGAGTAGGCGTTTAACGCGTCGTAATCGAAGAAGCCTTTAAAGATGTCATCCAGACAGTAGCGCAGGATGTTATCCAGCAGGATCATCGGCTTGCGTCTGCGCGGGGTTTCCGGCGGCAGGTTCACAAAGCGCGGCACCTTATCGGACGGGATCTCCAGCAGCGCGTAGCGGATGGATTCACCGCGAATAATTTCCACCGCCAGGTAGGTGTAGTCATCTTTCAGGAACTGTACCAGATCGGTTTCGCGGTTGATCAGAATCGGGGTAATGTGCTGGCGCAGATACTGCTTGAAGTAGTGGCGCAGCCAGTTTTGTTGGTTAACGGAAAGCTGACGTTCGTTAATCAGGAAGATTTGATTGCGTGCCATCTCCAGCAGCAGTTCGTTATACAGGCCGTCAAATTCCTGATCGGCTTTCAACACGCGGGACTGGATTTTGCCCAACAGATGACGCGAGTGAGAGTTTAAGCCCTGTTCTTCGCTGATGATGATGCGTCTTTTCAGCTCGGCAAAGCGAACCTTGTAGAACTCATCCAGGTTGTTGGAATAAATGCCCAAAAAACGCATGCGCTCAATCAGCGGGTTACTTTTGTCAGCCGCTTCCTGGAGGACACGTTCGTTAAATGCTAACCAGCTTAGCTCTTTCTCGATATATAACTTTTCCTGACCCATTACAGCTCACACTCCAGTTCAATCACAGGACGTGGTAAATCCGTCTCGTCCTTATTATGGCGAGCATTTCCACGATATGTCCAACAGTGCCAGAAAAGTATGACAGTTATTTTTTTTGTTGAGGATTTTAGAGGGTTGGAGAAGGGGATATCGGGTAAGCGCAGCGCCACCCGATATAACAAACTACTCTTCGGCCGCATAGCCCTGCGGAGGTAACTTCACGCCATCCAGCCATGCCGCGCCGTCGCGCATTTCGAGACGTCCGTCGACAAACCAGCTCACCACCAGCGGGTAAATGGCATGCTCCTGGGTCTGTACCCGTTCGGTCACGTCGTCTTCGTTGTCGCCGTCAAAGACCGGGACTTTGGCCTGCAGGATCACCGGGCCGCCGTCCAGTTCGTCGGTCACGAAATGCACCGAGGTACCGTGCTCTTCATCGCCGTTTTCCAGAACCTGGCGATGGGTGTGCAGGCCGGGATATTTCGGCAGAAGCGAAGGGTGAATATTCAGCAGGCGTCCGGCGTAATGTGCAACAAAAGCCGGGCTCAGAATACGCATGTATCCTGCCAGCACCACGACGTCAGGAGCGTAGGCATCAATCTCCTGCACCAGTTCGCGGTCAAACGCTTCACGACCGGCAAACTGGCTGGCTTCCAGCGCGTGCGCGGGAATGTTTGCTTCCCGGGCGCGCTCAAGGCCGAATGCATCGGCCTTGTTGCTGAAAACTGCCCGAATGGTGCCGTTGATTTTCTTCTGTTTGCAGGCGTCAATTATCGCCTGCAAATTGCTTCCGTTGCCGGAAATGAGCACCACGATGTTTTTCATTCAATGACCACACGCTGTTCAGAATCGGAAGCTTTAATCGTACCGATTTTCCACGCGTTTTCACCTTTCTCTGTCAGCAGCTTAACCGCTTTATCCGCTTCACTGGCTGGCAGGGCGATCACCATACCGACGCCGCAGTTAAAGGTGCGATACATTTCGTGAGAGCTCACGTTACCTGCGGTCTGCAGCCAGTTAAAGACGGCCGGCCACTGCCATGAGGATTCGTCGATCACCGCCTGCGTGTTGTCCGGCAGTACGCGAGGAATGTTTTCCCAGAAGCCGCCGCCCGTCAGGTGGGCAATGGCGTGCACGTCAACGTTCTCGATAAGCTCCAGCACGTTTTTCACGTAGATGCGGGTCGGGGCCAGCAGATGATCGGCCAGTGGTTTACCTTCAAGCTCGGTGGTCTGTGGGTCGCAACCGCTCACCTCGAGGATTTTGCGCACCAGGGAGTAGCCGTTAGAGTGCGGGCCGCTGGAGGCCAGCGCGATCAGCACATCGCCATCGGCCACTTTGCTGCCGTCGATAATTTCTGATTTTTCTACCACGCCGACGCAAAATCCTGCGACGTCATAATCTTCGCCGTGATACATGCCCGGCATTTCAGCGGTCTCACCGCCGACCAGCGCACAGCCAGACTGCAGACACCCTTCGGCGATACCGTTAATGACGCTGGCTGCGGTATCCACGTCCAGTTTGCCGGTCGCGTAATAATCGAGGAAGAACAGCGGCTCAGCACCCTGAACCACCAGGTCGTTTACACACATCGCGACCAGATCGATACCGATTGTGTCGTGACGTTTTAAATCCATCGCCAGGCGCAGTTTTGTGCCTACACCGTCAGTACCCGAGACCAGAACAGGTTCACGATATTTTTGCGGCAGCGCGCACAGTGCGCCGAATCCACCCAGACCCCCCATCACTTCCGGGCGGCGGGTTTTTTTCACCACACCTTTGATTCGGTCAACCAGCGCATTACCTGCGTCAATATCAACACCGGCATCTTTGTAGCTGAGAGAAGTTTTGTTGGTCACGGCTCAAGTCCCCACGCGATTGCATAGCTAGTAAGAAAAATCGGCGCAATTCTAACAGTCCAGGCAAACGTTTGCGAGCCTATTCTCGGCGAGAGGATTTTTTTTTCTGTTCCCCCTCTGGCGGCGCGCAAACTTGACTCCGTTCACGAAAATGAAACCGGTTTCGGCGATCTGCTTGCCAGCGGTTTGCGGATTGAACATCATGAACTGAAACCGGTTTCATTTTCATTCAGGAGGGATGAAGTCATGAGCATCGCCGCATTCGATATTGGTGGCACCGCATTAAAAATGGGCATTGCGACAGCGCAGGGAGAGCTTCTGCAAACGGATAAGGCCGCCATTAAGAACAGCGACGGCGAGGCCATCCTTTCGCACATGCTGAGCTGGGTGACGGCGCATCGCGCACTTGACGGGATCGCCATCAGCGCGCCGGGGTACGTTAACCCGCATACCGGGTTTATCGAGATGGGAGGGGCAATCCGCCGCTTCGACCAGTTCGCGTTGCAGGCCTGGCTTGAGGCGCAGACGGGGTTACCGGTGACCGTAGAGAATGACGCCAACTGCGTGCTGCTGGCGGAACGCTGGCAGGGGAAGGCGACGGGGATCGACAATTTTCTGGTGCTGACCATCGGTACCGGGATTGGCGGGGCCATTTTCTGCAACGGCAGGCTGGTTCACGGGGCGCGTTTTCGCGCCGGGGAGTTCGGCTACATGCTTACGGAAAGGGCAGACTCAAGACGTGTTGCCCGCCACTCCATGAATGAAAACTGCACGTTACGCACCCTGCGCAAGCGCTACGCCGACTTTCACGGGCTGGCGCTTGATGAGGTGACCGGCGAAGCCATCTTTGATGGTTATGACGCAGGCGACGTGGTATGCCGCCGCCTGGTGGATGATTTTCTTAACGGCATTGCGACAGGGCTCTACAACCTGGCGAATGTGTTCGATCCGCAGACCATTTTCATTGGCGGCGGTATCGCGGAACGACCCGGTTTTATGGGCCTGCTTCGCACCCATCTCACGTGGTTTGGCATCGCGGATATCGCCGATGTTGTCAGCCACGGCAACCGCGCCGGGTTAATTGGCGCGGTTTACCATTTCAGACAGCAGTATCCGTCAGCAATCCGCAACATCGAATGAGGGAAAGAGTATGTCAGGATTTAAAGCAGGTTTTCTGTGGGGCGGCGCGGTGGCCGCGCACCAGCTGGAAGGCGGCTGGCAAGAGGGCGGTAAAGGGGTGAGCGTCGCCGACGTCATGACCGCCGGCGCCCACGGCGTACCGCGTGAAATCACCAACGGCGTGCTGCCAGGGAAAAACTACCCGAACCACGAAGCCATCGATTTTTACCATCGTTATAAGGAAGACATCAAACTCTTTGCCGAGATGGGGTTCAAATGCTTCCGTACCTCTATCGCCTGGACGCGCATCTTCCCGAAAGGGGACGAGCGGGAGCCTAACGAGGCGGGCCTGAAGTTCTATGACGATCTGTTCGATGAGTGTCTGAAATACGGCATTGAACCGGTTATCACGCTGTCTCACTTTGAGATGCCTTTCCATCTGGTCACGGAATACGGCGGATGGCGCAACCGTAAGCTGATCGACTTCTTCGTTCGCTTCGCAACCGTCGTATTCCAGCGCTATCAGCATAAAGTGAAGTACTGGATGACCTTCAACGAGATTAACAACCAGGCTAACTTCCACGAAGATTTTGCGCCGTTCACCAACTCCGGGCTGAAGTATGCGCCGGGGGAGGACCGGGAGCCGGTGATGTTCCAGGCGGCCCACTATGAGCTGGTGGCCAGCGCCCTGGCGGTGAAGGCGGGACGCGAGATTAACCCGTCGCTGCAGATCGGCTGCATGATTGCCATGTGTCCTATCTATCCGCTGACCTGCGCGCCCGACGATATGATGATGGCGATGAACGCCATGCACCGTCGTTACTGGTTCACCGACGTCCATGTGCGCGGTAAGTATCCGCAGCATCTGCTCAACTACTTCGAGCGTCGCGGTTTCGCGCTGGATATTACCGAGGAAGATAAAGCGGCGCTGACCCAGGGCTGCGTGGATTACATCGGCTTCAGCTATTACATGTCTTTCGCCACCAAAGCGACGGCGGACAACCCGGAACTGGATTACGACGAGAGCAAGAGCCTGGTCTCCAACCCGTACGTGCAGAAATCGGACTGGGGCTGGCAGATTGACCCGGTGGGTCTGCGCTACTCCCTGAACTGGTTCTGGGATCACTACCAGCTGCCGCTGTTCATCGTTGAAAATGGCTTTGGCGCCATCGACGTGCAGGAGAGTGACGGCACGGTGAATGATCAGTACCGCATTGACTATCTCGCCGCCCACATCCGTGAGATGAAAAAAGCGGTGGTGGAAGATGGCGTAGACCTGATGGGCTATACCCCGTGGGGCTGTATCGACCTCGTTTCTGCCGGTACGGGCGAAATGAAAAAACGCTACGGCTTTATCTTTGTCGATAAAGACAATGAAGGTAACGGCACGCTGAACCGCAGTAAGAAGAAGTCGTTCGACTGGTATAAGCAGGTGATTGCCAGCAACGGCGATAACCTGTAATTGTCGGGTGGCGCTAACGCTTACCCGACCTACACTACACGTAGCGCCACCGGGCAGAACCTCGCACATAAGCCGGAGACACCTCTCCGGTTTTTTTGTCTTCGCTTGATCCCTGTCAAGCAAGATGGGTATGGCCTAATCTGAAAAAAGCGGTATAATCCCGCGATTTTTTTGCGGATGCCACCTCAGAGGAGAAAGAGAATGAAGATTGTGGAAGTGAAACACCCACTCGTTAAACACAAGTTGGGCCTGATGCGTGAGCATGACATCAGCACGAAGCGTTTTCGCGAACTGGCATCTGAAGTGGGTAGCCTGCTGACCTACGAAGCGACCTCTGACCTGGAAACCGAAAAAGTGACCATCGAAGGCTGGAACGGCCCGGTGCAGGTTGAGCAGATCAAAGGTAAGAAAATTACCGTAGTGCCAATTCTGCGTGCCGGTCTCGGCATGATGGAGGGCGTGCTGGAGCACGTACCGAGCGCACGTATCAGCGTGGTGGGTATCTACCGTAATGAAGAGACGCTGGAGCCGGTACCTTATTTCCAGAAGCTGGTGTCTAACATCGACGAGCGTATGGCGCTGGTGGTTGACCCAATGCTGGCGACCGGTGGATCAATGATCGCCACTATCGACCTGCTGAAAAAAGCGGGCTGCAGCAGCATTAAAGTGCTGGTGCTGGTTGCGGCACCGGAAGGGATCGCGGCGCTGGAAAAAGCGCACCCGGATGTGGAGCTGTATACCGCGTCTGTCGACCAGGGGCTGAACGAGCACGGGTACATCATCCCGGGGCTGGGCGATGCCGGCGATAAGATCTTTGGTACGAAATAATCGAATAACGATAACGAAGCCGACTTTGATAGTCGGCTTTTTTTTGAATAAAACACACATAACTAACCATCTCAGAGGAAAACACTATGACGCGCCGTGCTATCGGGGTGAGTGAAAGACCGCCGCTTTTACAGACAATCCCGCTTAGTTTGCAGCACCTGTTCGCCATGTTTGGCGCAACCGTGCTGGTGCCAATCCTGTTTCACATTAACCCGGCTACCGTGCTGCTGTTCAACGGTATTGGTACGCTGCTGTACCTCTTTATCTGTAAAGGCAAAATTCCCGCGTATCTGGGATCGAGCTTTGCCTTTATCTCGCCGGTGTTGCTGCTGTTGCCGCTGGGTTATGAAGTGGCGCTGGGCGGGTTTATCATGTGTGGCGTGTTGTTCTGCCTGGTCTCTTTCATTGTGAAGAAAGCCGGTACCGGCTGGCTGGACGTGATGTTCCCGCCTGCGGCAATGGGCGCCATCGTTGCCGTTATCGGTCTGGAGCTGGCGGGCGTGGCGGCCAATATGGCCGGTCTGCTGCCTGCTGACGGCCAGTCACCGGATTCCAAAACCATTATCATCTCGCTGGTGACCCTGGGCGTGACGGTGTTTGGCTCCGTGCTGTTCCGCGGTTTTATGGCGATTATCCCGATCCTGATCGGCGTGCTGGCGGGCTATGCGCTCTCCTTCGTGATGGGGGTTGTCGATACCACGCCAATCGCTCAGGCGCACTGGTTCGCCCTGCCAACCTTCTACACGCCACGCTTCGAATGGTTTGCTATCTTCACCATTCTGCCTGCCGCGCTGGTGGTCATCGCTGAACACGTAGGTCACCTGGTGGTGACGGCGAACATCGTCAAGCGCGATTTGATCCGCGACCCGGGTCTGCACCGTTCTATGTTTGCCAACGGCTTCTCGACCATTATCTCCGGGTTCTTTGGCTCCACACCAAACACCACCTACGGTGAGAATATTGGCGTGATGGCCATTACCCGCGTTTACAGTACCTGGGTTATCGGCGGCGCGGCGATCATTGCCATTCTGCTTTCCTGCGTCGGTAAACTGGCGGCGGCGATCCAGATCATCCCGGTGCCGGTGATGGGCGGTGTCTCTCTGCTGCTGTACGGCGTGATCGGCGCATCCGGTATTCGCGTGCTGATTGAGTCTAAAGTGGATTACAGCAAAGCGCAGAACCTGATCCTGACCTCCGTTATCCTGATCATCGGCGTGAGCGGCGCCAAGGTGCACATCGGTGCGGCCGAGCTGAAGGGGATGGCGCTGGCGACCATCGTTGGCGTGGGCCTGAGCCTGATTTTCAAGCTGATCTCCGTGATCCGCCCGGAAGAGGTGGTGCTGGACGCTGACGAAAGCGAAAAAGCGTCACATTGATCTTATATACACAAAATCATTCAAGCTGCATCAAGGCGGCAAATCTGAGAATCCCCAGGAGCTTACTCAAGTAAGTGACTGGGGTGAGCAGATGCAGCCAACGCAGAGGCAGCTTGAAGGATGACGTGTATAATCGGGCGAAGGATCGCCCGGTTCTCTCCTGGCAGGTTCCGTGTTAAACTCCATGCCGATTTTATGTAAGATCTGGTTGAGGTACTTCTGAACGGACCGGCACAGCTCTCTCTGCCACTCTATCTCCCTGACGACGAAACTTTCGCGAGTTTCTGGCCGGGTGATAACCCCTCTTTACTGGCTGCACTGCAAAACGTGCTGCGCCAGGATCACAGCGGATACATCTATATCTGGTCACGCGAAGGCGCGGGGCGCAGCCACCTGTTGCATGCCGCCTGTGCGGAACTCTCCGCGCGAGGGGATGCGGTAGGCTATGTGCCGCTGGATAAGCGTACCTGGTTTGTGCCTGACGTGCTGGAGGGAATGGAACACCTCTCCCTGGTCTGCATCGATAATATCGAATGCGTGGCGGGGGATGAGCCGTGGGAAATGGCGATCTTTAACCTCTATAACCGCATTCTGGAATCGGGCAAAACCCGGCTCTTGATCACCGGCGATCGTCCGCCGCGCCAGCTTAATCTGGGGCTGCCGGATCTGGCATCGCGTCTGGACTGGGGGCAAATCTATAAGCTCCAGCCACTGTCCGATGAAGACAAACTGCAGGCGTTACAGCTGCGCGCAAAGCAGCGTGGATTTGAGCTGCCGGAGGACGTGGGTCGTTTCCTGCTTAAGCGTCTGGACCGCGAAATGCGCACGCTGTTCGACACGCTCGATCAGCTCGATCGCGCGTCCATCACTGCCCAGCGCAAGCTGACCATTCCGTTTGTGAAAGATATTCTCAAGCTTTGAGTTTGTTCGCCCGGTGGCGCTGCGCTTACCGGGCCTGTGAAAATCCGCCACGATATGTAGGCCGGGTAAGGCGCAGCCGCCACCCGGCAAAACATTCAGGCACTATCCCCCAATAAATGCTCCACCAGCAGCGGAATCGGCCTCCCTGACGCCACGCTCCTGCCGTTTTCACGCCACAGCGCCGTACCGCTAATATCCAGATGCGCCCACGGGATCGTCGGCGGGCAGAAGTGATGCAGCAGCCACGCCGCCGAGGCGCTGATTGCCGCATTGTTGGTTGGGGTGTTGCACAGATCGGCGATGGCGCTGTCGGTCTGCTTTTTCAGCCGCGCGTCCAGCGGCAGGGACCACACTTCGTCGCCGCTCTGTTTCCCCGCCTGCGTCAGCGCCTTGCGCAGCGGTTCATCCTGGGTCATTAACCCGCTCAGCTCATACCCCAGCGCTTTGACCACCGCACCCGTTAGCGTCGCCATATCAATAATATAGCGCGCCCGGGGATGGCGCAGGCTGGCCCAGGCAATCGCGTCTGCCAGCACCAGTCGACCTTCGGCATCGGTATTGTTGATTTCAACCGTTGTGCCGTTGCAGGCCCGCGCGACCGTGCCGGGCTGCATGGCGTCCGGACCTATCGCGTTTTCCGCCAGCGCCAGCACGCCCATGATGCGAACGGGAAGACCAAGTTCTGCGACGGCAAGCATCAGGCCCAGTACGTTGGCCGCCCCGCACATGTCGTACTTCATGGTGTACATGCCGGCGCCTTCCTTCAGCCACAGACCACCGGTATCGAAGGTGATGCCTTTACCTACGTAGCAACGCACCGGACCGTCAGAAACACCCTCATAGTGAATGGCCAGCAGCCGCGGCGGACAGGAAGCGCCTTTACCGACGGCATGAAGTAGCCCCAGACCCTGCGCAACGATCTGCTTTTCATCCAGCACCTCACACCGCAGGGCAGGGACGTCGGCGGCCAATTTTTTCGCCTCTTCGACCACAAACTGTGGCGTACAGCGATCGGAAGGGATATCCGCCAGACGACGCGCAAAGACCATGCCCCGGCTGATGGCCTGCTGCTGGCGGAAGATAGCTTCCAGCTTGTCCTGCTGTTCCGGCAGGCAAAGAGCGGTAACGTGATGCAGACGCGCTGGCGTATCGTCGGAGCGCTTCAACTGCAGGTCGCTAAGACGGTGCGCCTGGTTGAAGAGAAAGCGCAGCACCTGCGCCAGCACAACGTCGTCGATCTGGGTGACGTCGATGATCATATCAGGGCTGACAGGGGAGGCCAGCAGAGGGCGCAGTGCCGTCAGTAATCCTTCAGTGAGGCTGTCCTGCCAGAGCGCATCCGGCACCAGTGTGATCCGTGCAAAAGGGGCGCAGCCAAAACGGGTATCGGCAACCCCGTCCTGCCCGCGCATTTCCGCGATAAGCGGGGTGTCTGGCAGTAATGGACAGGCGGTCCGGGCGATGAGGTGACCGTGTGGTCTGGTGTTGGAAAGGGTGGTTGTCAGTTGCCAGGTAATCATTATTGCTCCTCAATCGGCGCGCGGATCCGCGCCGCGTAGGCCTGCATCCAGGCTTCATCCACGGCCTGATAATGCGTCTTTTCCTGCCGGCGCTCGGCGCGAAACACGGTCAGCGGCTGGCGGGCGGTGGCGACCACAAACGAGAAGGTTTTGATATTGGTCGCCGCGCCGAACTCGCCTTTATTATTCATGCACACCACGGAGAGATCTCCCGCGCGGCCAAAGCGCGACATCAGCTTGTCTTCCAGCTCAAACACCACCGAATCCGCCGCCTGCTGGGGCGTCATGCCCTGGGCCATGCGGCGAACAATTTCGTAGCTGGTGCAGCCTTTCATCAGGTCTTCCCCCACGCCCGTGGCGGTGGCGGCGCCGGTTTCGCTGTCACAGTAAAAACCGGACCCGATAATCGGCGAATCGCCGAGTCGGCCGCGTTTTTTCATAAACAGGCCGCTGGTGGAGGTGGCGACGCTCATGGAGCCCTGTTTGTCGAGGCCGATAATCCCGACGGTGTCGTGGCCGTCGTACGGGCTTAGGCCTTTATCCAGCGTCTCCCGGCAGCGCTTGTGGTAATGCTGCATGGCGCGGTCGGTGAGCATGGTTTTGTCCGCAAAGCCCTGGCTCAGGGCCCATTCGCGCGCCCCCTGGCCGACCAAAAGGCTGTTATACCGCTGGCGGCTGAGCGCCTGCGCCACGCGCACCGGGTTGGCGATATCCACCAGATTACCCACGGCACCAAACGCCAGCGTGTCGCCGTCCATGTACGCCGCGTCCAGCTCAACCTCGCCGTTTTCAGTGGGTAACCCACCGTAGCCGACGGATTTATAAAACGGAAAATCTTCGACGGCGGCAACGGCATCCACCACTGCCGCAGAGACCGGTTTTCCCGCAGCCAGCGCAGAGGCAGACTCCGTGACGCCTTCAAGCGCCATTCGCCAGGTGGCGATAATTCCCCACATGCTTTACTCCTGTTTTGCAAGTGTCGTGTCGGTTTGCGTAACGGTCGCCACTTCCGCCGCGCGGTACTGCTTGTCCACAATGCGCATAAAAGGCAGATACAGCATGGCGCCAATCAGCAGATTGATAAGCTGCATCACGCTGCCGCTGAGGTGCCCGGTGACGATAAAACCGCTGATCACCGGCGGCAGCGTCCACGGGATAAACACCCCGGTGGTTACGGCGACCGCGCCAATTTTCATCGCCGCGTACTGCACGCTCACCAGCACCAGCGGCACAAGATTGAAGGGGATCAGCATGATCGGGTTCATGATCACCGGCAGGCCGAACAGAATCGGTTCGTTGATGTTAAACACCGACGCCCCCGCGCCCAGGCGGGCGACTTCACGCATGTTTTTGCTGCGGGCGAAAATCAGCATCGCAATCACCAGCGACAGCGTGGCCCCTGCGCCACCCATCCAGATCATGTCAAAAAACTGTTCAGTAATGATGTGCGGCGGCGTGGTGCCAGCCTGAATGGCGGCGATGTTATCAGTCTGGTTCTCCATCCACAGGGGACGAATAATGCCGTTGATCATCGAGCCGGAGTTAATGCCCACTGACCACAGAATGGTAATGCTGAATACCGTCATCAGCGCGCCAAAGTAAGAGGTGCCGTAGTGGCGCACCGGCGTGGCCACAACCTCATAAATAAACTGATGGATCGTGTTGTAATGGGTGTTCTCAAAGACGATGCGGATAACCAGCACCAGGATCATCACCAGCAGCGCCGGGATCAGCGCTGCGAACGACTCCTGTACCGCAGGTGGCACGCCGTCCGGCATTTTGATGACCAGATTTTTGCGCTTCAGCCAGCAGAACAGCTCCGTCCACAGCAGCGAGCCAATCATCGCCACGAACAGTCCTTTACTGCCAATCCACTCCACCGGCATCACGGTAATCCCGCCGTTCTCCGCCACTTTGATAAACGGCGTCAGGATCAGAAACGCTACCAGCGCCAGGATGCCGCAGGAGATGCGGTCTTCGCCGTAGTGTTCGGCCAGGCGGAACGCCACCAGGAAGCTGATAAACAGCGACATGGTGGAAAACACCGCGTTGAACGGAATTTCGATGATGGCGCTCCAGCTCTCACCAAAGGCCTGAGACATAAACTGCTGATAGGTTTGATTCGGAAATGACGAGATCACCAGCAGAATCGAACCGACAATGATAAACGGCATGAACGACACGTAGGCGCCGCGAATGGCCCCAAGGTGACGCTGCTGTGCCGTTTTGGCTGCCAGCGGCATCAGCTTTGCTTCAAGAAATCCCAGAACATTGTTCATTGTGAACTCCGTACAAGATTGAGTGGTGCGGTTTATGTTATGTCTGTGGATTATCAGTGAAGCGTGGCGGGCGAAAGGTGAAATCGGTCACAAAGCAACCGCGTGTGCTATATAAATCTCATATGATTAGTTAATGGAATTGTTGCGATGGAAATTAAACTGCATGCCAATGCCACCACCACGCCACGCATTCGTCGCTATCTCCAGCAGTCTGATAAGAGCGACAGAGAGCTGGCGACTGAACTGGGGATCTCCATCACCACCGTCAGGCGCTGGCGCAACCGTGAGCAGGTTTCAGATAAGCAGACAACGCCAAAAGTGATACACAAAGCGATGAGACAAGAGCAGGCTGTGCTGGTGAATGCGTTGCGCGACATCCTGAACGCGCCGCTGGATGAACTGCTGCTTCTGGTTAATAACGTACTGGGGATCCGCGTGTCCCGGGCAACGCTGAATCGCTATCTCAAACCCGCTGGCGCCAAACCGAAGCATGCGCCGCTGCGCGGTAAAAAAGCGCTGAAGGCCGGTATCGTGCCTCAGCAGCTGATGCTGCGTCATTTGCCGTTATCGCTTCATATGGACGACGGTGGGGAGCAACATCTGCTGTGGGCGCGGGAGCCGGTGAGCGGCTGGTGCTATGCGCGGCTCTATGCAGGGTTGTCGCCGCAGCTGTTGACGCGATGGACGCAGGCGCTGCTTGAGGCCTGTCCAGCCCCTGTACAATCTGTTGAGACTTTTGGTTTTGAGGTCACTCTGCCGGACAGTGAAATTGTCATCAACGTGCATCCCCGGGCCTCCCGGGCGGTGCAGGTCACGGTACCCTTGCAGGAGATTATTCCGCAGGTGAAAACGACGCCTGTTGAGGAGCTGTTGATTCAACTGTGTGAGAGTTACAACCGGGGAAAAGCGCAGAAGACGTTAGGTGAACGCACGCCGCAGGCCTTTCTGGAAGCGCTGCGGCGTAACGATTAGAGGATCTCGAGCACCTCTTCCGGCGGGCGACCAATGCGTGCCTGGCCGTTGGCCACCACAATCGGTCGCTCAATCAGCTTTGGATTTTCAACCATGGCCTGAACCAGCTCGGCTTCGGTGAGACGGCTGTCGTCCAGGTTAAGCGACTTATACAGATCTTCTTTCTTGCGCATCAGTTCTCGTGCACTGCCCATCCCCAGCATGTGCAGCAGCTGGCGGAGGGTTTGGGCATCAGGCGGGGTGTCGAGATACAGCACCACCTCAGGCTCAACGCCGTTAGATTTCAGCAGGCTCAGGGTATCGCGGCTCTTGGAGCAGCGAGGGTTGTGATAGATTTTTACGGCGTCAGTCATGACGTACATTCTCCTTTATTACATCTTCTCGTACGGCTTAAAGCGCTGCTGCAGGCCGCGTAGCTGATCGATACGCGCGTCGTAACGGGCCTGCTGGAGGCTGCCGAGTTTGACCTGCGCGCTGGCGCTGCTGAGCGTGGAAATCGCCTGATCGAGGCGCCCCACCAGGGCAAAGCCTTCGGCGCGCGCCGCCAGCTCCTGATCGCGGTTGCCCAACTGGGCTTCAGCCTGTGCAAGCAGGTCCCAGCCGTTTTGATCGTCTTTATTATTAAAGGTGTAGCGGTTCAGAATGGTCGCCGCCTCCCCAGGCTGGCCGCCCTGTAAGTAAGCGTTCGCCAGGTTAAGCTGCAGTACCGGGTTGGTACGAACGTCTTTCGCCCCTTTCAGGCGGTTAATCGCATCGGCAGGTTTCTTCTGCCCCAGATCGATATCTGTGGATAAATCGAGATACCACGGGTTATTCGGGTCGGCGGCCAGAAGCGGCTGCAGCGCTTTACGCGCCTCGTCGTATTTACTGGCTTCCATCGCCTGCAGCGCCTGGCCATACTGCGCGGCGTTTTTCTCACGCACGTTGCCTTTCGCCAGGGCATCCAGCAGGTCGCTGGTGAGCTGGTTACGCCCGGAATTGTACATCCCCAGCGTTCTCACTTTCGCCATGTAGAAATCCTGCGAAGACTGGACCACTACCGGACGCATCTGGTTGGCACGGTTACGCGCATCTGACAGACGGCTTTCCGGTAACGGGTGCGTGAGCAGAATTTCCGGTGGGCGGGAAGAATAACGGGCCTGATCGAGCAGTTTTTCCAGGAAGCTCGGCATGGCCTGCGGGTCGAAGCCCGAGCGCTGCAGCACCTGGATGCCGATGCGGTCCGCTTCCTGCTCGTTTTGCTGGGTAAAGCTGATCATCCCCTGACGCGTACCGGCCAGCGTACCGGTTAAGGCTGCCATCCCGGCCTGCGGGCTGGCCATTGCCAGCAGAATAGAGCCCAGTGCGCCCACCCAGGTGAGCGGTGCGTTACGCTTCTGGTCTTCCATCGCACGCGCCAGGTGGCGCTGCGTGACGTGCGAAATTTCGTGCGCCATCACCGAGGCCAGCTGGCTTTCGTTGTCTGAGTAACGGAATAACGCCGAATGCAGCACCACGTTACCGCCAAAGAAGGCGAAGGCGTTGATTTCGTCATTATTAATCAAATAGAAGTGGAACGGCGTTTTTACCGAGTCGGCGTGCGCCACCAGACGCATCCCCAGCCCGTTGATGTACTGTACCAGCAAAGGGTCGTTAATCAGCGGAGCGCTGCCGCGCAGCTGGCGAACATAGTAATCGCCCATTTGCATCTCTTGCCCAATCGAGAGCGTGCTTCCTGCTGTGGTGCCCATGTCCGGCAATGAATCGGACGAGTCAGCAAAAGCGGGTAATACCTGACCGACCGTCACTGCGGCAATCAGTGTTGCAACCAGTGTTTTTCTCAACTGCCTGAACATAACCACTGTCCTGTATATTGGATGTGCTAATTTGACCGATGAAGCGGCATATCGTTCATCTCTGCTGCCCAGCGAGTGTAGCCGTGTTGCCGCATGAAGAAAATCCCATTCATCATGCTTTTGCGGATTGTGACCGGGATACAAAAAGCGAAAGTCTTTTTTGTGACAGTTAGATACAATTCATCGTCTCACTCCCGCCATTCGATTCAGGGAAGGGTTGTATGCTCGAAATGTTAATGCAGTGGTACCGGCGCCGGTTCAGCGACCCGGAGGCCATTGCTTTGCTGGTTATTCTGGTTGCCGGGTTCGGTATTCTGTTCTTCTTCAGCGGTCTGCTCGCCCCTCTGCTGGTGGCGATTGTGCTGGCCTACCTGCTGGAGTGGCCAACGGCGCGTCTGGAACATATTGGTTGTTCCCGACGCTGGGCGGCCAGCATCGTCCTGGTGCTGTTTGTCGGTATCCTGCTGTTGATGGCCTTCGTGGTGATGCCGGTGGCCTGGCAGCAGGGGATCTACCTGATCCGCGATATGCCCGGCATGCTGAATAAGCTCTCTGATTTCGCCGCCACGCTGCCGCGCCGTTACCCGGCCCTGATGGATGCCGGGATCATCGACGCGATGGCGGAAAATATGCGCGCCCGCATCATGACGATGGGGGATTCGGTGGTGAAGTACTCTCTGGCGTCGCTGGTGGGGCTGCTTACCCTGGCGGTCTATCTCGTGCTCGTGCCGCTGATGGTCTTCTTCCTGGTAAAAGATAAAGACCAGATGCTCAACGCCGTTCGGCGTATTCTGCCGCGCAATCGCGGTCTGGCGGGGCAGGTCTGGGAAGAGATGAATCAGCAGATCACCAACTACATTCGCGGCAAGGTGCTGGAGATGATCGTCGTGGGGGTCGCCACCTGGATTGGTTTCCTGATCTTCGGTCTGAACTACTCGCTGCTGCTGGCAGTGCTGGTGGGGCTGTCGGTTCTGATTCCGTACATCGGCGCGTTTGTGGTGACCATTCCGGTGGTTGGCGTCGCGCTGTTCCAGTTTGGCCTGGGAACCGAGTTCTGGAGCTGCTTCGCGGTGTACCTGATTATTCAGGGGCTGGACGGTAACCTGCTGGTACCGGTGCTGTTCTCCGAAGCGGTGAACTTACATCCGCTGGTGATTATTCTGTCGGTGGTGATTTTCGGCGGGCTGTGGGGGTTCTGGGGCGTGTTCTTTGCCATTCCGCTGGCGACGCTGATTAAAGCGGTGGTGCACGCGTGGCCGGATGTGCCAGCGGTGGAAGAGAAGTAGGTTTGCCGGGTGGCGCTGCGCTTACCCGGCCTACTTATCCTTGTAGGTCGGGTAAGGCGAAGCCGCCACCCGACACTCACTTTCAGGCACTTTGTTTCAGCCAGTTCAACACTACATCGTGGTGGTTGCTGGTTTTGAAGTCGTCAAACACGTGTTCAATTTTACCGTCAGCGTCGATCAGGAAACTGATGCGGTGAATGCCGTCGTAGGTTTTACCCATAAACGTCTTCTCGCCCCAGATGCCGAACTGTTCGCACACCTGATGATCTTCATCAGAAAGCAGCGTGAAGTTCAGCAGCTCTTTTTCAGCAAATCGTGACAGCTTTTCGGGTTTATCCGTGCTGATACCCAGCACTTCCACGCCGGCTTTTTTCAACTCGTCCATGTTGTCGCGTAAGCCGCAGGCCTGTACGGTGCAGCCGGGGGTCATGGCTTTCGGGTAGAAATAGACCAGAACACGCTGTCCCTGGAAGTCGGTCAAATTTACTTGCTCGCCGTCTTGATCCGGTAAGCTAAATTTCGGTGCGATGTCACCGGCTTTCAGTGGATTCATTACTCAACTCCATCCTGTTCGTGCTGCGAATAATTTACGACGCTTATACTGCCCTGCGCGTTTAATTCTGTACAGAGGGCTTTGAACGCTTGCTCGATATTTGACGCATCCTGTGAAGCAGGGCTGTGTGCGGTAATCTGAATAAAGAGCGTGGGTACGGTGTTCTCGTCGCCCGGCTGCGTGCGGGAAACGAGCTCGGCGATGTTCATCTGATGGCTGTCAAACAGCGCGGTAAAGCGCTCGATCAGATGGGGGGAATCAGGGACTTCAACCTGCACCCAGACGGTAGCGGGCATGGCCGGACGTGGGCGCGCGGTGGTACGTTTCATCACGATGAGCAAATCCAGCTCCGCGCCTTTCAGCGGCAGGGTGGATTCGATAAGCGTAATGGCATTCCATGTTCCGGACAGCAGCATAATAAACGTGAACTCTTCGCCCAGCATCGCCAGACGGCTGTCTTCGATATTACAGCCGCAGCTGCTCACGTGACGCGTGATGGTGTTCACGATACCCGGCCTGTCGGCACCCAGCGCAGTGATAACCAGGTAATGTTGTGATGAGGTTGTCAAACCTGTTCTTCCTTTGCATGGTTAAGTCTTCCTAAGGAAAGCATAAAAAAAACATGCATACAACCGCCTGAGGGCCTCAGGTCGCTTGCTTTTATTACAGTTCCAAACGTACCATTGAGACTCTTGTTCGCACAGAGGATGGCTCATGTTCACGGGAAGTATTGTCGCGCTTGTAACACCGATGGATGAAAAAGGTAACGTCTGCCGGTCTAGCATGAAGAAGCTGATTGATTACCATGTCGCCAATGGAACCTCGGCGATCGTTTCGGTAGGGACTACCGGTGAATCTGCAACGCTGAGCCACGATGAGCACGGTGATGTGGTTATGCTGACCCTCGAACTGGCTGACGGACGTATTCCGGTCATCGCGGGGACAGGGGCAAATGCAACCGCAGAAGCGATCAGCCTGACTAAACGTTTTAATGACAGCGGCATCGTCGGCTGTCTGACGGTGACCCCTTATTACAACCGTCCTACCCAGGAAGGTTTGTTCCAGCACTTCAAAGCCATCGCTGAACATACTGACTTGCCACAAATTCTGTATAATGTGCCGTCCCGTACCGGCTGCGATATGCTGCCGGAAACCGTTGGTCGTCTCTCGGAAGTAAAAAATATTATCGGTATTAAAGAGGCGACAGGGAACTTAAGCCGCGTTCATCAGATCAAAGAGCTGGTTTCAGACGACTTTATCCTGTTGAGCGGTGATGATGCGACCGCGCTGGACTTTATGCAGCTCGGTGGCCATGGCGTGATCTCCGTAACGGCAAACGTTGCGGCGCGCGATATGGCTGAAATGTGCAAACTGGCCGCCGCCGGTCATTTTGATGAAGCGCGTGTCATTAATCAGCGTCTGATGCCGCTGCACAATAAATTATTTGTCGAACCCAATCCGATCCCCGTGAAATGGGCGTGTAAGGAGTTGGGGCTTGTAGCAACCGATACGCTGCGTCTGCCAATGACACCGATTACCGACCACGGTCGTGATATCGTCAGGGCAGCGCTGAAGCATGCCGGTTTGCTGTAAAGTTTAGGGAGATTTGATGGCTTATTCAGTACAGAAGTCGCGCCTGGCGAAGGTTGCGAGTGTTTCGCTTGTTATGCTGCTCGCTGCCTGTAGTTCAGACTCGCGCTACAAGCGCCAGGTGAGCGGTGATGAATCCTATCTGGATGCGACCCCGCTTGCTGAACTTCACGCACCGGCTGGTATGATCCTGCCGATTCAGAACGGCGATTATAATATCCCCGTGACCAACGGCAGCGGCCTGGTCGGTAAAGCGCTTGATATTCGTCCGCCAGCACAGCCTCTGGCGCTGGTGAGCGGGGCGCGTACCCAGTTCACCGGTGATACCGCGTCTCTGATGGTTGAGAGCGCGCGCGGTAGTACCCTGTGGCCGCAGGTTGTCAGCGTTATTCAGTCGAAGAACTACACCATCGATAAACGCGATGACGCCAGCCAGACGTTAACCACCGACTGGATCGAATGGAACCGTCTGGATGAAGATCAGCAGTACCGCGGCCGCTATCAAGTCTCCGTCAAACCACAGGGGTATCAGCAAGCGGTTAACGTGAAGCTGTTGAACCTGGAGCAGGCGGGTAAACCGGTTGCAGATGCCGCGTCCCTGCAGCGTTACAGCACAGAAATGCTAAACGTGATTGCCGCAGGTCTCGATAAGACGGCCACCGATGCCGCCAACGCCGCGCAGAGCCGCAATGGCGCGACCTTCGATGTGCAAAGCGGTGCGGATGATACCGGCCTGCCAATGCTGGTGGTGCGTGCACCGTTTAACCAGACCTGGCAGCGTCTGCCAGCGACCCTGGAAAAAGTGGGCATGAAGGTCACCGACAGCACGCGTTCAACCGGCAGCATGACGGCAACCTACAAGCCGCTCTCCGACAGCGCGTGGCAGGAGCTGGGTGCGAAAGATCCTCAGCTTGCCTCCGGTGACTACAAGATTCAGGTCGGTGACCTTGATAACCGCAGCAGTCTGCAGTTTATCGATCCAAAAGGTCATACGCTGACCCAGTCGCAGAACGATGCGCTGGTCGCTGTCTTCCAGGCGGCATTCAGCAAATAAAAACGAGGGCTGGTGAATCCAGCCCTTTTTATTTTCGTGCTACGCAAACGTGTGCGTGGCATAATATGCCCAGTTTTGAACACAAATCATCACACCAGGAGTAATGAAGATGCAGAAGCAAGCTGAGTTGTATCGTGGCAAAGCGAAGACCGTATACAGCACGGAAAACCCGGATCTGTTGGTGCTCGAGTTCCGCAATGATACGTCAGCAGGGGATGGCGCTCGCATTGAGCAGTTCGATCGTAAAGGCATGGTGAACAACAAGTTCAACCATTTCATTATGACCAAACTGGCCGAAGCGGGTATCCCGACTCAGATGGAAGCGTTGCTGTCCGATACGGAATGTCTGGTGAAAAAACTGGATATGGTTCCGGTTGAGTGCGTGATTCGTAACCGTGCAGCGGGCTCCCTGGTGAAGCGTCTGGGCATTGAAGAAGGTATCGAACTGAATCCACCGCTGTTCGACCTGTTCCTGAAAAACGACGCGATGCACGATCCGATGGTCAATGATTCCTACTGCGAAACCTTCGGCTGGGTGAATAAAGAGAACCTGGCGCGCATGAAAGAGCTGACCTACAAAGCCAACGACGTGCTGAAAAAATTGTTTGATGACGCGGGCCTGATCCTCGTCGATTTCAAGCTGGAGTTTGGTCTGTTTAAAGGCGAAGTGGTGCTGGGCGATGAGTTCTCGCCGGACGGTAGCCGCCTGTGGGATAAAGAAACGCTGGATAAAATGGACAAAGACCGTTTCCGTCAGAGCCTGGGTGGCCTGATTGAAGCGTACGAAGCGGTTGCTCACCGTTTAGGCGTTAAGCTCGACTAACTCCCTCACTTGCCAAAGGATGTTCGCATCCTTTGGCGTCTTACCTTTGTTTCCTATGGTAATCTTGCCGTTAACCGCCTACGATCATAGCTATTATTAATGGAATAGTTCGAGGTGGTTATGCGCTGGCAAGGGCGTCGTGAAAGTGACAATGTAGAAGACAGACGCAGCGATGGTGGCGGCGGTCCTTCCATGGGTGGGCCCGGTTTTCGGTTACCCAGCGGAAAGGGCGGCATCATTCTGCTGATTGTGGTGCTGGTTGCAGGGTATTACGGGGTCGATCTCACTGGCCTGATGACCGGTCAGCCGCTGCAACAGCAGCAACATTCTCAGCGCTCCATCAGCCCGAATGAAGATGAAGCGGCCAAATTTACCTCCGTGATTCTCGCCACCACAGAAGATACCTGGGGTCAGCTGTTCGAGAAGATGGGGCGTACCTACCAGCAGCCGAAGCTGGTGATGTACCGGGGAGCAACCCGCACCGGTTGCGGTACCGGGCAATCGGTAATGGGGCCGTTCTACTGCCCGGCAGACGGCACCGTCTATATCGATCTCTCTTTTTACGATGACATGAAACGCAAACTTGGCGCGGACGGTGATTTCGCCCAGGGCTACGTGATCGCGCATGAAGTTGGCCATCATGTGCAAAAACTGTTAGGGATTGAGCCAAAAGTGCGCCAGCTTCAGCAAAATGCCTCTCAGGCCGACGTGAACCGCCTCTCCGTAAAAATGGAGCTGCAGGCGGACTGCTTCGCGGGCGTCTGGGGCCACAGCATGCAGCAGCAGGGCGTTCTGGAATCCGGCGATCTGGAAGAGGCGTTAAATGCCGCTCAGGCTATCGGTGACGATCGTCTTCAGCAGCAGAGCCAGGGGCGCGTCGTGCCGGACAGCTTCACGCACGGGACCTCGCAACAGCGCTATAGCTGGTTTAAACGCGGTTTCGACAGTGGCGATCCGGCGCAGTGTAATACCTTCGGCAAAGCGATGTAATGCTGCGCTTTGAACAGCTGATAAGGGAGCTTGAGCGCACCGGCCATCGTCGGCTGGTGGTGCTCAGCGGCGATGCGCAGTGGAGCTTAGCCCAGGCAGAAGCGCTGCGAGACGCTCTACCCGGAGACTGGGTTTGGCTGAACGAACACCCTTCAAAATCCATCAGTAGCCTACTGGGACGCGAGTTCCGGCATGCCGTTTTTGACGCGTGCTGCGGGTTCGATGTTGCCGCGTTCGCCGCGCTGAGCGGAACGCTGAGCGCCGGGAGCCTTCTGGTGCTGCGGGTTCCGCCGCTTGAGGCGTGGGCCGGGCTTCCTGACCGTGATTCCCTGCGCTGGAGCGACAGCACCGAAGCGATAGCCACTCCGCATTTTGTCCACCATTTCTGCCAGACCCTTGCCGCCGACCCCGACGCGATTGTCTGGCTTCAGGGCAGCGATTTATCCCTTCCGCCTTTACCCGATGCTCCAGACTGGCACCCAGCCAGTGGCGCACCGCAGCGCGAGCAGGCGGCGATCCTGGAGGTACTACAGGAAATGTCGCGGGGCATCGCGGCTGTTACCGCCGCGCGCGGGCGCGGTAAGTCGGCCCTGGCGGGAATGTTACTCCATCGTATTGCGGGCAGCGCCGTCGTCACCGCACCGACGAAAGGGGCGACAGAAAGTATCGCCCGCTTTGCCGGAGAGCGTTTTCATTTTATGGCCCCGGACGCGCTGTTAGCTTCTTCGCATCAGGCTGACTGGCTGATTGTCGATGAAGCTGCCGCGATCCCCGGCCCGCTGCTGGAAAAGCTGGTGAGCCGTTTCCCTCGCGTGCTGTTGACCACCACGGTGCAGGGATATGAAGGAACGGGCAGGGGATTCTTGCTCAAGTTCTGCGGTCGGTTTCCCGGGTTGCAGCGCTACAGCTTATCAACGCCGGTACGCTGGGCGGCAGGTTGTCCGCTTGAGCGGATCGTGGCCAGCGCGCTGCTGTTTGACGACACGCTGCTTGACCGCCGCCCGGAAGGCGAGGTGCGTATCACCTCTCTGACCCCCGCGGCATGGGAGCGCCGTCCGGCGCTGGTCGCGAGCGTCTATGAGCTGCTCTGTGCGGCGCATTATCGCACCTCGCCGCTCGATTTACGCCGCATGATGGACGCGCCCGGGCAACAGTTTGCTGTCGCCGAAGCGAACCCGGTCATCGCCGGAGCGCTGTGGCTGGTGGAGGAGGGCGGGCTGTCCCCTGCACTTAGCCGCGCGGTGTGGGCGGGGTTCCGCCGTCCTCGCGGAAACCTGGTGGCGCAGTCTCTGGCGGCGCACGGCGGCTCTCCGCTGGCGGCAACGCTCAGAGGCCGAAGGGTGACCCGTATTGCCGTACATCCTCACCGTCAGCGGGAAGGGATTGGCCAGGCGCTTATTCGCAGCGCCAGCGGGGAGGATTATCTGTCGGTGAGCTTTGGTTATACCGAAGAGCTTTGGCGTTTCTGGCAGCAGTGCGGCTTTGTGCTGGTGCGGATGGGAAGCCACCGTGAAGCCAGCAGCGGTTGTTACACCGCGATGGCGCTGCTGGCGCAGAGTGAGGCTGGGCATCAGTTGTGTCAGCAGGCGCAGCAGCGTCTGAAGCGTGATGCGCGGGTGTTATCGGCCTGGAACGGTGAAAAGATCCCGGTGGAAGATGAGTGGGAAGCTACGCTTAATCATGACGACTGGCTGGAACTGGCGGGGTTTGCTTTTGCGCATCGCGCGTTTTCCACGTCGGTTGCCGCGTTGACACGGTTGTTGCTTGCCGTCGATATGCCGCTTCCGGCACTGCGGGGGAAGATGGAAGGGAAAACGGAAGACATCGGACAAAAAGCGCTGCTGGTAAAGTTGCGCAGTGAAACGGCGCAAGCGCTTGAAAGTCTTGACTCTCTCCGCTGCCAGCAGCTGAAAGAAGCCATTTTGCAATGGCAATTTTTTCAATGACTTCTTCAGTAAAGTGGCATGGTCATTCCCGCCGCGAGGCGTAGAATCCAGGTCATCTATTAAGGAGACCACCATGAAACACGACCATTTTGTTGTTCAAAGCCCTGACAAACCGGCTAAACAGTTACTGCTTCTGTTTCATGGTGTTGGCGATAATGCCGTCAATATGGGGCAGATTGGCAGCTGGTTTGCGCCGGTTTTTCCGCAGGCACTGATTGTCAGCATCGGTGGCGTCGAGCCGTGTGGTCCGAACGGACGACAGTGGTTCTCAGTTCAGGGCGTGACGGAAGAGAACCGTCAGGCGCGCATTGATGCCATCATGCCCACGTTTATCGACATTGTCCGCTACTGGCAGCAGCAGAGCGGCGTGGGGGCCGACGCAACCGCCCTGATAGGTTTCTCACAGGGGTCAATCATGTCGCTGGAAAGCGTAAAAGCGCAGCCGGGTCTGGTTTCACGGGTGATCGCGTTTAACGGCCGTTTTGCGACACTACCGACCCACGCGACCACGCAGACGACTATCCACCTGATCCACGGTGGGGAAGACCGGGTGATTGAGCTCTCGCATGCGGTCGCCGCACAGGAAGCGCTGATTCGCGAAGGGGGAGATGTGACGCTGGATATCGTTGACGATCTGGGCCACGCGATTGATGACCGTAGCATGCAGTTCGCACTCGACCATCTGCGCTATACCGTACCGAAGCACTACTTTGATGAAGCGCTCAGCGGCGGTAAGCCGGATAATGATAATATTGTTGAGTTTATGTGATTATTTCCCCTCACCCCCAGCCCCTCTCC
>NZ_WSPD01000010.1:0-190243 GCF_026319105.1 Enterobacter sp. HSTU-ASh6 | reverse complement strand
TCACCATGGGTAAAGGATGTTAAAAAGTGTTCACCATGTCCCCGAACACCTGTCTACCATGTCCCCGGACTGTACACCCTCAAGGGAGAGGGGGTTGCCTGTGCTGACATCATTTGTGGGGAGAGGAAATGGTCCGGCATGTGATGTATCCCCGCTCTTTTTTTAACCTGGCAAAGCTGACAAATAATCTGGCAGATGCAGGCAAACGCTTTTCTCATGGGCCTGTCAGGATAAGGCTGTCACAACACAATAAACACAACAAGATGAGGTCTACGATGGGAAGCAATTCTTCTTTTTCTGCCCGTAGAACGGCACTGGCCATGGCCGTTGCGCTGTGTTGCGCCTGGCAATCCCCTGTTTTCGCCCACGGCAGTGAGGCGCATATGGTCCCGATGGACAAAACGCTACAGGACTTCGGCGCGGACGTTCAGTGGGATGATTACGCACAGATGTTTACCATTGCGAAAGACGGTGCCTTTGTGAAGGTCAAACCGGGTGCCAAAACCGCCATCGTCAACGGCAAAACCCTCAAGCTTGAGGTGCCGGTGGTGATGAAAGGAAAGAAAGCCTTTATTTCAGACAGCTTCATCAACGATGTTTTCCAGTCCGGTCTTGACCAGACCTTCCAGGTTGAAAAAAGCCCTCACCCGTTAAACGCCCTAACGGCGGACGAAATTAAGCAGGCCGTTGAAATTGCGAAAACCTCAGCGGATTTTAAACCCAATACCCGCTTTACCCAGATTGCCCTCGCTGAGCCAGAGAAAGCCAAAGTGTGGGACTTTGTGCTTAACGGCACGCCAGTGGATGCCCCCCGCCAGGCGAAGATCGTGATGCTGGATGGAAAGCACGTTATCGAAAGCGTGGTGGATCTGAAGGATAAAAAAATCCTGCGCTGGGAACCGGTGAAAGACGCGCACGGTATGGTGCTGCTGGATGATTTCACCGCGGTGCAGCAGATCATCAACGAGAGCACCGAGTTTGCTGAGGTGCTGAAAAAACACGGCATTACCGACACCAAAAAAGTGATCACCACGCCGCTTACCGTGGGCTATTTCGACGGTAAAGACGGTCTGAAGCAGGAAGATCGCCTGCTGAAAGTGGTGAGCTATCTCGATGTCGGCGACGGCAACTACTGGGCGCACCCGATTGAGAACCTGGTGGCCGTGGTGGATCTTGAGCAGAAAAAAATCCAGAAAATAGAAGAAGGCGCCGTAATCCCGGTGCCCATGACCCCGCGCCCCTATGATGGCCGCGACCGGGTAGAGACGCCGAAAAAGCCGCTCGACATTACTGAACCGGAAGGCAAAAACTACACCATTACCGGCGACAGGGTTCACTGGCAGAACTGGGATTTCCACCTGAGCCTCGACTCCCGCGTCGGCCCGATGATTTCGACCGTCACCTATAACGACAACGGCAAAAAGCGCCAGATTATGTATCAGGGCTCTCTGGGCGGGATGATCGTCCCGTATGGCGACCCGGACGTGGGCTGGTACTTTAAAGCCTATCTCGACTCCGGCGACTACGGTATGGGCACCCTGACCTCTCCGCTGGTGCGCGGGAAAGACGTCCCATCCAACGCTGTGATGCTCAATGAAACCATCCCGGATTACACCGGCGCGCCGATGGAGATCCCACGCGCGATCGCCATTTTCGAACGCTACGCCGGGCCGGAATATAAGCATCAGGAGATGGGCCAGCCTAACGTCAGCACCGAGCGCCGCGAGCTGGTGGTGCGCTGGGTGAGCACCGTTGGCAACTACGATTACATCTTCGACTGGGTGTTCCATGAAAATGGCACCATCGGCATTGACGCAGGCGCGACAGGAATCGAAGCAGTGAAAGGCGTGCAGGCGAAAACCATGCACGATGCCACCGCCAAAGACGACACCCGTTACGGCACGCTGATCGATCACAACATCGTGGGCACCACGCACCAGCACATCTATAACTTCCGCCTGGATATGGATGTGGATGGCATCAACAACAAGCTGGTGGCCATGGATCCGGAAGTGAAACCGAATACCGCCGGCGGCCCGCGCACCAGCACCATGCAGATCAATCAGTATGATATTGATACCGAGCAGCAGGCGGCGCAGAAATTCGATCCAGGCACCATTCGCCTGCTGAGCAACACCCGCAAAGAGAACCGCATGGGCAACCCGGTCTCGTATCAGATCATCCCTTACGCGGGCGGTACGCACCCGGTGGCGACCGGCGCGAAGTTTGCCCCGGACGAGTGGATTTACCATCGCCTGAGCTTTATGGATAAACAGCTGTGGGTGACCCGCTACCACCCGGATGAGCTCTACCCGGAAGGAAAATTCCCTAACCGCTCGATCCACGACACGGGCCTGGGACAGTACAGCAAAGATAACGAGTCGCTCAACGACCAGGATGACGTGGTCTGGATGACCACCGGCACCACCCACGTGGCGCGCGCAGAGGAGTGGCCGATCATGCCGACGGAATGGGTTCATACCCTGCTTAAACCGTGGAACTTCTTCGACGAGACGCCAACGCTCGGCAAGAAAAAAGACAATAAATAACTCCCCCGCCGGGCAATTGCCCGGCTTTTTTTTGCCGCAACATTTGAGGATCGTCCAGGCTTGCTTATAGTTACTGATATCTCAGCCGCATGATTTATCCCCCGGACGGGAAAGGATTTTATGGAAAAAAGAAAAAAACCGCCCCTCGAACGGGCGACCTGGCCGACACGCCATGCCATGGTCATGCATGGCCTGGCGAAAAACCTGCCGTGGCTGGCCTTCGTCAACGTCAGTTTCGCGGTAATGATCCTGCTGCGACACGTCCTGCTTAAGCCCGGCGATCCCCTTTATCCGACCTCTCCGCATCTGACAAAAATGGTCGATGCCTCAATGCTCGGCATTATTATCCTCTCTGCGGCACTGGTCCTGATGGCATGGCGACGTATCGCCGGTATCAGCGTGGTGCTGTTTTTCTGTAGCGCCATCTGGTCAGTCGCCTGTTTCTGGTTTGTGACCCAGCTGCTGCTGCCCCATGTCTGGCCGCTGTGCGTCATTCTATTACTCGCCGGTTTGACGGCGCTCTACTTTTACCCCGAGGGGTTGCTCGCCTTTGAACTTCCGCTCTGGATCACCCTGCTGATTGCTAGCTGGAGGCTCAATGACGGTCTCAACCTTCACTTCGTCATCATCTGGAGCGTGTTTACACTGATCCTGATCTGCGGGCGTTTCATCCTGTTGAGCTGGTTTGACGAAGCCTGGCGACGCAACCAGCAAAATCAGCTGCTGATTTCCCGGCTGGACGCACTGGCGCATCAGGATCCGTTAACCAAAACCGCCAACCGCCGGAAAATGGAAGTGGTGCTGGAAAACGCCGTTGAGCAGAAAAAAACCTTCTCGGTGATCATGCTGGATATCGACTATTTCAAGCGCTACAACGATACCTACGGGCACCAGGCGGGTGACGAATGTCTGACGCGCGTAGCGCGGGTGCTGAAGCAGTCGGTGCGCACCCCGGAAGATGTGGTGTCACGCTACGGTGGCGAAGAGTTTCTGGTGATTCTGTTTAATTGCCCTGAAGCCATCGCGGAAAAGGTTGCCCTGCGTATTCAGGACGGCCTGCGCGCAGAGGCCATCCCGCACGGTGCCTCAGCGGTCAGCGACCATGTCACGGTGAGCATGGGGATTACGAGTATGGCGGAGGGGCTAGCCGGCACCGAAATCATCGCCCGCGCCGACGCGGCACTGTACCGGGCGAAAGAGGCCGGGCGGGATCGGTGGTCACGGTGATAAAGCCCGGTGCGGCCTGATGCCCTCACCCTGACCCTCTCCCACGGGAGAGGGAACAAACACTAAAAAGGCAACCTCCCGGTTGCCTTTTGCTTTTACTAGTAGCGCACGCACACCGATTTGGTTTCACACCAGCCGTCCAGCCAGTCCGGGCCAAAGTCGCGTCCAGTGCCGGACTGCTTCATCCCGCCGAACGGCAGGTTGGCGTCAATCAGCGTGTGGCTGTTTACCCAAACGGTGCCCGCCTGCAGCCTGTCGGTATACTCCAGCGCCTTGCTGATATTCTGCGTCCAGACGCTGGCCGTCAGGCCATATTCGGTGTCGTTTGCCAGCTGGAGCGCCTCTTCCCCGTCGGAGACGCGCACCAGGTTGACCACCGGGCCGAACACCTCTTCGCGGGTCAAGCGCAGCCCGGCGTCCGGGTTTACCACCAGCGTAGGCGAAACGTAATAGCCTTTGCCTTCCGGGCCTCGGTTGCCGACGATCAGCTCCGCCTGGCGAGTTTTCACTTCATCAAGGAAGGTTTGCACCTTGTCGCAATGCGCGCGCGACACCAGCGGGTTGATAAACGCCTCCGGCGACATGCCCGGCCCAACGCTCAGGGATTTCACCGCCTGCTCAAAACCGCTGACCAGCGTGTCGAAGAGCGGCGCCTCAATGTAGATACGGGAACTTGCCGCGCAGACCTGCCCCTGGTTCAGGAAGCTGCCGGTCATCAGGCCTTCGATCACCCAGGCCGGGTCGGCATCCTTCAGCACAATGGCCGGGTTTTTGCCCCCCAGTTCCAGCGTCACCCCGGTTAGCGTGTCCGCCGCCGTGCGGGCAATCTGCTTGCCGGTCGCCGTTGAGCCAGTGAAACTGACCTTGGCAATATGCGGATGCGCGGTCAGCGCTGCGCCACACACCGCGCCGCTGCCGGTTACCACATTGAATACCCCGTCCGGGATCCCCGCTTCGCTGGCCAGTTCCGCCACGCGCAGCATGGTCAGCGGCGTGGTTTCCGACGGTTTAATGACGATAGAGCAACCCGCCGCCAGAGCAGGCATCACCTTCCACATCCCGATCATCAGTGGGAAGTTCCACGGGACAATCCCGGCCACCACGCCAACCGGCTCTTTGCGCGTCCACGCCTGGTAGCGTGCGCCCTGCGGCAGCGGAATGGAGAGGTCGAGGGTTTTCCCCGCAATTTTAGTGGTCAGCCCGGCGGTATAGCGCATCCAGTTGAGGGTACAGCCGACTTCAAAGGCGCGGGAAATGTTGATGGACTTGCCCTGCTCCAGCGTTTCAAGCTGGGCCAGCTCCTCGCTGTGCTGTTCCACCAGATCGGCGAAATGGAGCAGGATCCGCTCGCGCTCCGCCGGTAATTTTCCGGCCCAGCTGCGGGCGACAAAGGCGCGCCAGCCGGACATCACGGCGCGGTCAACGTCATCGACGCTGGCATCGGCAGTCGAGGCTATCACCTCGCCCGTGGCCGGGTTATAGACATTGAGCCGTTTTTCACTGTCCGACGCGGCCTGACGCCCTTCAATCCACAGGCCATGATGTCGGTCTAAAAATTGCTGCACGGCAGGCTGAATAGCCACCTGTGATTCAGACATAGGATACTCCTTCGTTATTATTCGCAGGGTGTTTATCCAGTCTAAGAGGGGTTTCGCATTCCCGCTTTTGTCTCTGTGACATTCGCTTTGCCACCTGTGACAGGCTCCGCAAATCGTGATAATTCCGTCTTATAGCGCTGTCCCCGGTGAGTGTTCTTTCCTATAGTCAGCCTCAGAGCTCTGACAAAATGCAACACAAATGCAACAATGCGTAAACGTTGACGGTGCAGTGAGAAAAACGATGGCGTGTGCAAGCGAGCAGGAACAGTATCAGCAGTGGCTGGCGCAAATTAACCAGGTTTGCGGGCGTTTCAACGCGCGTCCTCTGGAGGGAAAATTCTTCGGTGAACTGGAGACCAGCTATGCGCGCAGCCTGAAGCTCAGTACCGTGACCGCTGGCGGCGTTACCCTGTTCCGCTCCCGCCAGGAGATTAAAGACAGTAACGATGCCTGGTTCTATACCGTGTTTCAGCTTGAAGGCAGCGCGCAAATCGAGCAGGACGATCGCCGCTCTGTGCTGAGAACCGGGGATATTACGCTGATTGACGCATCGCGCCCGTGCTCAATTCACTGGCAGGAAAAATCCCGCCAGATTTCGCTGCTGGTGCCCCGTCAGATCATTGAGCAGCAGTGCCGGTTTCAGGAGATCAGCTGCGCGCTGACGCTCTCCCGTTCGTTGCCGACGGTACAGTTAAGCCATCGTCTGTTGATGGAGAGTATGTGTAATGCCGACCTGAGCGACCGGGAAAGTGAAGCGGCGCTTGAAGCGATGGTATGCCTGCTGCGCCCCGCATTCCAGCAGCGCGAGTTGATTCAGCCGCGTAAGGAACGCCAGTTCCGGCAGGTGGTGGCGCTGATCGACGACAACATTCAGTCTGACTCTCTGCGTCCGGAATGGATTGCCGCCGAAAGCGGAATGTCCGTGCGCAGCCTCTACCGAATGTTTGCCGAGAAAGGGCTGGTGGTGGCGCAGTACATTAAAAACCGTCGTCTGGATCTCTGCGCGCAGGTGCTACGCTCCGCCGGAGATGATGAAAAGCTGGCGGGAATTGGCTACAGCTGGGGGTTCACCGACCATAGCCATTTTTCAACGGCCTTTAAGCAGCGTTTTGGCGTCTCACCGGGTGAATACCGCAGGCGCTACCGTTAGTTACTTTCTGAGCCACTTTCCGTTAATGCCCTTCACGTACTCGCCCGGCTGCGCGCGGGCAACCAGCTTTTGACCTGCCATTTTCGCCACTTCATCCACCGGCAGATTGTTGCTGTCCGCCAGTTTCTGGTAGTTTTCCGTGCGCGCCGCGTTGATGCGGCTGACCAGTGCCAAAGTTTCCGCGTCCTGTTGAATCGGGGCCAGATAGCCGCTGAGGGTTTCCCCCACCCGGCCCTGCGCCCGGGCGTCGTTCAGGGTCAGCGCCGCCGCCTGCACGTTCATCCCTAATGCCAGTAAAATCAGAGCTAATCGTTTCATAGCATCCTCAGAACAGATCGCTGCGCGATTTCAGCAGATTTTCAACGTCTTTATCGACTTTTATATGGATCTCATGTTCGATTTTGACGTTCATATTGATGGTAATCGGCTCTTTTGGCGCGGCGACTTCAATACGCGGCGTACAGCCAGTCAGTAGCGCGGCAGCGGCAACGGTGAGCACACCAGCCCTCGTTTTCATTGTTGTTCCTCACTTTCCTTGCCAGTCGAACTGCGGGGCGCAGGTATCGCCGTATGTTGCTCAAACCAGGTTTGCAGGTTGTCGCCAAAACGCAGGCTGCGCCAGAGGGTAAAGACATTCTCGTCATGGGTATAGTTCAGATTGACGGAGCTGCTTTTGCCCTCCACGCGGCTGGTCCCCTTGATGGTCGCCTGCATGGTTAATTCACCCAGGTTATCTAAATTGATTCTCGTCCACGAACGTGAAATTTCCATATAGCGGAGCCAGTTAATCGCGGCACCCGCCACCATATTATCTTTAACGATGGCGTCTGCCGTATCTTTGTCGATGCGCAGCGTCATGGGTCCCGGGTTGGTCAGCCAGCCATCTTTAATGATCCACTTTTCATTGTCCAGCCAGAACGGCAGCGCTCCGCTGACCGGGCCAGACATGGCAAACTGTTTCGGATTGACGGCACTAATCAGCTCGCTGGAGGAGATATTGTCCACACGCAGCAGGGCCGGATCGTGCTGCGGCATCCGCAACTGCTGCATAGTGATCTTCCCGCCGAGGGTTTCCACCTTCACGTTGGTGAGCAGCAGCGGATTGTCCTCGGTCCAGGGATAGTCCCCCTGCAAATCCGCGGTGATGTTGCGCGCGGTTACCAGATTTTCCACTTCGGCAATGCGCAACGTCACCGGTCCGCGGGTTCCCAACGACCAGGTCCCTTCGCTGAAGCGGAATGGCAGTACAAAATCGACGCCGTTAATCTGGTTATCCGGCATCCAGGCGCTGCCGGACTTCAGTACGCCGTGCCCGCCGGCCTCAAAACCCTGATCGGCCGCCGCCGAGAAGGCAACCTGGGCATAGAGCTCCCCGTCGCGCAGGGTCATTTTCCAGTCTGGCGGGATCAGCGGCTGGAAGACGGTGAGCGACTGTTTTGGCCACCAGGCCTGCCCGCGAAGACGCTCCCCGTCCCAGCGGCCGTTGACCTGTACCGGACCGATGTTGTCCGCACGAAGATCGCCTTTGAACTGGAAAATCGTCGGATCGGTACCGTCGACGCTGAAGGTCAGAACCGACGGCGGCAACACGCTGCCGCCGGAGAAACGGGTCTGTCCGGCATTGAGCGACAACGCGCCGCTGAAGGTCGGTTTTTCGGGGTCACGGAACCAGCGCACCGGTTGGTCCAGCACCATGCGTGGCTTGCTGACCTCCATCGTGCCGTACTGAAGCTTGTCAAAACCGGTGGAGAGCGCCGTCAGTTCGATAAGGTTGTCGCGCCACTCGCCTTTCCCGGCGACATCCCAGCGGGCATGCATCGGCGTAAAGCCGCCTTTCCCCCAGTAGCGCCACTGCCACAGGCCATTGTCAGGTAAAAAGTCGTTTGCCTGACCGTCGAGGTGGAGCTCAAAATCCCCCATTTCGTTTTCATGGGCGCGCAGAATAGCCTGTAAACGGCCGTCCACGCCCTTTTGCATGAGCTTCACGCCCGCCAGCGGCCAGCGGATTTCATCGATATCGAGCGAGTCAATGATGCGCCCGCGCGAGCGGAGCAGCGCGCCAGGCTCAAAGGCGAGCTGCGGTTCATACAGGCTGCCGGTCAGTTTTGCCGGCAGCCGGGCGTAAAGAATAAGATCGTTCTGTTTCGCCTCACCGCTCAGGTGCAGCGGCATGTCGCTGTTTTCCATGCTGAGCCTGCCGGGCCCAATATTCAGTACCGCGTTGCCTTTCCCGGCGTCGCCGTGGGTCAGCACATTCAGTCGACCGGTCAGGGTGGCCTTCTCCAGCCCCTGCTGCCAGTTGTCGGCACGAAGCGAAACGCGTCCGCTCAGCGGCATGCCGGAGAGCGCCCAGTTCCAGCGTCCGTCGCTGATGTTCAGCTGCTCCGCGGTGATCTGCCACGGCAGGTCAAGGAGCGGTTCGGGATTGTCCCGTGCCATCACCACCAGTTGCCCCTGATTGTCTTCCCAGTCCAGATCGGCATCGACCAGGGACGTTAGCTGTGGCACGTTAAAGGTCGCCACCGCGTGGCCCTTCACCGGCACGCCATCCGGCACCAGTGGCAGCGTGAACTCGCCCACCAGCTTAACGGGCTGCGGCTGGTCAGGAAGCTGCACATCGAACTGGGTAACGGAGAGCGTCTGCCCGCGAAGTGTCCCCTTAATGCTGACCTGCTCGCCTTTATAGGCGATCTCCTGTCTTGCCGGGGTCAGCGATGCGTTAAGTTCCCCCTGCCACTGCTGCCAGGGTGAAAGCGTCAGACGGTGAACGGTAAGCCAGGTATTCGGTAATACCGCCTGCCACTGGGCCAGCGTTTTCGGGGCAACCGTTGACGGCGCGGACTGGGGAATCTTGCTCAGACAGACGGCGTTGAGATCGAGCGTGCCGATATCCAGCTTCCAGCGGCTGGGATGTGACAGCGTCACGTTATCGATGCGGGCTATCTCGCAATCTTCCACCAGATAGCGGAGGTCGGGGATCACCAGCGCATGACGAGTGAGCTTCGGGCTCTCTTCGAACGCGATACGCGTCCCGACGGGCAGCCAGATCCCGGCGAGCGTCGGTACCCACTGGGCGAGCGTCATCAGCAGCGTCAGCGGCAACAATATGAACAGCAGTAAAAGCGCAAGTGCGGCTTTGTATTTACCCTTCATGGGCAGTTAATATCCTGATTTAGCGAAAGAATTAAGCCGGCAGTGCCGATCATTGTCGCATGTTTGGCGGTTGAGTTGAAGTTAACGCCAAGAATAAGGATAGATGCTAAAAATATTATGCGGAAATTTTGCTATGCGTAACCTGAAGATCAGACTTTAGATTCAGTGGGTTACGCAGAATTACAGAAGTAATAATTGGACTGAGCTGCAAAACTAATACCTGTTCCGGGGTATTGCAAACAGGTAAAGCATTGCGAATATCAATGATCCCCAATACACCGAGTCGTAACGCCAGGGATCAAAATCAATATGCAAAAATCCACTCACAAATGCATAGCCGTTGGCAAAAACGTTAATTTGAATGGCTGCAATAGCTATCACAAACAGCATATAAGCAATGAACAACGGATATTTGCGGAGCCTGTTAACCTTCAGTTTCCCGAGATGCAATAAGAAGAAAATTACAATAGATACAATGAAATAGCACAAAGCAGGTAGAATGGGCGGGGTTAAAGACAACTCGAACTGTTGCGACATAATTAATTCTCTTTTGCTATCTGGTACATCTGCCAACCAGTGACGCTTCCACTAGTCAAATCCAGAGCCAACGCTGTTTTAGAAGCTTCTTGCCATCCTCTGATGTAGTCAGATTTGATGTTGCGAAACAAACTCCAGGATTTTTCTCTGGGAGCTTTTCAATCTCAACAACTTTGGCTTCGAAATGACTTTTATCCCGATTATGGTTGTACATTCGGACTCCCTGTCATGTTTAATCGATACTGATAATACTAACTTTTATGTTATTACTTTCAAACAGCTACATCATTCCCACAACTCAGCGTACTCACGTTTCAGGGAATGGTATACCGCTTACGTCTCCTTGCATTAACACTAACAGACATGACTCTGGTACAACTATCGCAAAAGAAATCGTTGGACATGAATATCATGGAGTTAGGGTGCATATATGCTCTAGAATGATTAACAGAACTTATTGAATTAAATAATATTTTAGAAATTGTAAGATAATTTTAATCATGCTAACGTGAATGCAAAATCACTGGAGAAAGTCTTATGAAACTCGCGGTATATAGCACAAAGCAGTACGACAAAAAGTATCTGCAACATGTTAACGAGGCTTACGGGTTTGAGCTTGAATTTTTCGACTTTCTGCTGTCCGAAAAAACCGCCAAAACGGCGCACGGGTGTGAAGGTGTCTGCATTTTTGTCAACGATGACGGCAGTCGTCCGGTGCTGGAGGAGTTGAAAAAACAGGGGGTGAAATACATCGCCCTGCGCTGTGCGGGCTTTAATAATGTGGATCTCGATGCCGCCAAAGAGCTGGGTCTGAAGGTGGTTCGCGTGCCGGCGTACTCCCCGGAAGCGGTGGCGGAACATGCGATTGGCATGATGATGTCCCTCAACCGTCGTATTCACCGCGCTTATCAGCGTACCCGTGACGCCAACTTCTCGCTGGAAGGCCTGACCGGCTTTACCATGTACGGCAAAACCGCTGGCGTGATCGGGACCGGTAAAATTGGCGTCGCCGCCCTGCGCATTCTGAAAGGCTTTGGCATGCGTCTGCTGGCGTTTGATCCGTACCCAAGCGCGGCCGCGCTGGATCTGGGCGTGGAGTACGTTGACCTGCCAACCCTGTTCTCGCAGTCTGACGTCATCTCCCTGCACTGCCCGCTGACGCCGGAAAACTACCACCTGCTTAACCAGGCGGCATTCGACCAGATGAAAGACGGCGTAATGATCATCAACACCAGCCGCGGCGGGCTGATTGACTCTCAGGCCGCTATCGAAGCGCTGAAAACCCAGAAAATTGGCGCACTGGGGATGGACGTTTATGAGAACGAACGCGATCTGTTCTTTGAAGACAAGTCGAATGACGTGATCCAGGACGACGTCTTCCGTCGCCTCTCCGCCTGCCATAACGTGCTGTTTACCGGACACCAGGCGTTTCTGACCGCCGAAGCGCTGATCAGCATCTCGGAAACGACGCTCGGTAATTTGCAGCAGCTGGAAAAAGGTGAAACCTGCCCTAACGAACTGGCTTAAATCTCACGCCGGGTGGCGTCTACACTTCACCCGGCACGTTCGTTTCCCAGCTACGGTGGGCAAAACGCCACCACAGCAGTACGCCCACCAGCGCAATCGCGCTTAATACACTGAATGCCGTCGCAAACGAGTAATGCCCGGCGATCGTACCGGTTAATGCCGGACTCATGGATGCCCCCACACCCTGCATCAACATCACGACACTCTGCCCGGCATTGACGTGCCCGCTTCCGCGCAGCAGCACCACGATAAACGACGGTACCACGACCCCCAAAATGCCGGCGGCCAGACCGTCGAGAATTTGTACCGGGATCATCATGAACGGTGCGTCCGTACTTGCCGCCAGCGCCGCGCGTACCGGCATCACCAACAGCGCCAGCATAATTAACCGCCAGTAGCCGTAGTGTTCTATCCGGCGTGCGACCCAGATGGCGACGGGGATCATCACGGCCTGTGAGATGATGACGGTACCCGCCGCATACAAACCGGGGTTGATCGAGGCGGGTGCCGCTGCAACCCGCATGCTCAGCATCGGCAGCAGCGCGGCATTCGCCAGGTGGAACAGCAGAAGCGTCAGTCCGGTCACAAACAGCGCCCGGTTTTTCATCAGCACCGCAAAGCCGGGAACCGGCACGCTCGCTGAAGATGCCAGCCCCCGCGCGGCATTGTTGTCGATATCGCCGTTGCGAATGGCCAGCAGCGCACAGAGCGTGAGCAGCGTTGTACAGGTCATCAGCAGGAAAATCCCGCCGACGCCCCAGTACCAGGCAATGCCGCCTGCCATCAGTGCGGTGACAAAGTTGCCGCCGTGATTGAACGCTTCATTTCTGCCCATCTGAGCGCTGAAGCCGTTCTGGCCGGTCAGCCCCAGCGTAATGCCGGTGATCAACGGCCCGACAAATGCCGCACAAATACCGGTGATAATTTGCGAAACGGCGACCACGCTGCTCTGTTGGCTAAACCAGAGCAGAAGCGTGCTCAGGGTGATCAACAGGCAGAGCAGCGCCAGCACGGCACGTTTGTTCCTGGAAGTGTCAGTAATAAATCCTGCCGGTAGCGTGGCCAGTAATCCTGCCAGCCCACCGGCCGTCATCAGTATGCCGATATTGTCCGGGGACCAGTGACGCTCGGTCAGAAAAATACCGAGAAATGGCCCGAGGCCATCGCGAACATCCGCAATAAAAAAACTGGTCAGGCATAATGCCCGCAGCGAACGAAGAGACATACTTCCTGCCTTTGTCTGTTATCGCCTGAAAAAATGAAAATGTAGTATAGCGGGTATTTTTGACAATCAGCGTCACGCGGGTTGTTCAATACTATCAATTCATTGTATGGCCCAGGCTATACGCACTTAATACCGCTGCGTTTAAATTTAAGTCCGCAATGGCAGACGGTTTCCCGAGTAAGTACCCCTGCACTTCATCGCACTTATTTTTCATGAGGAAAGTGAGCTGTTCGAGAGTTTCCACCCCTTCTGCGGTGATCTCCATCGAATAGGCCTTGCCCAGATCGATTATTTTCTCAACGACAGCCTGGTTCTGCGGTGAATCGCCTAACGTAAAAATAAAGCTTTTATCGAGCTTGAGCCCATCAAACTGAAACTTCCGTAGATAGCTCAGCGAGGCATAGCCGGTACCGAAATCATCAATTAAAATGCGAACGCCCATTTTTTTGAGGGCCTTCATGGTCTGCAGGGTTTTTTCTGGATCGGAAAGCGTGACATTCTCCGTCACTTCGATTTCCAGCCGCTGGGCTTCGAGCCCGGTGTCATGAAGAATATCTTTAATCCTTTCGGCGAGATCGCTTGCCTGGAATTCAATCGCAGAAATATTGACCGATACCGATAATCCTGGCAAGAACGCTTGCGCATCCAGACACGCTTTGCGAATAACCCAGTTGCTGAGACTAATAATAAGCCCGGTTTCTTCAGCCAGCGGGATAAACTGATCGGGCATCATGTTTCCGCGCTCCGGGTGCTGCCAACGAACCAGGGCTTCCACGGCCTCAATTTTAGAATATCGGAGGTTATAACGCGGCTGATATACCAGAGAGAGCTGGTCCTCGCGAATCGCAGTTCTGAGCTCTAATTCCAGTTTTCTGCGTTCAGTCAGCTTTTCCGACATATCCGGGCGATAATAAACCCACCGGTTTCTACCCGATTGTTTCGCCTGATAAAGGGCAATATCCGCAAAGCGTAAAAGATCGTTTGCGCTGCTGCTGTCCTGTGGCGCCATTGCGATCCCCATACTGACGCCTATTGCCACATCGTTGCCATCAATGGTGAAAGGACGGTTGAGTTCTTCCACGATACGTTGACACACCTCTTCGATCTGCTCTTTTTGACTGATGTTGCCGAGGAGCAGCATAAATTCATCGCCCCCCTGTCGGGCGACAAAATCCCCGCCACGAACACAATGTTTAAGACGCGAGGCGACCTCGCCAAGCAGGGCATCCCCCGTGGAGTGGCCAAAAATATCATTGACGGGTTTAAACTTGTCTAAATCCAGGCAAATCATGGCGAAGGGGTAATTATTAACGCCTTCTTTCGCTAACTGGCCCGCCAGAAACTCCTTAATATGGTACCGGTTCGGGAGGCCTGTTAATTCATCATGCCGTGACAGGAACTCCACGCGTTTTGTGGCCTCTACTTCCAGAGAAACGTCGGTTGCCGCGCCGCGCAATACAACAGTGCCATCCGGCTGAGTCGAAAATTTAGCCAGCAGCGTGCAATACGCGGTGGCATGTTGATAGTTCGTATAAGGGCAGTTCTTAAATTCGAAGCGCCCTGTTAACGCAGGGCCCGTTACAGGCTTATTAAAACTGCCTCTGGTCGAAGGAAAGAGTTCATCCAACCGGCGACCGATCCATTGACTCTGATCGTATCCTGTGACGGTGGAAAAACGGCCGGACAGCCATGTTATTTTTAACGATAAATCGGTTTCCCAGAACCAGTCGCTGGTGGTTTCACTGACGTCCCGGAAGCGTTTTTCGCTCGTGATAAGATTCAGTCTTGCCTGTTCAAGCAGAAACGTATTTTCGTCATGCATTCTCGCCTTGTGCATAATATGGCGCATGAGGATGACCATCATCGAAATTGTCAAAAGTACTGACAGGATCATTAACGGCAGAAAATAGATGATCAACGCCTGACCGGGGTTTTCACTGTCCCAGATAATGTCCACATCACCATTTTGGGTGCGCAGAGTAAATGCCGTCTGGTTATTTGCCTGAGCATTCTCTTTATTAAGGGAAGCGCGTACATTATTTATTCCGGCATCCTGCCCAATCGTCAGCAGTTTTTTAGCCGTTAATTTATCAATAAAGACCATGACTGACGGCTTACCCGGTGAGGGTTGTACACTCGGATCATCGCCCGTTGTTATCCATTCGGCTGAAACAATGGCGGGGACGGAATGGATAAGCGTGAGCATGGAGATCGGTAATCCATTTTTCAGGCTAAGCTCATGGAGTAAACGCGCTTTCGTGGGTTTATCTAACCAGCTTTCCAGTTCTTCACGTTTCAGTTTCCCGTCAAGCACGCTGTAACGCGTGGTCCCTTCCGCTGAGATAACAAACACCCCTTCATAACCAAAATTGTCGTACAGGGACTTACCCAGATTCTGCTTATCCCATGCCCAGTGAAGGTCAATTTTCTGATGAAGATATTTATAAACATCGCCCCACTCGGCATTGTCTTTAAGATGACTTCGCATGCTTTCCTGGCGAGTCTCTAACGCTTTTTTTAATAAAAATTCATCGTGTTGGTCGCTGATTTGGTTAACATTGTTTTTTATTATTAGCAAGGAAACGATTGCCGCAATGAAAATACTTATCAATAACGTGACGACATAGGTAAAGGTTTTATTTATCAGCCTTTTAGAATGTTCGGTATCCGTAAAGCCAGGAGTGTTCAGAGGTAGGGTCATCATTCGCCTTCTTAACTGCTCTTACGTCATTTTTTATGCCATCTTCGGTTATCGGCATAAAACAAGAAAATTTTAGCGTTAAAACATGACATTAAAGAATATTTGTTTTCCCTAATCCAGATCAAATGATTAATCATTAACTATTTTGAAAACTCTACACTATTTATAAAACATGCCGTGCAGAATAACTTTATCTCGCATAAATTTAATTTAAATAAAACGTTTGTAGGCGGGAAAGAGGATATTACTTTGTTGCTGCCATTCCAGACTTCAGACCCGGTATAAAAAAACCGGGCGTAAAGCCCGGCTCTGTTTTCAGGCAACCCGGGTTCTATGCACTCAACCCGCGATTTTCCAGCATCGGTTCGATCTGCGGATCGTGTCCGCGCCAGTTACGATACAGTTCCGCTAAATCCGTGCTGTTTCCGCGAGACAAAATCGCCTCGCGGAATTTTTGCCCGTTCTCACGCGTTAAGCCGCCCTGTTCGACAAACCACTGGTAGCCATCATCCGCGAGCATTTGCGTCCACAGGTAGGCGTAATACCCCGCCGCGTAGCCGCCACCGAAAATATGGGCAAAATAGCTGCTGCGATAGCGCGGCGGTACAGCGGGCAGATCCAGCCCCTCTTTTTGCAACGCTGCCGTTTCAAATGCTTCCACGTCCGAAACGGCCTCACTGATGCCGTGCCAGTTCATGTCCAGCAGCGCGGCGCTCAGCAGTTCCGTCATATCATAGCCCTTGTTGAAATGCGTCGCGTTGAGCATGCTTTCCCGCAGCGCGTCCGGCATTGGTTCGCCGGTTTCGTAGTGGCGTGCATAGTGCGTAAAGACCTGCGGATGGCTGGCCCAGTGCTCATTGATTTGCGACGGGAATTCAACAAAATCACGCGGAGTATTGGTGCCAGAGAGCGTGGCGAAACGCTGGCTGGCAAACAGGCCGTGCAGTGTATGGCCAAACTCGTGGAAGAGCGTTACCACATCATCCCAGGAGAGGAGCGCGACACCGCCGTTCGCCGGTTTTTGGTAGTTACAGACATTATAGATAACCGGACGGGCCGCAAACTCGAACGATTGTTCGACGAAATTGCCCATCCAGGCGCCGCCCTGCTTGGAATCGCGCGCGAAGAAGTCGCCGTAAAACAGCGCCATGCCCTCACCGGTGTGGTCGAAAATTTCCCATACGCGAACGTCCGGGTGATAAACAGGGATATCGAAGCGCTCGACGAAGCGGATGCCAAACAGCTGGCTGGCTGCCCAGAACACGCCATCCTGCAGCACGGTATTGAGCGCAAAATAAGGCCTGATTTGCGACTCATCGAGGGCATATTTTGCCTGGCGCACGCGCTCCGCATAAAAGGCCCAGTCCCACGCCTGCACCGTAAAACCAGCCTGCTCGTCATCAATCACTTTCTGAATATCGGCCTGCTCGCGCTCCGCACGGGCGCGGGCGGCAGGCACAATACCGCGCATAAAGGCCAGCGCGGCGTCAGGGGTTTTCGCCATCTGATCCGCGGTACTCCAGCTGGCGTAATTCTCAAAGCCCAGCAGGCGAGCCTGACGGGCACGCAGCGCCGTGAGACGAAGGATCAGCTCGCGGGTGTCGTTTTCATCCCCTTTCTGGGTACGTGTCCAGCCAGCCCTGAAGAGATTTTCACGCGTCTGACGATTGCGCAGCGCTGCCAGCGCGGGCTGCTGGGTAGTGTTCAGAAGCGGGATCAGCCAGCGATCGTTAAGCCCTCTCTCTGCGGCTGCCTGTGCCGCGTCCGCGATCTCCGTTGCGCTGAGCCCGTCAAACTGGTGCGCATAATCCACCACCAGCCCACCGGTCTTATCGGCAGCCAGCAGACGTTGATTAAACTGGCTGGTCAGAGAGGCTGCCTCGGTATTCAGCGCCTTCAGCTCAGCTTTTTCTGTCTCATTCAGACGCGCCCCGGCCAGTATAAACCGCTGATACGTCTCCTCGACCAGCCGCCGGGATTCGGCGTCCAGCGCAGCACGGTCCTGCCAGACGCTCTCGACGCGGTCGAAGAGCGTATCATTCAGCCAGATATCGTTCGCCAGTGCGGCAAGTTCAGTGGAGAACTGTTCTTCCAGTTCCTGCAGGTACGCGTTGGTGTGCGCGGAGGTCATGGCGAAGAAAACGCTGCTGACGCGCGTGAGCATGACGCCGCTTTTCTCCAGCGCCAGCACGGTGTTATTGAAATCTGGCGCAGCGCGCTCAGCGACAATGGCCTCAATGTCCGCCCGCTTCTGGCGAAGCGCTTCATCGAAAGCCGGGCGATAGTGGCTGTCGTTGATTTCATCAAAACGGGGCGCCTGGTAAGGCAACAGACTGATGTCAAAAAAAGGATTGGTGGCCGCCATCTTTCACTCCTGAGTACGGGTTTCTTCCCAGAGTAGCCCCTGCAACGCTGTCATACAAATGTTGCCTTAACGCTCCCTCTGCGACCATGCTATGTTAGTACAACACAAAAAGCGTTGAGGAACAGTGAGATGATTATTTTAGTTACCGGGGCAACGGCAGGTTTTGGTGAAAGCATCACGCGTCGCTTCGTCGCCAACGGGCACAAGGTTATTGCGACCGGGCGCCGCCAGGAACGTTTGCAGGAGCTGAAAGACGAATTAGGCGACAGCATCCTGACCGCGCAGCTCGATGTGCGTAACCGCGCTGCCATTGAAGAGATGATTGCCAACCTGCCCGCTGAATGGCGCGCCATCGACGTGCTGGTCAACAATGCTGGTCTGGCGCTGGGCATGGAGCCCGCCCACAAAGCCAGCGTAGAAGACTGGGAAAACATGATCGACACCAACAACAAAGGGCTGGTGTACATGACCCGCGCGGTGTTGCCGGGGATGGTTGAGCGTAACCGCGGCCATATTATCAACATCGGCTCAACGGCCGGGAGCTGGCCTTACGCGGGCGGCAACGTTTATGGCGCGACGAAAGCGTTTGTACGCCAGTTCAGCCTTAACCTGCGCACCGATCTGCACGGCACCGCCATTCGTGTGACCGATATCGAGCCGGGTCTGGTGGGCGGCACCGAATTTTCCAATGTCCGTTTCAAAGGCGATGATGCGAAGGCAGATAAGACCTACGAAAATGCTAACGCGCTGACGCCGGAAGATGTCACCGAAACGGTCTGGTGGGTGGCGACGCTGCCAAAACACGTCAATATCAATACTGTCGAAATGATGCCCGTCAGCCAGAGTTTTGCCGGACTGAACGTCCATCGCGGCTAACCGTGCCCTTCCCGGCCTGCGGGCCGGGTCTGTTTCGGGTTATAAAAGAATGGTAGTATGTTCAGGCTAACTCTCTGAGAAATGACAACTCATGGCCGCTGAATCGCAACTTAATCCCACCCAGCCCGTCAACCAGCAAATCTATCGCATTTTGCGACGCGATATTGTTCATTGCCTGATCCCACCGGGGACGCCGCTTTCTGAAAAAGAGGTCTCCGTGCGGTTTGACGTCTCCCGGCAGCCGGTGCGGGAAGCGTTTATTAAGCTTGCGGAAAACGGTCTGATTCAGATCCGTCCCCAGCGCGGCAGTTACGTGAATAAGATTTCACTTTCTCAGGTTCGCAACGGGTGTTTCGTTCGTCAGGCCATTGAATGCGCGGTGGCGCGTCGTGCTGCAACGCTTATCAACGACAACCAGTGTTACCTGCTGGAGCAGAATCTGCATCAGCAGCGTATTGCGATTGACCGTAAACAGCTGAATGACTTCTTCCAGCTCGATGATGAATTCCACCAGAAACTGGCGCAGATTGCGGATTGCCAGCTCGCCTGGGACACCATCGAAAACATCAAAGCCACCATCGATCGCGTGCGGTATATGAGTCTCGATCACGTCTCGCCACCGGAAATGTTGCTCCGACAGCATCACGATATTTTCAGCGCGCTCGAAAAACGCGACCCGGACGCTGTGGAAAAAGCGATGACGCTGCATCTGCAGGAAATTAGCGAATCGGTGCAGCTTATTCGTCAGGAAAATAGCGAGTGGTTTAGCGAAGAGTAACATTCGCCGCCCCTTACGGGTGCGGCGAGTCATGCGTTCTCCTGCCCGGTTTTATTCCATCCAATGACGTTCGCGCTATATTCCCCTCTCTGCGATCGCTGCTCCTGCGAAATAAAGAAAAAAGTGTGAGTTTGATCAAAAACAAAAAACTGACCTGCGGACAGGCGTATTTATATGCCCCGTGAACGGCGTACCAGAAATAACGCCGTAACGACCAGGTTAGAGAGGAGAAAATACCATGATGACATACGACCGTAACCGCAATGCAATCACTACTGGCAGCCGCGTCATGATTAGCGGCACAAACCAGTTCGGCGTGATTAAAGCGATCCACAGTGACGGCCTCAATGCCGAGCAGGTGCGTCGTAGCAAAACCGTGGAAGTGGAAGGATGCGAAGGTAAGTTCGAACCGATTGAGCTGATTCGTCTGGGGATGCACTAACCTGTGTCCCTGCATGCCGCCGCGAGCGGCGGCATGTGCTGAACTACCGTTGCGACACGAACTGCGCCACGGTCGCTTTGGCGCCCTTCTGCAGTAACGTCTGATATGCCTTCATCACCGCATCCACAAAGTCAGCATCCTGCGGTAACGCTTTACCGAAGATAGCCTCAATGCCGAGCAGCGCATGCACCCGGCTTTCCCCTTCTTCACTGCCCTTCACCGCCGCCTGAATGACCGCCAGCTGCGGATCGCTCACCTCAATGGCCTTGCCCTGCTCATCCACGCCGCCGACATAGCGCATCCAGCCTGCGACACCCAGCGCCAGCAGCGGGAAAGGTTTCCGGTGCGCCAGATGCCAGCGAACGGAATCAAGCATCCGCTGCGGGAGCTTCTGGCTACCGTCCATCGCGATTTGCCACGTGCGGTGTCGCAGGGCCGGGTTGCTGTAGCGGGCGATCAGCAGATCGGCATAGCGACCTAAATCGACGCCTTTCACCTTCAGGGTTGGTGCCTGTTCGCCGATCATCAGCGCGTGCGCGGCAGCGCGGTAGTTCTCGTCTTCCATACACTCGTTGATATGTTGATACCCGGCCAGATACCCCAGATACGCCAGGAACGAGTGGCTGCCGTTGAGCATGCGCAGCTTCATCTCTTCAAACGGAATGACGTCAGCAACCAGCTCGGCACCGGCTTTTTCCCACTCAGGACGACCGGCGACAAAGTTATCTTCTATTACCCACTGGCGGAACGGTTCACAGGCCACCGCTGCAGGATCGCGAACGCCGGTCAGCTGCTCGATTTTATCCAGCGTATCGGGCGTGACCGCGGGCACGATGCGATCCACCATCGTTGACGGGAAGGTGACGTGGGTTTCGATCCAGTCCGCCAGCTCAGCGTCAACCGCCCGGGCGTAAGCGCAGGTGACGCTGCGCATCACATGGCCGTTCTCCGGCATGTTGTCGCACGACATCACACTAAATGCCGGCAGACCCGCCGCTTTGCGGCGCGCCAGCGCTTCCACCACCACACCCGGCGCGGATTTTGGCTGGTGCGGGTTTTGCAGGTCGGCGACGATAAACGGGTGATCGAGCATCAGTTGTCCGGTCGCCGGGGAATGGCAGTACCCTTTCTCGGTGATGGTCAGTGAGACAATCGCCACCTGCGGTTCGCACATTGCTGCCAGCACGCTCTCCAGCCCGTCAACCTGCGCATGCAGCGCCTTTTTGACTACGCCAACCACGCGGGAGGTCCATGCATCAGCGGACATTTCCGCCACCGTATAGAGGTTATCCTGCGCGTTAAGATCGGCGATCTGCTGCTCGCCGCCAATCAGGTTAACCTCGCAGTAGCCCCAGTCGCTGCCCTGTTCTGCCGCGAGTATGTCGGCATACACCGCCTGATGCGCCCGGTGAAAAGCGCCAAACCCTAAATGAACGATGCGTGCTTTGAGGCTGTCGCGATCGTACTGGGGCAGCGTCGCGTGGGCCTGCAATAACTTGTTTTCCATGATTAAGACTCGTTAATTAGAACGCTGTGGAGCGCTGCCGCATGTTGTTAAACGGCAGCGCCTGCTGACTACACCAACTAGAATGGCAGCTGGGGTAAACCATAACTGCCACCAACCATACTGATACTGCCGTTTGAGGTTTTGATTTATATTAACTTTTGCGCACGTGGTGTGACATAAAGAGAAAGTTGTGTGATATCTCACGAAAGATATAAACCACTAACGGCGCGAGGAGAGCGCTCCGTAACCCACTGTCTCTTCTGGCACCGTCTCCGCCGCGTCTTGCGCCGCGCTCAAATCACGGTCGCGCACTTCTGGCATCAGGATTGCCGAGACCAGCCCGATCGCGGAATAGGCCACCAGCATGGCAACAATCGGCCACCAGGAGCCGGTCATGTTACAAAAGATCCCTGCCAGTACCGGACCAAAACCTACTGCCACCAGACCACCCGCCTCTTTTGAGATAGCCATGCGGGTAAAGCGATTTCGCGAGCCAAACATCTCCGCCATGGTGATATTTTCCAGCGCAAACAGCCCCAGTACGGCGAAATTGTGGATAACGATGATCGAGAGCATGATCGTCCCCGGCGCGTAGCTTTTGTCGACGATGATCGACAGCATCGGATACGCGAGAAGAATGGCGGAGATATTGAGGATTATGTACGGCAGCCGACGGCCCACTTTATCGGAAAGCCAGCCCAGCAGCGGAATGGAGATAAACCCAAGAATGGAGCTGATCATCAGCGCATCGGTCGGGATGGCTTTATCGAACAGCAGTGTCTGAACCAGATAACCCGCCAGGAACGTCTGAATCAGGCCTGAATTCCCCGCCTGACCAAAGCGCAGGCCGGTCGCCAGCCAGAAGGATTTGCTTTTCACCATCGAGCCCAGCGAGGTGTCCGGCATCGCGGTTTCTTCTTCGTTAACTTTCTCAAACACCGGGCTCTCTTTCAGGTTCATACGGAGCCAGATGGCAAAGATCATCACCACAACGCTTGCAAGGAACGGCACGCGCCAGCCCCAGGCGAGCAGCTGTTCGCGGTCAAGGGCGAAGAACATAATGGCCCAGATAGCCGTTGCGCTCAGCGTCCCGCAGTTGGTGCCCATCGCCACCAGCGAGGAGATAATGCCGCGTTTACCTTTCGGCGCGTACTCCGCAAGCATCGTCCCCGCTCCGGAGATTTCCGCCCCGGCACCCAGTCCCTGAATAATGCGCAGCGTCACCAGCAGAACGGGGGCGAAAATTCCTATCTGGGCATAGGTCGGCAGGACGCCAATCAGCGTGGTACAGATCCCCATCATGGTAATGGTGATAAACAGTACTTTCTTACGGCCAATGCTGTCGCCCATTCGTCCGAAGATAAAGGCTCCGACGATGCGCGCAATATAGCCTGCGCCGTAGGTGCCCATCGCCAGGATCAGCGCCATCGCGGCGGATTGTTCCGGGAAGAAGATCTCATGGAAAACCAGGGCGGCCCCCAGCGAGTAAAGCTGGAAGTCCATAAATTCGAGCGCGGTACCCAGCCAGCCGGAAACGGCGGCTTTCACCAGATCGGAGGTGGTTCTTTGAGGTTGTACTTGCGTCATAATGGCTATCTCTGAAAGGTAAGATGCGTACCACTTAGCGCCTGTCTGCGCAGGCGCTTAACCGCGTAAATGATTATTGCCCGAACGTGAGCAAGACTTTGCAACACTGCCGCTGGTCTTTTTCAAACAGTTCAATGGCGTCTGTAACGTGGTGATAGTCAAAGGTATGGGTGATCAGTTTTTCCGGGTCGATCAGCCCTTTTTCCAGCCAGTCGATGACGACCGGGAATTTGTTGGCATTCAGGCGCGAGGAGAAGATCGCCAGCTCTTTGCCGGTAATGCCCTGCTGCACAATCTGGCTCGGCTCGCTGGAGAAGCCCATCAGCACAATGCGCGCCGCCGGAGAGGCCAGGGTTATCGCTTCCTGCAGAATCGACGGGTGACAGGCAGCATCAATGATTAATGTCGGCCTGATGCCTTTTTCGTCCAGCGCGACCTGCAACGACTGCTCGCCGTTATTGAAGACCCAGTCCGCGCCACTGCGCTGCGCCATTGCAAGGCGTTCATCTATACGGTCAACCACGATAACCTGCTTCACCTTATAAACGCCCTTCAGCGCCTGTACGGTGACCAGCCCCATCGGGCCTGCGCCATAGATCAGCGCAACGTCCTGTTCAGTGGGGCTGGCCTGCCCCGTCACGTTGGCGGCAATAGTGAAGGGCTCAACCATGACGGCATGGTTATCCGGGATTGCATCCGGAATTGGCCAGGCATTTTTAGCGGGCACGGTCGCATATTCACTAAAACCGCCGTCACGGTGTACGCCCAGTACCACCAGCGAGGTGCAGACGTTCGGTTTCCCGACGGAGCACGGATAGCAGTGCCCGCAGCTGATCACCGGGTCGACGGAGACGCGCTGGCCCAGGCGGGCGCTGTCGACACCCTCGCCCACGGCGTCGATCACGCCGAAAAACTCATGGCCGATCACGCGCGGATACTTCGCAAACGGGTTGTGCCCGCGGTAGATGTGGCTGTCTGAACCGCAGATGCCGGCTAGCCGGATGTTAACGCGGACCTCACCTGCGCCCGGTTCCGGGAGAGGACGCTCTTCAAGCACCAGTTCGTTCGGCTGTTGAATCACTACGCTTTTCATCGTTAGCTCCTCCATTACCAGTTCCACAGCGTCCCGTCTTCGAGACGGGCCACCGGCAGATAGGCGGGATCGTAGGGGTATTTCGCGGCCAGTTTTTCATCAAATTCGATGCCCAGCCCCGGCTTGTCGCCCGGATGCATATAGCCGTTATCAAAACGCCAGCTGTGCGGGAAGACTTCCAGCATCTGTTCGGAGTAGCCCATGTACTCCTGTACGCCAAAGTTCGGCACCCACAGGTCGAAATGCAGCGCGGCGGCATGACACACAGGCGACAGATCCGATGGGCCATGTGAACCGGTACGGACCTGGTAGAGCGAGGCGAAGTCCGCGATGCGACGCATCCCGGTGATCCCGCCCGCATGGGTAAGGGTGGTACGGATATAGTCGATAAGCTGCTCTTCAATAAGCTGCTTGCAGTCCCAGATGCTGTTAAACACCTCACCCACCGCAATTGGCGTGACGGTGTGCTGGCGGATAAGGCGGAAGCAGGCCTGGTTTTCCGCAGGCGTAGGGTCTTCCATCCAGAACATGCGGAATTCTTCAATGCTCTTGCCAAAACGGGCCGCTTCAATCGGCGTCAGGCGGTGGTGCATATCGTGCAGAAGATGTTCATTAAAGCCGAACTGGCTGCGCACCGCATCGAACAACTTCGGCGTGAAATCGAGGTATTTCTCGGTGGACCAGAGCTGCTCTTCTGGCCAGTCGCCTTTGGTCGCAGGCTCGTAGGCCAGCCCTTTCCCTTTGGCCATGCCGTAGGTGGTTTTCATGCCCGGCACGCCGCATTGCACGCGGATCGCCCTGAAGCCCATCTCTTTATGCCGGGCGTAATCTTCCAGCACGTCGTCAATGGTGTGCCCGGTGGTGTGGCAGTAGACCATGACCCCTTCCCGGGACGCGCCGCCCAGCAGCTGGTACAGGGGCATGTTGGCGGCTTTGGCTTTGATGTCCCACAGCGCCATATCCACCGCGGAGATAGCCGACATGGTGACCGGGCCGCGACGCCAGTAGGCGCCTTTATAGAAAAACTGCCAGATATCTTCAATGCGGTGTGCATCGCGGCCAATCAGCTGAGGGCACAGGTGATCTTTCAGATAAGAGGCCACGGAGAGCTCGCGTCCGTTCAGCGTGGCATCGCCCAGACCGACGATCCCCTCATCAGTGGTGATTTTAAGGGTGACAAAGTTACGTCCCGGACAGGTCACAAATACTTCAGCCCCGACAATCTTCATAATTCTTTTCCTTACATCGCGTGTTGTGATGTGGGAAATTTACGCAACTGAGCTACTACCATACAAGTATGATGATCAAAATATCCGCGTAGGATCACAAAACTGGGGCGCTCAGGCGCGCCCCCATCCTGCGACAATAATCAGCATGCCGCAAAGGGCGATCAGCGCCCCGGCCCAGTCGTATGCGCTGAGTTTGACGCCATCTACCACCCGTAACCACAGCAGCGCGGTGCAGACATAAACACCGCCGTAAGCCGCATAGACGCGACCGCTGGCCGCCGGATGCAACGTTAATAACCAGACAAACAGGGCCAGCGCGACCCCGGCCGGGATCAGCAACAGTGCGCTTCCCCCCTTCTTCAGCCAGAGCCAGGGCAGGAAGCAGCCGATGATTTCGCACAGCGCGGTGGCAAAAAAAAGCAGCGTTGTTTTGAGCATGTTTCACTTCAGGTGAGGATCCATTTAGACATGATACCTGATGATGCCCTTTACTTTTCCATACTTACCCCGCGGGTATGCCGTCATTTCGCTTTAGTGTAGAATCTGTACGGGGTAACTTGATTATCTGCACCCATTTAAAAGGAAACGCTATGACCACATTAAGCAAACGCCTTTGTCTGACAGCCCTGCTGGCGCTGTCATCGTTCGCCTTTGCCGCCTCTGCGACAGCGGAAACCAGCAAACTCATCATTGAGTCTGGTGACAGCGCGCAAAGCCGCCAGAACGCCGCCATGGACAAAGAACAATGGAATGACACCCGCAGCCTTCGCCAGAAGGTCAACAAACGTGCCGAAAAAGAGTGGGACAAAGAAGATGTCGCCTTTGACGCGCGCGATAAGTGTCAGCAAAGCGCAAACGTCAACGCCTACTGGGAGCCTAACACCCTGCGCTGCCTGGATCGCCGCACTGGCCGTACGGTAGCCCCATAATGTCGGCGCCCTGTGACGTAAAACTTCGTCCGCTGGAGCGTGAAGATCTGCGCTTTGTCCACCAGCTCGACAACAATGCCAGCGTGATGCGCTACTGGTTTGAAGAGCCCTACGAGGCGTTTGTCGAGCTGTCCGATCTTTACGACAAGCACATTCACGATCAGAGTGAGCGTCGTTTTGTGGTGGAGTGCGAAGGCGAAAAAGCCGGTCTTGTTGAGCTGGTTGAGATCAACCACGTTCACCGCCGGGCGGAGTTCCAGATCATTATTTCCCCTGAGCATCAGGGTAAAGGCCTTGCCTCACGTGCGGCGAAGCTGGCAATGGATTACGGATTCAACGTTTTGAATCTCTACAAGCTTTACCTGATTGTGGACAAAGAGAACGAGAAAGCGATCCATATCTACCGCAAGCTGGGCTTTATGGTGGAAGGCGAGCTGATTCACGAGTTCTTTATCAACGGTGAATACCGTAACACCATCCGCATGTGCATTTTCCAGCATCAGCACCTGGCCGGGCACAAACCGTCAGGCGCCAGCCTGCTGAAACCGACCGCGCAGTAACCTGCGCGGTTTTATTCTCAGTAGTATTCAATCGTATTTTTGATGGTGTATTTGCGCTCAACGGCGGGCTTGACGCTATCGTCCGTGATGATCAGGTCGCAGCTTACCGGGTTGTTGTGTCGGTCGTAGTCGCAGCTCTGCTTCACATTACCCAGCGGTTTGTCGTTCAGCATGCTGACTGCCGAGTAGTCCATTCTTTTGCGCAGATCCTTAGACGGTGTCGACTGGACGGACAGATGCTGATCCCCGGAAATGGTGGTTTTGCCCAGCGGGTAGCCATCGGCATCATAGCGATACTTCACTTCCATCTCTTTGCCGTGGGCCGCCACCACAAACCCGTTGTCGTCGGTATCCCACGTCACTCCGGCTGACGGCAGTTCGGCCAGCTGGCATTTCCCCTGCAGCTTCACTTTTCGCTGCTGGGTTTCCGCATCAAGGTAGTAATTGGCATCCAGTATCAGCGCCACGCCGGTATTGGCCTCCAGGTCGTGCAGCTCCAGCGTATCAAAACACCCTTCTGCCGATACGGTGCCGGTGACCCGTTTGGACACTTCGCCCTTTTCGTTGAACAGAGTCTGGGTAAAGTCTTTAACCGGGCCGCGCAGGGGATCGAAATCAAACTCGTTGGAAAAACTCGCCATCTCCGGCGTAAACGACAGCGGCGCGGAGTTGTTATCGCATCCCACCAGTGCTGCTGCCAGTAGCGTTATCGCTGCGTATTTCTTCACATTCATTTCCGTACAGGGAGATTATTCCCAATCATATTAGCAAATACAGTTGTTTACACGAAGCCTGCTAAAATTAATCTCTACACAGAGAAAAGGAGCTACAAATGAAACGGTTACCCTGGATTACCGCCCTGCTGTTAATGAGTGCCTCAACGGCCGCACTGGCGGCACCGGATTCCTGCGAGCGTGTGAAAAGCGACATTCAGCAAAAAATTATCAACAACGGCGTGCCGGAGTCCGGTTTTACGCTGAACATTGTACCGAACGATCAGGCCGACCAGCCGGATGCACAGGTGGTGGGTCATTGCGCTAACGATACCTTTAAAATCCTTTATACCCGCACAGGTAGCGGATCGGCGGCAGGCAGTCAGGACTCCGCGCCGACTGAACCGCAGTAATTTGCCTGCAATTCCCGTTGATTTGATGAGGATTAAGATCTAATCCCCCCAAATCAGTAACACTCACCCCATCATTAGCCCGGTTGTAATAACGGGAAAAATAATACGCAATTATAATGATGGGGTGAGCCATGTCCGATAGTGAACATCACGGCGGAATTAGCCGTCGAACACTCGTAAAATCTACCGCCATTGGTTCTCTGGCGCTTGCCGCCGGCGGTTTGTCGTTGCCCTTTGGCGTGAAACGTGCCGCCGCGGCCGTGCAAAACGCCATGAATGCTGCCGAAGATAAAGTGGTCTGGGGCGCCTGCTCGGTTAACTGCGGCAGCCGCTGTGCATTGCGTCTGCACGTCCGTGACGACGAAGTGTACTGGGTTGAAACGGATAATACCGGTGACGATATTTACGGTAACCATCAGGTGCGCGCCTGCCTGCGCGGACGTTCTATTCGCCGCCGCATTAATCATCCTGACCGTCTGAACTACCCGATGAAACGGGTGGGTAAACGCGGTGAAGGCAAATTCGAGCGCATCACGTGGGACGAAGCCCTCAATACCCTCACTGCCAGCCTGAAAGACGTCGTAGCCAAATACGGCAACGAAGCGGTTTACATCAACTACTCTTCCGGCATTGTCGGCGGCAATATTACCCGTTCCTCCCCTTATGCTTCACTGGTGGCGCGCCTGATGAACTGCTACGGCGGTTTCCTGAGCCACTACGGCACTTACAGCACGGCACAAATCGCCTGTGCGATGCCCTACACCTACGGCAGCAACGACGGCAACAGCACGTCTGACATCGAAAACACCAAACTGGTGGTAATGTTTGGCAATAACCCAGCGGAAACGCGCATGAGCGGTGGCGGGATTACGTACTATCTGGAGCAGGCTCGCGAGCGCTCCAGTGCGCGCATGATCGTCATCGACCCGCGCTACACTGACACCGCCGCTGGCCGCGAAGATGAGTGGATCCCCATCCGTCCGGGTACCGATGCCGCGCTGGTAGCCGGTATTGCGTGGGTATTGATCGCCGAAAACCTGGTCGACCAGCCGTTCCTGGATAAATACTGCGTGGGCTATGATGAGAAAACGCTGCCGGAAGGCGCACCCGCTAACGGCCACTACAAAGCGTATATTCTCGGTCAGGGTGATGACAAGACCGCGAAAACCCCTGAGTGGGCTTCCCGCATTACGGGCATACCCGCCGATCGCATTGTTAAGCTTGCCCGTGAAATCGGCTCCGCCAAACCGGCTTACATCTGCCAGGGTTGGGGACCCCAGCGCCAGGCAAACGGTGAACTGACCGCCCGCGCGATCGCGATGCTGCCTATCCTCACCGGAAACGTGGGGATCAACGGCGGTAACAGCGGCGCGCGTGAGTCGACATACACCATCACTATCGAACGTATGCCGCTGCCGGACAACCCGGTCAAAACGCAAATTTCCTGCTTCAGCTGGACGGATGCCATCGCTCGTGGACCGGAAATGACCGCCCTGCGCGACGGCGTGCGCGGGAAAGATAAGCTGGACGTGCCGATTAAGTTCATCTGGAACTACGCGGGCAATACCCTCATCAACCAGCACTCCGATATCAATAAAACCCACGATATCCTGCAGGATGAAAGCAAGTGCGAAATGATTGTCGTCATCGACAACTTTATGACCTCATCAGCGAAATATGCCGATATCCTGCTGCCGGATCTCATGACCGTTGAGCAGGAAGACATCATTCCGAACGATTACGCCGGGAACATGGGCTATCTGATTTTCCTCCAGCCCGTGACCGCGCCGAAGTTTGAGCGCAAGCCCATCTACTGGATCATGAGTGAAGTGGCGAAACGCCTTGGACCGGATATTCATCAGAAATTCACCGAAGGACGGACGCAGGCGCAGTGGCTGCAGTATCTGTATGCCAAAATGCTCGAAAAAGATCCCACACTGCCCTCCTATAACGAGCTGAAAAAAATGGGCATTTATAAGCGCAAAGATCCGAACGGGCACTTTGTGGCCTATAAAAAATTCCGCGAGAACCCGGAGGCCAATCCGCTGAAAACGCCGTCGGGCAAGATTGAAATTTATTCCAGCAAACTCGCGGAGATTGCCGCCACCTGGGAGCTGGAAAAAGATGAAACCATCAGCCCGCTGCCCGTCTACGCCTCGACCTTTGACGGCTGGGACGCGCCCGAACGCGAGCAGTTCCCGCTGCAGCTGTTTGGCTTCCACTTCAAAGCCCGTACCCACTCAAGCTATGGCAACGTCGACGTGCTGAAAGCGGCCTGTCGGCAGGAGGTATGGCTTAACCCGGTCGATGCCGAAAAACGCGGCATTAAGAACGGCGATATGGTGCGCGTCTTTAACGAACGCGGTGAAGTGCGAATTGAAGCGAAAGTCACACCGCGCATCATGCCCGGCGTGAGCGCCATGGGCCAGGGCGCCTGGCACGACGCCAGGATGAGCGGCGATCGTATTGACCACGGATCATGCATCAATACCCTGACCACGCACCGCCCGTCGCCGCTGGCAAAAGGCAACCCGCAGCACACCAATCTGGTGCAGATCGAAAAGGTTTAGCACGATCGTGGTTTATTATACGGTCAGTATTCTTGATTAACACAGCCGCGCGGGCGCAATCCGCGCGAGCAAGGAAGGTTTAATGAAAGACGTCTCACCGCGTGAATCGTTCGCGTTCAGCGCCCGCGTACTGGGCGCGCTGTTTTATTTTTCACCCGACAGCGAGCAGGCCGCGCCGCTGGTGCAGGCCCTTACCACGGGTGAATGGGTTCAGGACTGGCCGCTGCCACCGGAAACGCTGCAGCCCCTTGCCGAAACCTTTGCCGCCCCAGCCGATGAGCCGCTGACGGACGCCTGGCAACGGCTGTTTATTGGCCCTTATGCCCTGCCCGCACCGCCGTGGGGCTCCGTCTGGCTGGACCGCGAATCGGTGCTGTTTGGCGACTCGACCCTCGCGCTGCGCCAGTGGATGCGAGAAAACGGCATTGCTTTTGAGATGCAGCAAAATGAACCGGAAGATCATTTCGGTACCCTGCTGCTGCTGGCGGCGTGGCTGGCCGAGAATGGTCGCGAAGCGGAGTGCGATCGGCTTCTGGCGTGGCATCTTCTGCCGTGGAGTACCCGTTTCCTCTCGGTGTTTGTCGACAACGCCGGGCATCCGTTTTATACCGCGCTGGGCAAACTCGCGCAGCTGACGCTGGCGGACTGGCGTTCCGCGTTGCTTGTTCCGGTTGCGGAAAAGACGCTGTATCGCTAAGGGGTACGGCTTGCTCGCGGCTGGCGGGCAAGCCTGGGTTTGGTTTATACCTCTCCACCCGATTCACTCGCACTCTCTTTGCTTTGAATGAACCGAAGTGCCAGATAGAGGTCTGGTGCCAGAATCATGTCATCATCATTCATTGTTGGCCGGCTGTCTTTAAACCAGCGCGTTAATTCTGTTTTCCTGCCCGCAAGAATTAACGTAACCTGCCGAGCTTTCAGGTCGCGCTTTAACTCATTTATGGTTGCCAGAACACTGATGTCTGAATAGGTGAAGCAAGCCACGGCATCAATAATCACCCATTTAGGCTGTAATGCTGCACCATCAACTAAGTTCAAAACCCGGCGTTTAAAATAAGCCACATTAAAATAGGTCAAGGGTGAGTTAAACCGATACATCAGCACACCCGGGACCATTTTAATATCGGTGGTATTGCCTAATGAGTGAATCATGCCATCTTCGTCAGTGCCCAGTAAGTGCTCGGAGGGACGAAAGACGGTACGCAGGAACTGTAACAGGCCAAGCAACACCGCGAGGCCGATCCCCTGGATAACGCCGATAATTAACACACAGCCAAACGTGAAGAAGGCCAGGCGAAAGGCCTGTTTATTTCGCCGTCTCAGGTTCCAAAGCCCACGTAAATCAATCAATGACCACGATGCATACATTAGAACAATCCCTAACGCCGAAACCGGAATAAACTGCAGTGGCTGAGTGAAAAATACCACGACGATACCGATGATTAAGGCGGCGACCACGGAAACCAGCTGGCTTTTCCCCCCAACTGAATCATTCACCGCGGTCCGGGAATCGGCGCCACTGATAGCAAACCCCTGAGATAATCCCGCCATCAGGTTCGCAATACCCAGCGCCCGGAACTCGGCATCCGCATTAATTTCATAGCCATTTTTCGCGGCGAAACTGCGGGCGGTCAGCATCAGACTCACAAAACTGACCAACGCCAGGTTCAGCGCCGGGATCACCAAATCACGCATCGGACCAGGCTGGAACGTCTCCCAGTGAACAACGGGCAAACCAGGCTGGAAACCGTCTCCCCCAATGGTGGCAATACCGTACTGTTGTGCAGATGTCCCCCAGACCAGTAACGTCGTCAGAACAATGGCAATCAAAGGTGCGGGCCAGTGGCTGCGGTACGTTTTGATAGCCATTAAAATAGCGAGCGTTAAAAGTGATATTCCTGCGGTTAAAAAATGGCTGTCTGAAATGCGGCCTGGCAAGGCGATGATTTTCTCGATAACCTGCGCCTCATCAAGCTTGATCCCTAAAACCTTGCCGATTTGCCCGACAATAATCGTCACGGCTACGCCATTCAGCAAACCGGTAAGAATGGGATGAGAAAGCAGATCGGCAAGCGCGCCGAGGCGAAATTTACTGGCAAGCAGACACCATCCGCCCATCATCAACGTCATGACGATCGTCAGTTGCCAGTGCAGTTCAGGATTTCCCGCCGAAAGAGGAAACACCACGGCCGCAATCACCGCACAGGTTGTGGCATCAGGGCCGACAATAAGCTGACGTGAAGAGCCAAACAGTGCATACGCTATCATCGGTAAAACGCAGGAGTACAGCCCGACTATGGCCCCAACCCCCGCCAGCTCCGCATAAGCAATCGCAACCGGTAGCGCGACAGCCGCGACGGATAACCCGGCTTTAACATCATGTTTTAGCCAGCTTTTATCGTAGGCTAACAAATTTTGCAGGCCCGGCATGTAGCTTAAAAAATACTTTCCGAACACGTTATTCTCCGGAGATTAATATTACCCGCGAAATGTTGGCACACTTTTAAGTGAGGTTCTGGCTTTCAAATGCTCCGGACGGAGGCCCCGCCGCTCGGGCCATATAAACACTTAACTATTTTGATATTCTGACTGGTGTTAAACATAGTTCAAAAACTACTGCTTAGCCGGGGTTGTACCTGCCGGATGCTGCCGTGCTGCACGCGGACGACGGATGGGTGGAATCGACAGCACGGGAGCCGATGATCTAACAGGTTTGTGGTTCGGTATGAGGAGTCTTGAGAAAAAGTTAAGCCCAGAAGATTGTCTGCTTAGTGCCAGGAGTGGACGGTGAGCAGATTAACTTCCGCCCCGTATAGATATTTCTTATCAGCCATGCATCTCATATCTTCAGTTCAGATTAAACTGGACAATTAAACGCATAGTCTGAGATGCCTGAAAGAAATATAATCAATCATCTGGTCGCACACTTCTGTCAGAAGGTATGTCATGAACTCAGTAAACCTGCAAAAAATGTATCTTGCTGCAAATGAGAACACCCTCGCAATGTGGCTGAAAAATGCAGGGATTGGGAAGGCCAGAGAAGAAAACTACTACGATCCGCTTAAACTTGCTCTTGCAGCAGGCATTAAGCCTCCTGTGTCCGGTTCTGTCTCACATCTTATTGAGGAAATGAAAAGGCTCACAAAGGATGATCCGCTTGCCGATACGCTGCCAACACAGGGTTTCCATTTCACTTTCTTACCCCTGACACTACCACTGTATAACGTAAACGAACAATTGCCAGAGAAAATGGAGCAATTGACAAATATCTGGACAGAATTTCATGCGAAAAAAATTGTTATCAAAGATCTCCGGTTAGTTGCGTTGCCCAGCCAGTTGTTGCTTGCTGGGATCCCTGAACGTGCTGCGATAGATCTGCGCCAGTCGTTTTGCGAAAAGGTTCTGGATTCACACTGGAAAAAAGAGTTGCTAATGCGACATACCGGCAGCCCTTTACCAGCACCATTCTGGCACAGCACACTTCTGCGCTACAGCGCTGCTTTTTTACCCGTAACCCTACGTCAATTTTTTATTGAACGTCAGGCTCTTAATTTCGGCAATGTTTCGGGAGAATTGATATTAGTGAAGGTCAATTACAACTGGACAAAATGTTATCCATTAAAGAGTTAACTGAGACGTTGTAGTCGTATGCCAAAAAGTCTTCCGCCACATATGCTAGCGTAATAGCCGGAAGCCGAATGAGTTTAAGTCCGCTTCTCGCTCACACCATACCTACACCCCTCGCAACTTCCCTCTTCTCTCGTCCCTCTTCTTTCCGCCAAACCTTGATAAAATAATGTCCATCCAACACACAGACTTGCTACAAAACATCGACGATGATCAGTGATGTGCTGCAACTGAGGATAACGCGCTAGCCAACGTCGCCTAAAGGCATCATACTTTTCCCGATCAAATACGGGCGTCGGTCTTAAACGCAGCTCAAACCGGTCATTAAGACCATAGGGAGCAATGACCTCGATGAGATCGTTATCGCCCAGTCTGACGGCCACGGCCGTCGCAGTTTCAGGCCAGTACAATAGCGCATTTTCTGTTGAGTGATAGGCCGCCCCGCCATCTAAACCGGAGCGGCTTAAATTACCGTAATTACCCCCTCAAAACCGCAAGCCGCTTTTTCTTAAGATGTTCTTCATTCACTGCCGATACAGTTACCACTGTGAAAATTCTACTTATTGAAGACGACCTGGATCTCGGCAATGGCGTACGTATCGCCCTCTCCGATCAAGGCTTTGACGTTATATGGGTTCGCCGGAAAGAGGATGCGCTGCATCAGCTTGACGTCTGCGTGCCTGAGCTTGTTTTACTCGACTTAGGGCTGCCCGATGGCGATGGCATGAGCCTGATGACGCGTTTGCGCCAGCAGCTTAAGGGCATCCCCGTTATCATCCTGACGGCGCGAGGAACGTTGCAGGATCGCCTGTACGGGCTGGATGCGGGCGCAGACGACTATCTCGTCAAACCCTTTGTTCTCGCCGAGCTGCTGGCAAGGGTGAGAGCCCTTGCGCGACGCAGTTACGGTTTTGAAAATGAGGCAATAGAAATTCGCGGGCTGTCGCTTCATGTGCCGACGCGTCGCGTGACGGTGAGCGCGCGCCACGTTGACCTGACGGCCAGTGAATACGCCCTGCTTGAAACGCTGATGCTGCGCGCTGACCGCGTGCTAACGCGCCGGTTCCTGGAAGAAAGGATCTTCGGCAACAAAGAAAACCTCAGCAATGCGCTCGACGTGCATATGGGTAATTTGCGGCGAAAAATTGGCGACGGTTACGTGCGAACGGTACGGGGCGTCGGGTATGTCATTGATACCGTCTCTGTCCAGAAGGTGACCGGTTAATGCGAAACTTTTGGTCCCACCTGCGACACCCCACGCTGGTGCGGCGAATTATCATCGCCCAGATGCTGTTGCTTACGCTGCTGTGGTGTCTTTTTTTAACCTTCATTCTGTGGGAGGACCTGCGCAGTCCTCCCATCCTCACGGGCAGTAAAACCTACGAAACCCTTTTTACCCTGGTTGAGCGGATGGACGAACGCCCGCAGGATCGCACCGCGGTGCTCGAAGCCTTTAGCCAGGCGCTGCGCGAAGGCTATGGCGGCGGTGAAGATCCCGTGCTGTCGATTAACCTTATCGTGCGCAAGAACAATGATGTTATTTTTGCCTCCGACGGCGCGCCCTCTGGGATAACAAACACCCGGTTCGGGGAACTGGAGCGCGTTCAGAGTGACGATCGTACCTGGACCAGCCGCACCCTTAAGTCCCCTCACTCCGACGTGGAGGTCACCCTCTTCACGCCAGCCAGCGGCTGGAACTTCTTTATCTACCTGAACTCGCGGGGTTACTACATCCTGCCGCTGCTGGTCTGCTTCCCTTTTCTGCTGTTTCCCGCGTGGCTGTCGATCCGCATTGCGATGCGCCCCTGGAACCGGGTGGTCAGTGAAATTACGTTACGCACGCCTGACGATCTCTCCCCTTTAAAGGCCGTCCCCAAACACAGGGAGCTTCGCCAGATGGTGGATGCGATCAATGATTTCCTTGCCCGGGTGCGTGAAAGCGCTGAGCGGGAACGGGTTTTCATTGCCGATGCGGCGCACGAGCTGCGTACTCCCCTCGCAGCGATGCGCATCAACGTGGAGGCGCTGCAGTCCTGGGTCATCAGCGAGAGCCAACAGGAGCTGCTTGCGGGGGTTATTCGCAGCAACAGCCGTGCTGCGCGTCTCGTCAATCAGCTGCTGCTGATGATGCACAGCGAAGCGCGCATTGACACCGAGATGGAGCCGGTGCCGCTGACAACTCTCATTCAGGAGCGCATGGCCGAGCTGGAGCCGTTAGCCTCTGCGCGCAGGATTGAGCTGGAGTTCTTCTCGCAGGATGACATCTGGATCGCGGGCGTCAGGGAACGCCTGGTGTCGCTGATTGATAACCTGATTGAGAATGCGGTGAAGTACAGTCCTGAAGGGGGGCGGATTCAGGTCGACGTACGCGCACTCGATGGCTGCACGCAGCTGCGTGTCTCGGATGCGGGGCCCGGTATTGCGCCTGAACTGCGGGAACGTGTGTTCGACCGTTTTTTCCGCGACCCGAATCAGATGCAAAGCGGAAGCGGTCTGGGGCTTGCCATCGTCAAAGCGGTGGCGCAGCAGCACAACAGCCGCGTTAACCTGAGTCCATCCGCTGAAGGCGGCCTGATGGTGACGGTTGACTTCCCCAACCGCACGTTTAGCTAAACCAGAACAGGGTGTTTGATCGCAAATGCCGCAGATTGCTTCAAAAAAAAAACCGTATTTGTTATATTGTTGTTTATTGCTTATTCACCTCTGCGGTGCCAAAAAGAACAAGATTCACCGCAACCCAGGATACAAAAATGTTAGATTACCGCTTCCCGACAGCTTTGCAGATGGTTCTCAGCGTAGCGATGGCGGAGCAATTGGGCGAACGTTCAACGAGTGCGATTCTGGCCTACGGCCTGGAAGCGAACCCGAGCTTCATCCGCAAATTAATGGTTCCGCTCACGCGTGACGGCATTATCGTCTCAACGCTTGGCCGCAATGGCTCCATTCATCTTGGTCGCCCGCCGGAAGAGATCACCCTGCGCGATATCTACCTTTCGGTCATCGAAGATAAAAAACTGTGGGCGTTGCGCCCTGACGTGCCGGCCCGCTGCGTGGTCAGCGCTAACGCGTGCTGGTACTTTAAATCAATTTCCGAAGAGGCCGAGCAGGCGTCGTTAGCCGTACTGGCCCGCCACACCGTAGCAAGCGCGCTGGAAGCGGTGAAAAACGCCGACAGCAGCGGATGGGATCCGCTCCCCGATCTTATCGCCCAGTATCAAAAAACATCGTAATAATTTACCTGGTACAAAAAAAACCGCCTTCACTGTGAAGGCGGTTTTTTATTAACTGCAACGTCCTTACGCTGGCAGAACGTCCCTTTCCTCTTTTTTCCCGCGCGTCACGAACTTACGCAGCGTCACGTAGAACACCGGCGTCAGGAACAGGCCAAACAGCGTCACGCCCAGCATCCCAGAGAAGACGGTGATCCCGGTGACGCCGCGTACTTCTGCCCCCGCGCCGTGGCCGAGGATCAGCGGAATGGTCCCGGCAATAAAGGCGATGGAGGTCATCACAATCGGGCGTAAACGCAGGCGGCACGCCTCCAGCGCGGCCTCCATGATCCCTTTCCCCTGGATTTCCAGCTCGCGGGCAAACTCCACGATAAGGATGGCGTTTTTACAGGCCAGCCCCATCAGGACCACCAGCCCCACCTGCACGAACACGTTGTTATCGCCACCGGTCAGCCAGACGCCAAAGAGTGCGGAGAGCATCGTCATCGGTACGATGAGGATCACCGCCAGCGGCAGCGTCCAGCTTTCGTACAGCGCAGCCAGCACCAGGAACGCCAGCAGTACCGCGACCGGGAAGACGATCAGCGCCGTATTGCCCTGCGTGGCCTGCTGGAAGCTCAGGTCCGTCCATTCAATATTCATCCCGTTTGGCAGGATCTGCTTAGACATACCCGCCAGCTGCGTCATCGCCTGAGTGGACGAAAGCACACGCGGGTCGGCATCGCCAATCAGATCCGCTGCCGGGTAGCCATTGTAGCGAATCACCGGGTCCGGCCCGTAGGTGGTCGTGATATTCACCATACTGCCAATCGGCACCATTTCGCCCTGGCTATTGCGGGTGCGTAAGTTCGCGATATCTTCCACGCTGTCGCGGAACTGCCCGTCCGCCTGCGCCATCACGCGCCAGGTACGGCCGAACTGGTTAAAGTCATTCACGTACGACGAGCCGAGATAGGTTTGCAGCGTCCCGAAAAGATCGGTCAGCGACACGCCCTGCGCTTTCGCCTTATCACGGTCAACCTGCACGTCCAATTGCGGAACGTTTGCCTGGTAGGTCGAGATTGGGAAATGCATCCCCGGCGTCTGCATAATCGCCCCGGACATGGTGTTAACCGCGTTTTGCAGCGCACCATAGCCCAGACCGGCGCGATCCTGAATGTACAGGGAATAACCCGACCCCTGACCCAGCCCTAAAATCGGCGGCGGCAGGATGGAGAAGCCAAAGCCCTCCTGGATTTGCGCGATTTTCGCGTTGATCTCCGCGTTAATTTCCGCCGCGGAATGCTTACGCTGGTCGAACGGCTTCAGGCCAAAGAACACCGTCCCGGTATTCGGCGTGTTGGTGAACTGCAGGGCATTCAGCCCCGGGAACGCCACCGCATAGTCCACGCCTTCGGTATTCATCCCGATTTCGCTCATTTTGCGGATCACCGCGTCGGTGCGCGCCAGCGAAGAGCCTTCCGGCATTTTCACACCGCCAATCAGGTACAGCTTGTCCTGCGTCGGAATAAACCCGCCGGGTACCGCTTTAAACATCACGCCCGCCGCGCAGAGCAGCAGCAGATAGACTACGAACACCGCGCCGCGACGTCCGAGGGTTTTACCCACCAGCCCCTGATAGCCGTTCGAGCTGCGGTGGAAGAAGCGGTTAAACGGACGGAAAAGCCAGCCGAACAGTCGGTCGATAAGCCGGGTCGGCAAATCTTTCGGTGCGCCGTGCGGTTTTAGCAGCAGGGCCGCCAGCGCCGGAGAGAGCGTCAGCGAGTTGATGGCGGAGATCACCGTGGAGATGGCGATCGTCACCGCAAACTGCTTGTAGAACTGGCCGGTCACGCCCGAGAGGAACGCCATCGGCACAAACACCGCGCACAGCACCAGCGCAATCGCGATAATCGGCCCGGAGACCTCACGCATCGCCTGATGCGCCGCCGCAAGCGGTGCAAGCCCCTCTTCAATATTTCGCTCGACGTTTTCCACCACCACGATGGCGTCATCCACCACGATACCGATGGCCAATACCAGCCCGAATAAACTCAGGGTGTTGAGCGAGAAGCCCAGCAGGTAGAGGATGCTGAAGGTACCCACCACCGACACCGGCACCGCGATCAGCGGAATGATTGACGCGCGCCAGGTTTGCAGGAACAGAATCACCACCAGCACCACCAGCACTACCGCTTCCAGCAGCGTTTGCACGACCGCACGGATGGAATCACGCACAAAGACCGTCGGATCGTAAGGTGCCGCCCACTTCATATCGTCCGGGAAACGCGTGGACAGTTCGTCCATTTTGGCGCGCACCGCATTAGACAAGTCGATGGCGTTCGCCCCCGGCGACTGGAAGATACCAATCCCGACCGCGTCTTTATTGTTCAGCTGAGAACGCAGCGCATAGCTGCCGGAGCCCATCTCAATTCGCGCCACGTCGCGCAGGCGGACGACTGTACCATCCTGCGTGGTTTTCAGAACGATATTGCCAAACTCTTCTTCAGTATGCAGACGGCCCTGGGCGTTAATGGAGATCAGGAAATCGCTCTCTTTCGGCAGCGGCTCGGCGCCAAGCTGACCGGCGGACACCTGAACGTTCTGCTCCTGCATCGCCGTCACCACATCCGAGGCGGTCAGCCCGCGCGCCGCCACTTTATTCGGATCCAGCCAGATGCGCATCGCGTATTCGCCCGAGCCGAAGATCTGGATCTGACCCACGCCAGGCAGGCGCGCCAGCTCATCCTTCACCTTCAGGGTGGCGTAGTTACGCATGTACAGGGAGTCGTACTTACCGTTAGGCGAAAACAGATGCACCACCAGCGTCAGCGTCGGCGACTGTTTCTGGGTGGTAATGCCCAGACGGCGTACGTCTTCCGGCAGACGCGCCTCGGCCTGCGCGACACGGTTTTGCACCTGAACCTGCGCCTGATCCGGGTCAGTCCCCGGACGGAAGGTCACGGTGGTGACCAGCACGCCGTCCGAGCCCGCGACGGATTTCATGTACATCATATTCTCAACGCCGTTGATCGCCTCTTCCAGCGGCGTCGCCACGGCCTCGGCAATCACTTTCGGGTTGGCGCCCGGGTACTCCGCGCGCACCTGAACGCTTGGCGGCACGACGTCAGGATATTCGCTCACCGGCAGCAGCGGGATGGCGATCAATCCTGTGATAAAAATCAGAATCGACAGGACGGCGGCAAAAATCGGCCTGTCGATGAAAAAGCGGGAAAAGTCCATAGATTGGATTCTCAGGTCAAAGGATCAGTTGAGTGCGGCGCTGGCGGTCATGGCAACGGTTTTGGCGTTAACCGGCATTCCCGGCATAAACACTTTTTGTAAACCCTCGACGATGACTTTATCGCCTGGGTTCAGCCCCTGCCGCACGATGCGTAAACCGTCTGCCAGACGCCCCGGCGTAATGTCGCGGCGCTGGGCTTTCCCCTCTTTATCCACGATGTAGACGTATTTGCGATCCTGATCGGTCAGCACCGCTTTGTCGTCGATAAGCGTGGCTTTGAATGCTGCGCTGCCCGGCAGGCGTACGCGGGCAAACAGCCCCGGTGTGAACTGACGTTGGGAGTTATCCAGCAGCGCACGCATGCGGATGGTACCGGTACTCGGCGTGAGCTGGTTGTCCAGGAAATCCACTTTGCCCTGATGGGGATAGCCTTCTTCGCCCGTCAGGCCAATCTCAACCGGCAGCGCCATATGATTGCTGGATGCCCCCTGCCCGCTGCGGGCGAGGTTTTGATAGTGAAGATAGGTCGACTCATCCACATCGAAATAGACGTAAACCGTCTTCTGCGAGACCAGCGTGGTGAGCACGCTGGCGGTATCGCCCGCGGTGACCAGATTACCGCTGGTGATCAACGCCCGGCTGGCGCGGCCATCGATAGGCGCGGTCACTTTAGTGAAGTCCAGGTTAAGCTGTGCTGCGTCTACTGCCGCCTGCGCGGCGCGAATGTCGGCCTGCGCCTGAACGGCGGCCGAACGACGCTGCTCCCACTCTTCCCGGGAGACCAGATGAGAAGCGATAAGCTTATCGGTACGGTTAGCCTCACTTTGCGCCAGGCTGGCCTGCGTTTTGGCCCTCGCCAGGTTCGCCTGTGCCTGTTCCAGCGCGGCGCGGTAGGTTCGGTCATCAATGGTGAACAGCACCTCGCCCTTTTTCACTTCCTGGCCGTCGGTGTAATTCACTTTATCAATGTAGCCGGAGACGCGCGGGCGCAGCTGAACGCTTTCCACCGCTTCAATCCGGCCGTTAAAACTATCCCACTGGCTGATGGATTTCACGACCACGTCAGCCGCACTGACGGAGGGCGCGGGTGGCGCGGCGTTTTGCGCGACGCTGTTATCACATCCCACGAGCAGCGCGGAGATCAACATCCCCCCCAGCGCGCTCAGATAAACGTTTCCCCAGGTTTTTTGCAGGCTCATTATTTTTATTCCGGTAATTGTAGCTGCCGGGCAAGACGCAGCGGGAGGCGCCGCGCCACTTCCTTTGTCCGGTAGCTGGCTGAAGGCCATTTGTGTCGTTCATCGCCACAAAACTGTAACAGTTGCGAGTACACTATCGCGGCGATTGTAGGAAGGCGCTTAACTAAGTGCAAGAATAATTGTTGCACTTTATGTGCTATTTGTGTCGATGTGAAAAGACCCGTTTCGGACAGGGATTTAAATGCAACAATAAAACTTGCAATTAACGGAAAAACACGCCACCTTTAAATGCAACAGACAAAGATACTTTTTCTACGCTGCGTGGGGGTAATCAGATGAACACTGGCGCATTTATGCACGATTTACTCGACTGGATCGACAACAATCTGGACAGTCGTCTGGACATTGAGACCGTCGCCAGGCGATCCGGCTATTCAAAATGGCACCTGCAGCGCCTGTTTAAAGAACATACGGGCTATCCCCTCGCCGGGTATATTCGTGCTCGAAAGCTGCAAAAATCGGTTGAACGGTTAACCCACAGCGACGAACCGATCCTGAACGTGGCGATCGCCCTGGGCTTTGACTCCCAGCAGTCCTTCAACCGCAGCTTCAAGCGTCAGTATGGCCAGGCTCCTGGGGCATGGCGGCGCAGCATGGGTGGCCCGGAAACACAGCAACTTCGCCAGTAATGCATATTTTGCTGCAACGTCGATCTGTTGCTGCTATACTGTATATAAATACAGTATAGCGAGGTGCACGATGGCTGTTGAAACAAAATTTGTTGTCGTAAGAAAAGGTGAAGAGAAAATGACATTTGCCAGTAAGAAAGAGGCTGACGCTCACGACAAGCTGCTCGATATGGCCGACGCGTTCACCGACTGGCTGTTGCAAAGCGGAATGCAGATGGATGAAACGCAGGCTGAAAATCTTGGTCTGTATCTCGCCGAGCAGAAAGAGACCGTGCAGCATATTCTGCGTACCAGCAAGCTTCCCGCTCTCGATGCGCCTGTCGCTACTGACGAAACAGCGTCAGATGAGGCTGGCAGTAAAAAAATCAGGGCTGTGAAAGCGGCCTGATTGTAAGAAAATCATCACCTGTCCGAAAGCCGTAAGCAGATAAATGCTTACGGCTTTTTTAATCAGCAAATGAAAAGAGTTAAGGAGATGGCGTGCGGCAAGGAATGAAGGAAAAGAACATCAGGATCTGTGATTCAAAAATCGCCTCTAAGGGAAGCGATGTTGGGCTTTCGTTTTATGCTTTTTTTGCTAATAAAAATGACAATCCTGAACTGCTTATGGAAGTTGCGCACTGGTGGATTATGGAAATGAAATTGGACCATTTTGAAAAGGCTGAAAAGATCAGAAAGCTTGTTTTAGCTTTATAACGCTGGAAAGCGGGATCGGCGGGATTGCATTGCTCTAACCGTCGCATAATTGTTATGAAATCAGTTTGCCAATCATCGATGCCCAAGTTACGGCTGGGTGCAGAGAGGCGAAATAAACGGTCCAGCTCTCATAAGCAAAGCCAATTCATCCTCAACAACAGGATACTCTCCAGTTGAGTACTGAATGGGAGTGGCCACTCCCGATTCTGCGCCCGTGAGTGTGCCAATCTTCTCTGTGTCTTTTACGCTGCCGCTAGCTGGATATTTTGTTTCTGGTGTAGTCTGCCCGGTGCCAGAAGCAGACGTTGTTAACATCAGTTTTTGTTAAATAATTGGGAACAGGTCAACTCATTTCTCATGATTGTTTTTTATGGATTGTACTGTATAACCAAAAGGATGCCATGTAGAGCTATCGCTTGCGAATACTGTAGGTGTTTCATATATTTTACTGCCATCAGAAAACTCAGATAGATATGTAAACTGGAGAACATATCCACGGGGGCTGTATATTTTAGATGAATTAGTACCAAATTGAGTTGTTTTACTGGCTTTTCCGAAAGGGGCTCTCACATTATTTGATAAAAGAGTAAATTGATTTTTATCATACATAGCCTTAAATTCTGGATGCATGCTTTCATAAAGCTCTACATATTGTCCATTGTTAACTTCGCTGAGCATTTTTTCTGCAACCTTCTGTGCGTCAGCACTAGGTGGTGGCGGGGGGAATTTAAAAGGATCCTCGGATACAAGAACAGCCGGATTGAAAAAATAGACGATTACGAAAAAACCGGCTGCACCTGCCGCTTTAATGGTTTTGTTCACATTGACTTCCAACGCACCTGGCAGCATAGCGCCAAATCCGCCTGCAATCATAGCAAGAACTAACCCGAATACTCGCCACTGCATTTCTGTTGGTTTAGGTATTGCAACAACGAGTATCAACATGATGATTACAAAAAAAACTGCAAAAGAAAATAGTAATGCTTTTTCTATTGAGAGCTTTGAAATTTTTTCAGCCATAATTAACCTCACTCACAGAGTTACGAGGACAGTGAAAAAATATATTGCCTGGAAGGTTTATAGCATAACCTTACTAAAGGTACCATCTACATAAGAATGATTATGAATTAATTGATATTAGCTATAATGTAGTAATCAATGGCTTGCATATCACCCATGCTTACTACATAAATCAGTTCTATTCGCGTGATAATGTTAAAAGAATGTGCATGTCAACACGTTAGCAATACCTAATTAATGTATGTGATTTTTAGCAATGCTTTGTTATCTCATTTTTTATTGGCGAGGCTATCATGAATAGGCGCAGTTTTTTAAGCATGTTATTGTGTTTTACTGCCATGCAGTCTGCTAAATCAGCAGTGATGCCACTTGGTCCTATGACTCCTCAGGGGCAACCAATGAGGGCTTATGTAGCACATCCCAAACGTGTTACTCAAAGTTGCCCATTTTGGTGTTGGGCTGCATCGATTGCTATGATTTTTGAGGCTCATGGACATCACATTGAACAAGCCGAAATTGTTAAGAGAAGTTTTAATTCAAATATCGCTATTTGCACTACAGGTAACACATCAACAATGGGTAATAATTTAAGCCAACCATGGTTGGACTCTCAGGGGGTTAGCTTTCAGTCTCAGGTAGTAGCAGCATATGATATATTTAATCAAATTCTTGCAATGAATAATATGATTATAATTAACGAATTAGCCCACGACAGGCCTCTTTTATACGCCAATCGTAGCCATGCTATGGTTGTTGTTTCTGTCGATTATTTTATGACGCCGTTTGGACCAGATGTTAGGGCTGTTGGCGTTCTTGATCCTTGGCCTACTAGCCCGGGATATCACTTGCTAAACCCTCAAGAAATGGTTCCTGCGCATATGGGAGGGGACATGACTTTTTTGGCTGCGGTACAGACGACGTAAAGTGATCGAAGGTGGGGGTAACGCCCTCGTTATCATGGAAACCGTTCTGCGCTTTCCTGATGATCAGGGCGGGATAACAGAAATATCCCGCCGCGCGACCTATGTTTTTCGGCTGGAGAGCGATGGTCGCTGGCGTTGTACTATCGACAACTCCTACGGAACATCACTTCTGGATACAGCGAATTCATCACAATAAGCACGGTTTCAAAGGGGCCCGACGCCCCTCCCTGCCCTTAATGCGCAGTGATGCGCGGCTCCTTCACAAACTCAGCCAGCAGCCACACCATATCGTGCAGCAGGCCCGTCAGTTCTTTTGTTACGTGAGCGGGCAGCGTTTCCCCCTTCACCGCTTGCGTCAGCGCCAGAACATAGTCCACCTGCGTTAAGGTGTCCTGCCAGCAATCGGGTACGCAGGAATTCAGTTTCTCACCGATGATCAGCTGTTCAATCAGGTATGGTGGTAGATCGACATCGCAGAGTGCACGCAGCCTGCGCAGAGCCTCAAGAAGACGCTCGCACAGCGCTGTACGGCTCGCGACATCATCGGTTTCGACCAGCACGCTCACCAGCGCGGCGCAGTTGTCGGCGACGTCAAAGAGATCGGCATCGGCCGGAAGCGGTCGGGAGATAAGTTGCAGAATGACGTTTTCGTCAGACGGGAGATAAGTCAGGGTTGGGATAGTAGTCATATCCAGCATCCTTCTATATGTAGTCCATATAACCACCCCCTTGAGTTCCTACGCTCGGGGGGTAGCGCTGACAGAGGTAGGAATACCGCCCATATAGAAAAACGGCCAGCCTTACGGCTGCTCCGCCAGCGCCACCGCAATTGTAACGGGATCGGCGCTGCCGCGACATACGAAATGTCACTATATGGTAGATGCGGGTTCCTACGCCCGATTGCGGATGTGCCGCAACGCAGGCACTTTACGACCGCGCCCCGTAGAGGAAAAGACATAACGCTGAATTTCATAAGGTTACTTTGCGGTTTGCGAGGCGCCTTCCAGAATCGTTCACCGGAGTCAGAAAGCGCACGCCCCACCAAATTTTGCCCCAACCTCTCTGGCACATCTGGTGTATTGTTTTTAAACAATAACATCCATTAAAGGACACCTGCGCAATGATCAACATCCTCGGCAAAACCACCTCCATCAACGTGCGTAAAGTGCTCTGGACCTGCGAAGAAGCAGGCCTCGAGTATCAACAGGAAGATTACGGCAGCGGTTTTGCCTCGACAGAAACGGATGCCTTTCGCGCCCTGAACCCCAACGCCATGGTGCCGGTACTGATTGATGGCGATTTCGTGCTGTGGGAGTCCAACGCCATCTGCCGTTATCTGGTGCGCAAGGCCGGCCGTCACGATCTGCTGCCCGCAGAACCGCAGGCCTGTGCCAACGTTGAGCGCTGGATGGACTGGCAGGCAACAGAATTCAATAACGCCTGGCGCTATGTCTTCCCGGCGCTGGGGCGTAAAAACCCGGACTTTAACGACCCGGAGCGCATTGCGGCGGGGATCCAGGAGTGGAACCACTGCGTCACTATTCTGGAGAATCAATTGCAGCGCACCGGTGCCTTTGCGGCGGGCGAGACGTTTACCCTTGCGGATGTGGTGCTTGGGCTGTCGGTGAATCGCTGGAAAATGACGCCCTTTGATAAGCCAGACGTGCCCGCGATTGAGGCCTGGTTTGAACATCTCAACCAGCGCCCGGCGTTTTTGCGCCACGGCAATAACGGCATGATATAAATCTTACTGTCAGAATGAATATCCGCAGCGAGGCTGTTTTATTTAATTACGAAACCCTGATTGTCGTCAGAGGGAATAATAATTAAGCCATATCCTGGACAGCCCGTTGCACCGCTTTGCTAGCCTGAATAGTCAGGCAAAGCTCAACCCGGAGGTATTCTTGCTGATTAAACTCAAGAAAGAACGAACGCACCATGAGGATCGCCGGCTTGCTCTCTGGCTGGCGACCTCTGCAGGTTTGCTGAACGCCATCGCCCTTGGGGCATTTGGCTTTTTCCCCTCACACATGACCGGCAACACCTCGCAATTATCCAGCGAAGTCTCTTCCACCGACCTGAGCGACATTATTTTCTTCGGCTCGATTATTCTCTCTTTTGTGGCCGGCGCCATTATTGCGCGAACGATCGTGATATGGGGTATTATCCATAATGTCAGGCTGGTTTTTTGCCAGATCCTGTTTGTCGAGGGGATATTACTGACCGGCGTCTCCTTCTACGAGATGTATTTTCATGCCCTCACCAGCAACCGCGAGATTATTCTTTTTCTCTGCTTTCTGATGGGCATTCATAATTCCACCTCCACGCAGCTTTCCGGCGGGCGGGTGAGATCAACGCATATTACCGGCACGCTGACGGACGCGGGGATCGCGCTGGCCTCTGTCATGGTGGCGATGCTCCGCAGGGATTACTCCAAAGATACGGCCGCACAAAAAAGTCAGTTGAAAACCCACTTAACCACCCTTTTCTCGTTTATTTCCGGCGGTATCGTCGGGCTTATATTGTTCAGGTGGATTGGCTTTAACGCCATGTTGATACTCGGGGGGATGCTCACCGTGGTCGCCACTGTCTCAATTATCACTGTCTCAACGCGCGTTCGACGGGTTCGCGCTTCCGTCTGAGTGCTGCAGCTGCCCCAGCAGACGCTGCATGTTGTCGTCACAGGTGATGCCCTCCGGCCGGTTGCTGAGACTGGCAACCAGCGTCAGCAGCTCTTTACGGTTTTCCTCAAGCTGCTTCTGCATCGCCTCTATCTCCGCAATACGCGTCTTAAGGGACTGGATCAGTCCCTCATGATCCCAGCGCTGTTGCGGCTGCGGCAGGAAGCGACGTATTTGCTCGAGGGTAAACCCGGTACGCTGCGCATTGTCGATGATGTTCAGCAGCGTTGCCGCATCGGTGGAATAGGCGCGGTATCCGTTCTCCTGCCTGACCGGGCGCGGCAGTAAACCTTGCGCCTCATAGAACCGAATGCGCGACGGGGCAATGCCCGTCATTTTCGACAGTTCGCCAATTTTCATTTCGTTCACTCTGGCATATTGACCTTAAAGTTTACTTTAAGCTTAAACTTTTTATACGGTCAACCGGATCGTCATCTCATCAGGGAGCTAAAATGCAAACTATTCTGGGTGCCAGCGGGCAAATCGCCCGTGAACTGACCCGCGAGCTCAAACGCGGCTACACCGACGATATCAGGCTGGTCAGCCGCCATCCGCAAAAAATCAACGACAGCGATGTCACCGTTTCGGCCAATCTCCTCGATGCCGGGCAGACGCAGAACGCGGTTAATGGTAGCGACACGGTCTACTTTACTGCCGGTCTGCCGCCTGATTCCGCGCTGTGGGAACGTCAGTTTCCAGCCATGCTGGAAAATGCCCTGGAGGCCACGCGGCAGGCAGGTGCAAAATTCGTCTATTTCGACAACACCTATATGTACCCCCAGAACGCGGTGCCGCAGACAGAAGAGACGCGTTTTGCCCCCCGGGGACGGAAAGGACAAGTCCGGGCAGAAATGGCCAACCGTGTGCTTGATGAAATGCAACGGGGTGACATTCCCGTGCTCATCGGTCGCGCGCCTGAGTTCTATGGGCCCGATAAAACGCAGAGCTTCACCAATACGCTTATTATCGACAGGCTGAAGCAGCATAAGCGTCCGCGCGTTCCGGTCCGTGACGACACGCTTCGCACCCTCATCTGGACGCCGGATGCCAGCCGAGCGCTTGCCCTGCTGGGCAACACCCCTGACGCCTTCGGCCAGACGTGGCATTTACCCTGCTGCGACGAAAGGCTGACGTACCAGCAATTCGTCGCCCTCGCCTGTGAGATCTTCGGACAGCCAGCGGACTACGCCATCCTCGGCAAGCTGGCCTTCGCCGCGACAGCGCTGTTTTCGCAGGGCGCCCGTGAAATACGGGAGCTATTGCCCAGGTACGACGAGGACAACCTGTTTGATTCGACGAAATTCAAACGCCGATTCCCTGAATTTGCCGTCACCACCTACCGGCAAGGGCTGGAGGAAATCTGGCAGGAGTGGCAACGCAAAGCGGCGAAAACGGCGTAATTTTTGCCTCTCCGCCCTGCGAGCGGCTTTAAATTCGTGACAACGTCACATTTAAATCTCTTCTTTAGGACTATTCTGCCCGCCTCACAATCAGGCCTTATGCCATAAGGCCTGACCTGATGTTGCCACTAGTTTCATAGGGTTACTGATTTTCCCCCTTCGCTGGAACCCTTCCCAAACGCTTGCTATAGGACATCTACCCCTGCCGAAACATGGCATAACAACAGGCAACCGGTGGTTGCTATAACGCATGCGCACAGGGAGACACACCGCAATGCACCCATTACTCAAACGTTCGCTGCTGTTTGTCGGCGCCATTCTGGTGGTCCTCGCCCTCCTCGTCTGGGGTATTGGGCTGGAGACAATCAGGGCGCGCCAGGTAGACCTGCTTTATCTCGGGCAACAGCATATGATTCTGGTTTTCTCGTCGATGTTTTTTGCCCTGCTGGTGGGTATTCCGGCCGGGATCCTGCTGAGCCGCCCGGCGGCGCGGGGGATCGCCGAATACGTGATGCAAATCTTCAACGTCGGCAATACGCTGCCGCCGCTGGCCGTGCTGGCGCTGGCGATGGTGGTGATTGGCATCGGCGATACGCCCGCCATTATCGCCCTCTTCCTCGCCTCGCTGCTGCCGATTGTGCGCAATACCTACGCCGGGCTGTGCGCGGTCCCGGCGTCGTTACTGGAAGCCGCAAACGGGATTGGGATGACCCGATGGCAGCGTCTGCGTCAGGTCGAGCTGCCGAACGCCTGGCCGGTCATGCTCTCGGGGATCCGCATCGCCACCGCCATTAACGTCGGTACCGCGCCGCTGGCGTTCCTGATTGGCGCCAGCAGCTACGGCGAGCTGATTTTCCCCGGCATCTATCTGAACGATTTCCCGACCCTGATCCTCGGCGCGGCGGCCACCGCTCTGTTCGCCCTGATCCTCGATAGCCTGCTGGCGGCGCTGGGTCGCGTGATGAGTCCCCATCTCCCCCGATAACAATAACAAGGAGCTTTTATGAGACTGATTTCCTGCCTGGCGGCGCTGTGTGCCGCGGTGCTGTTTACCGGTCAGGCGATGGCGGCCCCGCTGATTCTGGCGACCAAGAGCTTTACCGAGCAGCATATTCTCTCGGCGATGACCGTGCAGTACCTGCAAAAGAAAGGCTTTCAGGTGCAGCCGCAAACCAATATCGCCACGGTAATTTCCCGTAACGCGATGATTAACAAGCAGATTGATATGACGTGGGAGTACACCGGCACGTCATTAATCATCTTTAACCACATCAACAAGCGCATGTCGCCGCAGGCGTCTTACGAGACGGTGAAACGCCTGGACGCGAAACACGGTCTGGTATGGCTCAAGCCCGCCGACATGAACAACACCTATGCCTTCGCCATGCAGCGCAAGCGCGCCGAGGCGGAACATATCAACACCATGTCAGAGATGGTGGCGAAAATTGAACAGGTCCGTAAAACCAACCCGGATAAAAACTGGCTGCTGGGCTTAGACCTGGAATTTGCCGGGCGCAGCGACGGCATGAAGCCGCTGCAGGCGGCCTATCACATGACCCTGGACCGCCCGCAGATCCGCCAGATGGATCCCGGTCTGGTCTATAACGCGGTGCGCGATGGTTTTGTTGATGCAGGACTGGTCTACACCACCGACGGGCGCGTGAAGGGCTTTGACCTGAAAGTGCTGGAGGATGATAAAGGCTTCTTCCCGAGCTATGCGGTCACCCCGGTGGTGCGTAAGGAGACGCTGGAGGCCAACCCGGGCCTGGAAGAGGCGCTCAACACCCTCTCCGCCCAGCTCAATAACGACGTTATCACCGAACTGAACAAGAAGGTGGATATCGACCATCAGTCACCGCAGCAGGTCGCCCGAGATTTCCTGCGTAGCAAACAGTTGCTGTAGGAGGCGCTATGGAGACGATTCACTACATTCTGGACAACCGGGACTACCTGCTGACCCTGACGCTGCAACATCTGTGGCTGGTGGCGCTGGCCGTAGGCTTAGCCATTCTCATCGGCGTCCCGCTGGGCATTTTGATTGTGCGTCACAAGTGGCTGGCGACGCCGGTGCTGGGACTCGCCACTATCGTGCTGACCATCCCGTCTATTGCCCTGTTTGGCCTGATGATACCGCTGTTTTCGCTGATCGGTCAGGGAATTGGCGCCCTGCCCGCCATCACGGCGGTGTTTCTCTATTCGCTGCTGCCGATTGTGCGTAACACCCACACCGCGCTCGACAGCCTGCCGCCGGGGCTGCGCGAAGCCGGGCGCGGTATCGGCATGACCTTCTGGCAGCGCCTGCGCTGGGTTGAAATCCCGATGGCGCTGCCGGTGATTTTTGGCGGGATCCGCACCGCCGTGGTGATGAACATCGGCGTGATGGCGATTGCCGCGGTGATCGGCGCGGGCGGGCTCGGCCTGCTGCTGCTCAACGGTATCGGCGGAAGCGATATTCGCATGTTGATTGCGGGCGCGCTGATGATTTGTCTTTTAGCGATTGTGCTCGACTGGCTGCTGCACCGTCTGCAGGTGGTTCTGACTCCAAAGGGGATTCGATAATGATAAAACTGGAAAACCTCACCAAACACTTTTCACAGAAGCACGGCCAGACCTTCAGGGCCGTCGACAACGTCAACCTGAACGTGCCCGAAGGGGAAATGTGCGTCCTGCTCGGCCCGTCCGGCTGCGGGAAAACCACCACCCTGAAAATGATTAACCGTCTCATTACCCCCAGCAGCGGGACGATCCTGATTAACGGTGAAGACACCAGCGGCATGGATACCGTGACCCTGCGCCGCAACATTGGCTACGTCATCCAGCAGATTGGGCTGTTTCCGAACATGACCATTGAAGAGAACATCACCGTCGTACCGCGCATGCTGGGCTGGGATAAAGCGCGCTGTAAAGCCCGCGCCGAAGCGCTGATGGATATGGTGGCGATGGATCCGCATAAGTTTCTCCACCGCTATCCGCGCGAGATGTCCGGCGGGCAACAGCAGCGCATTGGCGTCATTCGCGCCCTGGCGGCCGATCCTCCGGTACTGCTGATGGATGAACCTTTCGGCGCGGTGGACCCGATCAACCGCGAGGTGATCCAGAACCAGTTCCTGGAGATGCAGCGCAAGCTGAAAAAAACCGTCATGCTGGTCAGCCACGATATCGATGAGGCTCTGAAGCTTGGCGACCGTATCGCGGTATTCCGGCAGGGGAAAATCGTCCAGTGCGCCAGCCCGGATGAACTGCTGGCGAAACCGGCGAATGAGTTTGTCGGCTCGTTCGTCGGCCAGGACCGCACCCTGAAACGCCTGCTGCTGGTCTCCGCAGGTGACGTGACCGACCAGCAGCCAACCATTACGGTACGCGGCTCTACGCCGCTTCCGGAAGCCTTTGCCACCATGGATGATAATGACATTCGTGCCGTGACGGTGGTCGATGAGCACGGCAAACCGCTGGGCTTCGTGAAGCGTCGCGAAGCGCGTAACGCCAGCGGTACCTGCGCCGATATTCTGCATCCGTTCCGCATGACCGGCAAAGCGGAAGATAACCTGCGCGTGGTGCTGTCACGTCTGTATGAGAGTAATACCAGCTGGATGCCGATTGTGGATGAGGACGGGCGCTACAATGGCGAGATTTCCCAGGACTATATTGCCGAGTACCTCAGTTCCGGCCGTACGCGTCGGGCGCTGAATATTCACAGCGAGAGCTAACCTTTCCGGCCGGGCTTTGCCCGGCTTTTTCGCACGCAGACCTTTTGCTAACCCCGCGATTTCCCGCCACAATATCGTATCGTTCCTGTTTAATTACGACTCATGCAACGTCTTCATACGTATCCCGACATCCGCGCGATGTTTCGTCGCCTGCTGATTGCCTCCGTCACCGGCGTGCTGGCCGCGCTGGCCGTTGCGGTGTTCCGTCACAGCATGTACCTGCTGGAGTGGCTGCTTCTCAGCAACGACAGCGGCAGCCTGGTGAATGCTGCCGCGTCGCTCTCTCCCTTGCGGCGTGCGCTGACGCCCGCGCTGGGCGGGCTGGCTGCCGGGCTGCTGCTCTGGGGATGGCAACGGCTGACCGCCCAGCGGCCTCATGCGCCCACCGATTATATGGAAGCGCTGGAGACGGGCGACGGCCAGTTTGATTACGGCGCCAGCCTTGTGAAATCCCTGGCGTCGCTGCTGGTCGTGGCCAGCGGCAGCGCCATCGGGCGTGAAGGGGCGATGATCCTGCTTGCCGCTCTCGCCGCCTCCTTCTTTGCCCGGCGCTTTACGCCCAAATCCGAATGGAAGTTATGGATCGCCTGCGGTGCCGCCGCCGGGATGGCCAGTGCTTATCATGCGCCCTTAGCCGGCAGCCTGTTCATTGCAGAGATCCTGTTTGGCACCCTGATGCTGGCCTCGCTCGGCCCTGTAGCGATCGCCGCGGTCGTGGCGCTTCTCACCACGCAGCTCCTCGCACCGGGCGCGGGTACGCTCTACGCCGTGCATCTGAGCGGTATGCTCACCGCGGCGGATTATGGCCTGCTGGTCGCCATGGGTCTGCTGGCAGGGCTCTGCGGACCGCTGCTGATGTGGCTGATGGACTTCAGCCACGGGCTGTTCCTGCGTCTTAAACTTTCTCCGCCGTGGCAGCTGGCGCTCGGTGGTTTGATCGTCGGGCTGCTGTCCCTCCTCACGCCTAAGGTGTGGGGGAATGGCTACAGCGTGGTTCAGGCTTTTCTGCTCGCCCCGCCGGTCCTGACGGTGATTGCCGGGGTGTTTATCTGTAAATTGCTGGCGGTGCTGGCCAGCAGCGGCTCAGGAGCGCCGGGCGGGGTATTTACGCCCACGCTGTTTGTCGGCATGGCGACAGGCATGCTATTCGCCCAACTCTTCGCGCTGTGGTTACCGGGGTCTGAAACGGCGATTTTGCTGGGGCTGGCGGGGATGGCAACGCTGCTCGCCGCCACCACCCATGCGCCTATTATGTCGGCGCTGATGGTCTGTGAAATGACCGGACAATATTTTTTACTGCCCGGCTTGCTGGTCGCCTGCGTGCTGGCGTCCGTGCTGTCGCGAACGTTACGCCACGACTCGGTCTACGGTCAACACGCCACCGAGGGCCGAGAGATCGATGTATTGCGCTAGCTCGCGCTGTTCGGCGCGGGGCAGATAAGGCAATTCTCCCACCAGCGGCCCCGGCAGCTTGGTGCTCAGCACGTCGATGATTTCAGCGTAGTGCGCCAGGCCCGGGTTGATTCGGTTTGCCACCCAGCCAATCAGCGGCAGGCCGTCATTGGCAATCGCCTGCGCGGTCAGCAGCGCATGGTTGATGCACCCTTCCTGGATACCCACGACCATAACCACCGGAAGCTGTTCCTGCACCACCCATTCAGAGAGCGGACGCAGGTCATTCATCAGGCTGCGCCAGCCGCCCGTGCCTTCAACCACCACGTGATCGACCTTCTCGCAAAGGTTCGCCAGCCCGTCGGACAGCAGCGGATAATTGATCATACCGCTATGCGCCACGCTGCTCTCCTCTTCGCTTAACGCAACAGGATTGACCGCGTGATAAGGCAGTTCCAGTGACGAGACGCTTTGCAGTACCAGGGCGTCTTTATTACGCAATCCCTCTGGCGTCTCTTTACTCCCTTTTGCGACCGGCTTGTACCCTGCCACGCGTTTACCGCTTGCTGCCAGCGCCTGCAGCAATGCGCGGGATACGACGGTCTTGCCGACAGAGGTATCTGTACCAGTAACAAAGAAACGCTTAAGCATGACTCACTCCACCTCTTGGGTATGCTTCGAAAATATAAACCAGGTAAATAATTCAGTGGAGGAAGTCTACGGGATGCGTGCGCTACCCGGCTTGAGATAGCGCAATTTTTCTTACATCTGCGGAAAAGAGTTAGCCCTGCAGCAGGCGGATCAGCAGCGAGCCGTTATACATGGCGTCCTTGACCAGCGCTGCGCCGGCCATCGTCCCCTGGTTGGAAAACTGGGTGCTTTCTACCGCAATATTTTTGCTGTACGCAGGGAGCGACTGCTGGTGAATGCAGGCCGAGATCGCCGGGAACAGGATCTCCGCCGCCTGGCTGAGCGGCGAGCCAATGAGGATTTTTTGCGGGTTAAAGAGGTTCACCATGATGGCCAGAATGCGGCCCACGTTATTCCCCACGCCGGTAATGATGTCCTTCGCCAGCAGATCGCCCTGGCGAGCCGCGGCGCAGAGTGAATCTACCGTCAGGGGTTGTCCATGCAGCGAAGAGCTCATGGACTGGCCTAGCCTCACCTGCGCCAGCTCCAGCACGCTTTCCACGCTGGCAATGGTCTCCAGACAGCCGTGGTTGCCGCAATAGCAACGCTTACCGTACGGGTCGACCTGAGTATGGCCAATCTCCACGAGGCTGCTGCTGCCAGCGTGGAGAAGACGCCCGTCGGTGATCACGCCCGCCCCGACGTTATGATCGATGACCACCTGAATCACATCCCGCGCCCCGCGCGAGGCACCAAACAGCGCCTCCGCCATTGTCCAGGCGCTGATGTCATGCTGAATATAGACCGGCACGCCGGTATGGTTTTTCAGCACTTCACCCAGCGGCATCTCTTTGACGTCGTCGTAAAACGGCATGCGGTGAACAATGCCATTTTCGGTATCAATGATGCCCGGCATGGTGATGGCAATCGCCGTTAAGCGTTCCAGCCGCTGTTGATGACGGATAAAGAAGCGATCGATATGCGACACAATCGACTCGAGGAGCGGTTGCTCAGCGTTGAGCGGCAGCTCAAGCCGGTCTTCCACCACCAGCTTGCTGCTCAGATCCCGCAGGGCAAGGAAAATCTCCCCGCGGCTGATGCGCAGTGACAGGTAGTGCCAGGCTTCCGTCTCGACCACCAGCCCGACTGCCGGACGGCCACGGCTGCCCGGCTCCTGAATTTCCGTTTCCTGAACCAGGTGCGCTTCCAGCATTTCGCGGACAATCTTGGTGATACTGGCAGGTGCCAGTTGTGCCAGGCGCGAAAGATCGATACGCGAAACCGGACCAAGCTGATCAATCAGGCGATACACCGCGCCAGCGTTGGTCTGCTTAATCTGATCAATGTGCCCTGGCTGACTATCAGCAACCACCTCGTACTCCCTTATTTTCGAGCATCGAAATAAACTTTTGGCTATGGTGAAGCACTTCCATGGCCGGCGTCAAATATTTACTTAGCCATGTGATTTACCGCACGTTTTTACCACCTTTTGCCACAAAATCTCGCCCCGATGAGGCGTTAATGAGCTGCTGTTTGAAACGCTGTGCGGCATGACTCTGTTCACGATGTTTTGACCAGACCAGCCACATCTCTGACACAGCATCCTCTTGCGCGAGGGGAACCCAGCGCATTTCGCGCAACTGCACCCGCTTAAAGGAGGCCGGGAGAATAGAAACCCCCAGCCCAGCGGCGACCAGGCCAATAATGGTCATCGCCTCCCCCACTTCCTGGGTAATAACCGGGGCAAGATCGTAGCGGCGCATCAGCCCCAGGATATCGTCATACAGCCCCGTCCCAACCTGCGGGTCAAAAAAGACAAACGGCTCTTTTGCCAGTTCGGCCAGTGAAACCGTCGGACGCGAGGCCAGGGGGTGATCGTGAGGGATCATAGCCATCAGCGGTTCGCGCAGAATCACCTCCCATGCCAGCGTGTCCGGCAGTTGGGTATTGCGCATCAACCCCAGATCCAGCGTACCTTCATTGAGCGGCGCGATCTGCTCGCGGGTATTGATTTCACGCGTCTGAATATGAACATCGGGGAAATGGCGGCGAAATGACGACAGGGTCTCCGAGACGGCGCTGATAAACGGTGCGGACGAGGTAAACCCGATGCGCAGCTCCCCGGTCTCACCGAGATACAGCCGTTCAGCCCGGGCGGCGGCATCCTCAACCATATTCAGGATCTGTCGGCTGTCGACAAGAAACTGTTTCCCCGCCGCCGTCAGGCTCACGCTGCGGTTGGTGCGGGCCAGGAGACGCGCTCCGACCTGCTGCTCCAGGATCTGAATCTGCTGGCTTAAGGGCGGCTGAGAGATATTCAGCCGTGCCGCCGCACGGCCAAAATGCAGCTCCTCAGCGACAGCGACAAAATAGCGAAGGTGACGCAGCTCGATATTCATATTTTTAAAGTATCATTTGAGATTATTAATATATTAGACAGAATATTTACATTTTCCTACCCTGAAGGTGTGGTCATACCCGTCACCAGAAATCACGGGGATGTTTAAGCAAGGAAACTGTGTGAGTCGTACAACTACGATTGGTATCGATCCGGCAAGCGATATCAATGATTTACCTGCAGCATCGCAGCCGGTTCAGTTCATTAAACGTGGTACCCCCCAATTTATGCGCGTCACGCTGGCGCTCTTTTCAGCCGGTCTGGCAACCTTCGCCCTGCTCTATTGTGTTCAGCCGATCCTGCCCGTGCTTTCGCACGAATTTGGCGTATCACCTGCCAGCAGCAGCGTATCGCTCTCCATTTCAACCGCTATGCTGGCGATTGGCCTGCTCTTTACCGGCCCGCTGTCCGACGCCATCGGCCGTAAACAGGTAATGGTGACCGCCCTGATGCTGGCCTCGGTCTGTACGTTGCTCTCAACCATGATGACCAGCTGGCACGGCATTCTGGTGATGCGCGCGCTGATTGGGCTATCGCTCAGCGGGGTGGCGGCGGTCGGGATGACCTACCTCAGCGAGGAGATCCACCCGAGTTTTGTGGCGTTCTCGATGGGGCTTTACATCAGCGGGAACTCGATTGGCGGCATGAGCGGACGCCTGCTGAGCGGGGTTTTCACGGACTTCTTTAGCTGGCGAATTGCGCTGGCGGTGATCGGCTGTTTTGCGCTGGCATCCGCACTGATGTTCTGGAAAATTCTGCCGGAGTCGCGCCATTTTCGTCCAACCTCGTTGCGCCCAAAAACGCTTTTTATCAACTTCCGCCTGCACTGGCGCGATAAGGGACTGCCGCGCCTGTTCCTGACCGGCTTCCTGCTGATGGGTGCCTTCGTTACGCTGTTTAACTATATTGGCTATCGCCTGATGCTCTCTCCGTGGCATCTGAGCCAGGCGGTGGTGGGTCTGCTTTCCGTAGCGTACCTGACCGGCACCTGGAGTTCGCCAAAAGCCGGGGCGATGACCGCACGCTATGGGCGCGGTCCGGTGATGCTGTTCTTCACGGCAGTGATGCTCGTCGGCCTGCTGCTGACCCTCTTCTCCTCCCTGTGGCTGATTTTTGCCGGCATGCTGCTCTTCTCCGCAGGGTTCTTTGCCGCCCACTCGGTCGCCAGCAGCTGGATTGGCCCGCGCGCACGGCGCGCCAAAGGCCAGGCATCGTCGCTGTATCTGTTTAGCTATTATCTGGGTTCCAGCATCGCCGGGACGCTCGGCGGCGTGTTCTGGCATCACTACGGCTGGAACGGCGTGGGCGGCTTTATCGCACTGATGCTCTGCGCGGCGCTGCTGGTGGGGGGAAGCCTTCATAAACGTCTGAGGTAACACGCTTGCGGGAAGATGTCCGGTAAGACGAGCGCTACGGATAAACGGCACCAGCGTACTGGTGCCGTTTTACGTTCAGGAATCCCAGGCCTGCTCTATCTTACCGGCTTCAAACTGCGGAGGCGGTTTCCGAAAACGGCGCGTTAGCCACGTCAGGTAAAGGATCCCCAGTGCCGCCCAGATGAGGCCAAGCGTCAAGGACGTCGCTTCGAGGTTTATCCACAGCACGCCGACCGTTACGGCACCAATGAGTGGCAACAGGAGATAGTGGAACCTATCTTTCCACGTTTTGTTCAGCCCCTTACGCCGCCAGAAATGGTTGTACACCGAGAGATTAACAAACGTAAACGCCACCAGTGCGCCAAAGTTGATCAGCGCCGTCGCGGTCACGAGATCAAAGTACAGGGCCGACAGCGCCACGATCCCCACCATAATAACGTTCAAAGCCGGCGTACGCCATTTCGGATGCACGTAACCAAACACCCGCTCCGGAAAGACGTTGTCACGCCCCATCACATACAGCAAGCGTGAGACGCTGGCGTGCGAGGCCAGGCCTGAAGCGAGCGTATTCACAAACGTGGTACACAGAAACACCGACTGGAAGAGCTTGCCGCCCACGTACAGCGCGATTTCCGGCAGCGCGGCGTCCGGGTTCTTGAAGCGCGCGATCGTCGGGAAAAAGAGCTGCATGAAAAACGAGGCAACAATAAATATCAGCCCGCCATACAGTGCGGTCAGGAAAATGGCTTTGGGGATCACCCGCGCCGCGTTTGGCGTCTCTTCCGACAGGGTGGTGACCGCGTCAAAGCCGAGGAAAGAGAAGCAGACGATAGTCGCGCCGGTAATAATGGGGATCAGGTGTGCGTTCTCGCTGATAAACGGCTGGAGCGACCAGACGGTGCCGACGCCCTCCCCCTTGTGCAGGCCATGCACCACGAGTATGACAAATACCACCATGATGGCGATCTGCACCAGCACAAACAGGGTATTAAAGTTGGCGACCAAATTAACGCTCTTCAGGTTCGCCAGCGTCAGGATCGTCACAAACCCCACCACCCAGACCCACGGCGGGACTTCAGGGAACAACGCGGAAAGGTAGATCTTCGCCAGCAGCACGTTGATCATCGGCAGGAAGAGATAGTCCAGCAGCGATGACCAGCCGACCATAAAACCCAGGTGGGGTCCGATCGATTTCTGCGTGTAGGTGTACGCAGAGCCCGCTTCCGGGAACTGTCGTACCAGCTTGCCGTAGCTGATGGCGGTAAACATGACGCCAGCCAGCGCCAGGAGATACGAGGCGGGCACGTGGCCATTGCTGATACCGGACACAATGCCGAAGGTATCAAACACGGTCATGGGGGTGAGGTAAGCCAGCCCCATCATGACCACCTGCCAGAGCTTGAGGGAGCTGCGCAGCCGGGTTCTTCCGGTCATGCCCGACGAGTCAAGAGACGTGTTAGTCGCCATAAACCGTCCCCCCCATGCTTACCGTGGTTTGCAATCGCGTTGTCCTTAACGCAAACCTGCTTAGCAAAGGGGGAAGTTGTAAAGAACATACGCGATCGGACCAGCACACCGTCTCTGGCTCGCACTCACAGCAGGAGCCTGACCGGCCCCCTTCGCCCTGCGGATAGTTGAACATCTGCATCATTTCCTACCTCGTCACACAGTGTCGTTAAGAAAATCCCTGTGCCGCCTGCTCTCCATAACGCGACTCCCGGGAGATAGCTGGCGTGCCAGCGAACAGTTCGGCCAGGCTCCGCGCAGGCCGTTTGGTGATACGTACGCGATGAAACAAAGCGGCCCCTTACCGGGGCACGTCATCAGGCGTTTTTCAGCATCCACTCGATTTCCGTTTCGGTAATCAGGCGTTCAAACTGCAGTAATTCATCATTTTTGCAGGCGTGATAGACGTGGCAGAAACGTTCGCCCAGGCGCTCGCGAAGGTGATCGTTTTGCATAAATTCCCACAGCGCATCGCTCTGACGAATCGGGAATGGTAGTCCGTCCTGCTCCAGACCATTACCTTCAACTTCTTCCTGCAGGGGTAAATCGTTATCCAGACCATGTAAAATCCCGGCAAAAATCGCCGCCATCACCAGATACGGATTCGCGTCTGCTCCCGCCACCCGGTATTCGACCCGATGGTTATGGCGATCGCCGCAGGGGATACGCAGGGCAACGGTGCGATTATTGTGACCCCATGACGCCTGTGTCGGCACGTACATTCCCGGCTGGAAACGGCGGTAGGAGTTGACGTTCGGTGCCAGCAGCGCCATGGACGCTGGCATCAGATCGATCATCCCGGCCAGGGCGCGTTTCAGCAGCGCGGAATCCTCGCCGCTGGCGTCTGCGAACACGTTCTCGCCTCTGTTGTTTTGCATGCTGATGTGGATATGCATCCCGCTGCCCGCATGCTCTTCATACGGCTTTGCCATAAACGTGGCGTGCATCTTATGTTTTTCCGCCATCTGCCTGACGAGACGTTTTAGCGCCAGCGCATCATCGCAGGCATCGAGCACGTTTTCCGTATGGTGCAGGTTAATCTCAAACTGGCCCGGGGAGGCCTCAGCCACTGCCCCGTCGGCGGGGATCAACTGCAGCTGCGCCAGTTCGTCGATGTCATTCAGCACGTCAGCAAAGTGGTTCAGATTATCAACCGAGTAGACCTGACTCTGAGTGTTACGCACGTCGGTGCCCGGCGCGCAGGGGGGCTGCAGATAGCCGTCGGCATCGCGTTTACGGTCAAGTAAATAGAACTCCAGCTCTACCGCTACCACGGGGAACAGACCGCGCTGGCGTAGCTGCTGCCAGAGTCGGTTGAGTACGTTCCGCGGCTCAACGTCAAAGGGAGCGCCATCTTCATCGACCATGGTGAGCTGCACCTGACCAATGTATTCCGGGTCGGCGGCGGACGGTGTCAGGGTGCCCGGCACCGGCACACAGATACAGTCCGGCTCGCCGAGCTCCTGCCCCAGGCCCGCCTCTTCCACTACGTTACCTAAAATGTCCATGGCGAAAACCGATGCCGGGAAATAGCAGCCTTTTTCAAGTTTGCTCAGCCCGGCAACCGGGATGCGTTTGCCGCGAAAACAGCCGTTCAGGTCGGTCAGGAGGACATCAATAAACTGGGTGTCAGGATACTTTTCTAAATAGCGCTTCACTTCCTGTGTGAAGGCGCTGCCCCGCCTCTCATCCGTGTGCTGCACAAAGTTCTCAACTTCTACGATATTGGTTTCCATGATTTACCACCGTTTTTGGGATTTGCGTTCGCTGCTCTGGACTGTCAAATATAATGTCCACCCTATCGAATCTGTATGCAAATAATTTGTTTGTCAAATGTTAAATTAAGTTTGCAAAAGGCAGATCTCGTTGCTAGATTGAGAAAATATTGAACGAAAAGGCCGTTTAACAGGCGATAATGGCCTAAATTTAGTCCACTTTGTGAGGGCGATCATGGAAAATATAATGAACAAGCCAGTCATTGGCGTGGTGATGTGTAGAAACAGGCTTAAGGGTCATGAGACCCAGACCCTGCAAGAAAAGTACCTGAATGCCATTATTAACGCGGGAGGCTTACCTATTGCCTTACCGCATGCGCTGGCGGAGCCAGAGCTCATTACCGCTCTGCTGCCCACCCTGGACGGGATTTACCTTCCGGGCAGCCCCAGTAACGTGCAGCCGCACCTGTATGGTGAAAACGGCGATGAGCCTAACGCCGATCCCGGGCGAGATCTTCTGAGTATGGCGTTGATTGCCGCCGCGCTCGAAAGGCGCATCCCCATTTTCGCCATCTGCCGGGGGCTGCAGGAACTGGTTGTTGCGACGGGAGGGACGCTGTATCGCCGCCTGTTCGAGCAGAACGACCTGCTTGAGCACCGGGAAGATCCTGAACTGCCGGTTGAGCTACAATACGCCCCGTCTCATGAAGTTCAGGTTCAGGAGGGAGGACTGCTGTCTCAATTAATACCAGGCTGTAACACATTTTGGGTAAACTCGTTACACGGGCAAGGCGCACGAACGTTAGGACCACGGCTCCGCGTGGAGGCCCGCTCGACGGACGGGCTGGTCGAAGCGGTTAGCGTTCATGACCACCCTTTTGCCCTCGGTGTGCAATGGCACCCCGAATGGAACAGCAGCGAGTACGCCCTGTCCCGTATGTTGTTTGAAGGTTTTATCACCGCCTGTCAAAGCCACATTGCCGAGAAGCAACGGCTTTGACCACTACCGTAAAGGAAATGCAACTATGAGCGATGACGGACTGGCGCCAGGGAAACGTCTGTCTGAGATCCGCCAGCAGCTGGGTCTCTCGCAGCGGCGTGCCGCCGAACTGTCTGGGTTAACACACAGTGCCATCAGCACCATTGAGCAGGACAAAGTCAGTCCTGCCATCAGTACGCTACAAAAGCTGCTGAAAGTCTATGGGCTGTCGCTCTCGGAATTCTTTTCGGAACCGGAAAAACCTGATGAACCGCAGGTGGTTATTAATCAGGAAGACCTTATCGAAATAGGCAGTCAGGGGGTTTCGATGAAGCTGGTTCATAACGGAAATCCGAACCGTACGCTGGCGATGATTTTTGAAACTTACCAGCCTGGAACCACGACCGGAGAGAGGATCAAACACCAGGGTGAGGAGATCGGTACGATACTGGAAGGTGAAATATTGCTGACCATTAATGGCCAGCAATATCACCTGGTTGCGGGGCAGAGCTATGCCATCAATACCGGCATACCGCACAGCTTCAGCAACACCTCGGCAGGCATCTGCCGCATTATCAGTGCCCACACCCCCACCACGTTCTAATTACCACTCAGTCCCGGCGTAAGCACGCTTACGCCGGGACAAATAAAAACGATCAATGTCGGCATTCAACGGGTTAATTCCCGGGATGCCTCACGGCTTCGTATTGCCTGAAACGGCCATGCCTTTATTTATCTGATTGCGAAAGAAAGGAGTGAATATGCATTTTCAGCACCTGACTTACTGGCAGGATAAAGTAAAAAACAGCGCCATTGAGACCCGGTTATTTATTAACGGTGTTTATTGTGACGCCGCCGATAATGCCACGTTTGCAACCGTCAATCCTGCTACCCAACAGACGCTGGCGAACGTGGCCCGGGGCAAGCAGGCGGACGTGGACCGCGCGGTTCAGGCCGCGCGTGAGGTATTTGAGCGCGGTGACTGGTCGCAGGCGTCGCCGGCGCAGCGCAAGGCCGTGCTAAATAAGCTCGCCGATCTGATGGAACACCACGGCGAAGAGCTGGCCTTGCTGGAAACACTGGACACCGGTAAACCCATCCGCCATAGCCTGCGCGACGATATTCCCGGTGCGGCTCGCGCCATTCGCTGGTACGCCGAAGCGGCGGATAAAGTCTACGGCGAAGTGGCGCCTACGGGTCCGGACGAGCTGGCGATGATCGTGCGCGAGCCGATCGGGGTTGTCGCGGCCATCGTCCCCTGGAACTTCCCGCTGCTGCTGGCCTGCTGGAAGCTGGGCCCGGCGCTGATCGCGGGCAATAGCGTGGTATTGAAACCGTCGGAGAAATCACCGCTCACCGCCCTGCGGCTGGCCGGGCTGGCGAAAGAGGCGGGTCTGCCGGACGGCGTGCTGAATGTGATAAGCGGTTACGGCCACGAAGCGGGCCAGGCGCTGGCACTGCATCCGGAGGTTGAGGTGCTGACGTTTACCGGCTCAACCCGTACCGGCAAGCAGCTGTTAAAGGACGCGGGAGAAAGCAACATGAAGCGCGTCTGGCTGGAGGCCGGCGGCAAGAGCGCCAACATTATCTTTGCCGACTGCCCGGACCTGGACAAGGCCGTGAGCGCGACCGCCGCCGGGATTTTTTACAACCAGGGGCAAGTCTGTATCGCCGGTACCCGCCTGCTGCTTGAAGACAGCATCGCCGATGACTTTCTGGCAAGGCTGAAAGCGCAGGCCAGTCACTGGCAGCCGGGCGATCCGCTCGACCCTGACAACACGATGGGGATGCTCATCGACGCCGGGCACGCCGATACCGTCCACACGTTTATTCGCGAGGGAACCCGGAAAGGTACGCTGCTGCTGGACGGGCGGGAACAATCGTGGCCTTGCGCAGTCGGTCCAACCATTTTTGTCGACATCGACCCTGACTCCCCGCTGTGCCGGGACGAGATTTTCGGGCCAGTGCTGGTCGTCACCCGTTTTAAAACCGAAGAGGAAGCCTTAACGCTGGCCAACGACAGTGAATATGGGCTTGGCGCGGCGCTATGGACCCGCGATCTCTCCCGCGCGCATCGCATGAGCCGCCGCCTGAAAGCAGGCTCAGTCTTCGTCAATAACTATAACGACGGTGATATGACCGTCCCCTTTGGCGGCTATAAGCAGAGCGGCAACGGTCGCGATAAGTCCCTGCACGCGCTCGAAAAATTTACTGAACTGAAAACCATCTGGATTGCCCTGGAGTCTCAATCATGACCGAACATACCACCAGCTACTACGCGGCCAGCGCGAACGCTTACGAACCTTTCCCGACGCTTAACGAGTCGATCAGCTGTGACGTGTGCGTGGTGGGCGGCGGCTATACCGGCCTCTCCTCCGCGCTGCATCTCTCCGAAATGGGCTACGACGTGGTGCTCCTTGAAGGGGCGCGCATTGGTTTCGGCGCCAGCGGACGCAACGGCGGCCAGTTGGTTAACTCCTACAGCCGCGATATCGACGTGATTGAGAAAAACTACGGACCCGATGCCGCCAGAGTCCTCGGGAGCATGATGTTTGAAGGCGGAGAGATCATCCGGGAGCGTATCCAGCGCTATCAGATTCAGTGCGACTATCGTCCCGGCGGGTTGTTTGTGGCGTTAAACCATAAGCAGCTGGAAACGCTGGAGGAGCAAAAAGCCAACTGGGAACGCTACGGCAACACGCAGCTGGAATTGCTGGACGCCAACGCCATCCGTCGGGAAGTCGACAGCGAACGCTATACCGGCGCGCTGCTGGACCGCAGCGGGGGACACATTCATCCGCTGAACCTGGCGATCGGCGAAGCGGACGCCATTCGCCTGAACGGCGGGCGGGTGTTTGAACAGTCCCCGGTCACCGCCATTCAGCACACCAGCCCCGCCGTGGTGAGCACACAGCATGGCCAGGTGGCGGCCCGCTACGTGATCGTCGCCGGGAATGCCTATCTGGGCGATAAGATAGAACCGGAACTGGCAAAACGCAGCATGCCCTGCGGCACCCAGGTGGTGACCACCGCCCCGCTGCCGGAAGAGGTAGCCCGCACGCTGATCCCCAATAACTACTGCGTGGAAGATTGTAACTACCTGCTGGATTACTACCGTCTCACCGCCGACAACCGCCTGCTGTACGGCGGTGGCGTAGTCTATGGCGCACGCGATCCGGACGATGTCGAGCGCCTGGTGATGCCAAAGCTGCTGAAAACCTTCCCTCAGCTGGCCGGCGTCAAAATCGACTACCGCTGGACAGGCAACTTCCTGCTGACCCTGTCGCGTATGCCGCAGTTTGGTCGTCTGGATAAAAACATCTATTACATGCAGGGCTACAGCGGCCACGGCGTGACCTGCACCCACCTGGCCGGACGGCTGATCTCGGAACTGTTGCGCGGTGACGCTGAGCGCTTTGATGCGTTTGCCAACCTCCCGCACTACCCCTTCCCGGGCGGCCGCAGCCTGCGGATTCCATTTACGGCGATGGGCGCGGCGTATTACAGCCTGCGCGATCGTCTTGGCGTATGATCGTTTTGACAAAAGGGTATCTGACATGAGTAACCAGGAATTTCATCAGCGCAGACTTTCTGCCACCCCGCGCGGCGTAGGCGTAATGTGTAATTTCTTTGCCCGCACGGCGGAGAATGCCACCCTTACCGACGTGGAAGGCAACGACTATATTGATTTCGCCGCCGGGATCGCGGTGCTGAATACCGGCCATCGTCATCCTGAACTGGTGGCCGCAGTGGAAAAACAGCTTCACCAGTTCACCCACACGGCCTACCAGATTGTGCCGTATGAAAGCTATGTTTCATTAGCCGAGAAACTTAACGAGCTGGCCCCGGTCCAGAGCCCGGCTAAAACGGCGTTCTTCACCACGGGCGCAGAAGCGGTGGAAAACGCCATTAAAATCGCCCGGGCCCACACCGGCAGACCGGGTGTGATTGCCTTCGGGGGAGGCTTTCACGGCCGAACCTATATGACCATGGCCTTAACCGGCAAGGTCGCGCCTTATAAGCTGGGATTTGGCCCCTTCCCGGGGTCGGTTTATCACGTGCCGTATCCCTCTGAGCTGCACGGCATCACGACGCAGGATGCCATTACGGCGATAGAACGCCTGTTCAAAGCAGACATTGAGGCGAAACAGGTGGCGGCGATTATTTTTGAACCCATCCAGGGTGAAGGCGGATTCAACGTCGCCCCGCCAGAGCTGGTGGCCGCCATCCGCCGAATCTGTGATGAGCACGGGATCGTGATGATTGCCGACGAAGTGCAGAGCGGCTTCGCCCGTACGGGTAAACTGTTTGCCATGGAACACTACGCCGACAAGCCCGACCTGATGACGATGGCTAAAAGCCTGGCAGGCGGAATGCCGCTGTCTGGCGTGGTGGGTCGCGCTGAAATCATGGACGCGCCAGCTCCCGGCGGTCTGGGGGGGACTTATGCAGGCAACCCGCTTGCGGTGGCCGCCGCGCACGCGGTGCTGAATATTATCGACAACGAGTCGCTGTGCGAGCGCGCCCGTCATCTGGGCGATCGACTGAAAGCCACGCTGGAGGAGATCCAGGGTACCTTTCCTGCGCTCGTGGCGATAAGGGGAAGAGGATCGATGATTGCGGCGGAGTTTTTTGATCCCGAAAGCCGTGAACCTTCGGCCGCCATCGCGCAGGCGATCCAGCAAAAAGCTCTCGCTCAGGGCCTTCTGTTATTGATCTGCGGCCAGTATGGCAACGTGATCCGTTTCCTTTATCCGCTGACCATTCCGGATGCCCAGTTCACCCAGGCGCTGGCGATCCTGCAACAGGTTATGCGTGATAAGGCCTAAGTGCCCAGCGAAAACCGTCTGCCGGGATGCCGGCGACGGTTTCAGCGAAGGAGATCTGCAGAGATCTCCTCCGTGTGGGAAATGTTGGGGAATTTGGTCTGTTTCATTGTATGCTCCCTGAAACACATCCCTGGCAAGAGGAAAAACAATTGCAAAAAACATCCGCCTATCAGTCACTTGTGAAAACCTTCCAGCGCCTCTCCCGTTTCTCGCACCTCTCCTCCATCGCCAGCTGGGACATGTTTACCATGATGCCGCCTGGCGGCAGCGCCGCGCGCGGCGAAGCGCTGGCAGAAATGAGCGTCCTGCAACACCAGATCCTGACCGATAAGAAAGTGGGCGATCTGCTGGCTACAGCAGCAGGTGAAGATCTGAATGACGTCGAACGCGCCAACCTGCGGGAAATGACGCGTCAATATCAGCAGGACTCGCTGCTACCGGAATCGCTGGTGGAGGCCAAATCCCTGGCGGGCAGCAAGTGTGAACACGCCTGGCGCACCCAGCGTCCCGCTAACGACTGGCAGGGCTTTTCCGCCAACCTGAAAGAGGTGGTCAAACTCAGCCGCGAAGAGGCTCGCCTGCGGGCCGAAGCCAAAGGGTGCACACCGTACGACGCACTGCTGGATATTTTTGAGCCCGACATGACCAGCGCCCGTCTGGACGTTCTGTTCGGTGATATGCAATCCTGGCTGCCGGACCTGCTGGCAAGCGTGGTGGAAAAACAGGCTCAACGGTCGTTTGTTCCCCCGCAGGGCCCCTTCCCGACGGCAACACAGCGCGAGCTGGGCCTGGAAGCGATGAAGATGCTCGGCTTCGATTTTAACGGCGGTCGCCTGGACGTGAGTGCGCACCCGTTCTGCGGCGGCGTACCGGAGGACGTGCGCATCACCACGCGCTATGACGAAGATGAACTGCTCAGCGCGCTGTTTGGCGTGATCCACGAAACCGGACACGCGCGCTACGAACAAAACCTGCCGCGCGCCTGGGCAGGACAGCCGATTGCCCTCGCCCGCTCAACCGCGATCCACGAATCCCAAAGCCTGTTCTTTGAAATGCAGCTTGGCCGTAGCGAGGCCTTCCTTAAACATCTTCTCCCTGCGGTGCACGCCCGCTTTGGCAGCCAGGCGGCGTTCAGCGAAGAGAACTTTATCGCCTGGAACCAGCGCGTGAAGCCGGGCTATATCCGCGTGGATGCCGATGAGGTGAGCTACCCGGCGCACGTGGTGCTGCGCTATGAGATTGAGCGCGCGCTGATCAACGGCGAGATCGAGGTGGACGACATTCCCGCCCTGTGGGATGAAAAAATGCAGGCCTGGCTCGGGTTATCCACCAAAGACAACTACCGCAACGGCTGTATGCAGGATATTCACTGGACCGACGGTGGATTTGGTTACTTCCCGTCGTATACGCTGGGGGCCATGTATGCCGCACAGCTGTTCCATGCGGCGAAAACGGCGCTTCCGGATCTGCAGTCCTCAATCGCTGAAGGTGATTTTTCGGCGCTGTTTGACTGGTTGCGCCAGAACATCTGGCAGCACGGCAGCCGCTTTACCACCTCGCAGTTGATTACCCAGGCGACGGGGGAAGATCTCAATATCCGTTACTTCCGCGAACATCTCACTTCACGTTATTTGTAATTCCCTTCTGCCGGAGCGCGCTCCGGCACTTTCCTTGCCCTTCTGCATAATAAGATGATTTTGCACATTTATTTCCGAGCGCACTTAAGGTATGTAGTTAAATCCTGGCCATATAAATACACCGCAATCAGGCCAGGGTTAACAATAAATAAAGGGATGAATAATGAAAGGCATAATGAAAACGATGGCGTTAGCCGTACTGTGTGCGACGAGTTTAAGCACCTTCGCGGCCGCGGATAACACTCCGCAAGAAGCATATAACGATATCACCCACTCTCTCGCTGACCTCCAGCCCATCACATTTCAGGCTCCCGCAGAAAAATACAAGCTACTGGTGTTTATTGATAACCAGTGCATCTACTGCAGCAACGTGGTGAAAAACGTCAGGCAGTATACGGATGCCGGTTTGACCATGTCGTTTTTGACCGTTGCCCCCGACGCTATTCGCGACTCGGTCATTGAGGATATGGGGCGCGTCTGGTGTTCAACCGACAGGGTCAAAAGCCTGCAAAAAGCGATGACGGGTTTTTTACCGGATAACGACACAACGCAGGCCTGTTCCGACCGGATCGCTCGCCAGTCTGCGCTGGCTGAAAGGCTGGGCATCAACATCACACCGTTCATGGTGGTCATTGAGCCTGAATCACGCTCGATTGTTGGCAGCCAGCCACCGGCTGCAATTCTGGCTGCGTTAAAGAAATAGCCCTCACGTGTACGAACGGGCCTGTTCGTACACGCTTCTCCCCCTTTGTACATTCCGTTACACGCCGATACCAATCACTCACGGAAACCCCGAATTTACAGGGATATAGTTATTTCAACGGCCCCGCAGTGGGGTTAAATGAAAAACCAAATTCGAGGGTATGAACATGAATAAAGTATTAGCTCTGGTTGTTGCCGCTGCTATGGGTCTGTCTTCTGCTGCGTTCGCTGCTGAGACTACTGCAACTGCTCCAGCTGCCGCTGCGCCAGCTGCAACCACCACCGCTGCGCCTGCAAAAGCGGTACACCACAAGAAACATCATAAAGCCGCTAAACCAGCTGCTGAGCAAAAAGCGCAAGCGGCTAAAAAGCACCACAAAAAAGCCGTAAAACAAGACGCGACTAAGCCAGCTGTAGAGCAGAAAGCGCAGGCCGCTAAAAAGCACCACAAAAAAGCGACCAAACCGCCTGTAGAACAGAAAGCGCAGGCTGCTAAAAAACATCACAAAAAAGCAGTAAAACACGAAGCTGCTAAACCAGCTGCACAGCCAGCTGCGTAAGAGTACAAGCTTAACCGTGCCCTCCGGGGCACGTTGGTAAACCGGCGCTGAACCGGAAAAGGTTCCGCGCCGTTTTTTTATCCGGAGGGCGTATGCTGCGACGCTATCGGTTTGAGCTGATTCTGATCCTGCTTATTTTATGCGCGCTCATCGCCAGCCATTTTTATCTTTCCTGAATGTAGCACGCTGATTTTACTCCCACTTTAGCGCTGTCCCGTCTATAGTATTTTCATAGGGTTCACTTTTAATAATCATAATTACCCCCACCAGAGTGTGATATGCGTAAATCTGTTGTGTTGTTACTGGGAACGTTTGGTCTTTTTTCTGGATTCTCACATGCGGATGATGGCGGTGATGACACCATTAGCGCGAAAGAGCTAAAGACGCTTTTTTTCGGTCATGACGACCGCACGCGCGTCGCCGATCCCACCCAGGCCCCCTGGGATGCTATAGGTCAGCTGGAAACCGCCAGCGGTAACTTATGTACCGCCACGTTGATCACCCCGCAGCTTGCCCTGACGGCAGGCCACTGTCTGTTAACGCCGCCAAACGGCAAGCCGGATAAAGCGGTTGCCTTGCGCTTTGTGTCGCAAAAAGGCACCTGGCGCTATGAAATCCACGGCATTGAAGGCCGGGTGGATCCCTCTCTCGGCAAACGCCTGAAACCGGATGGTGACGGCTGGATTGTGCCACCCGGCGCCGCCTCATGGGACTTTGGCCTGATCGTTTTACGCTACCCGCCTTCAGGTATTACGCCACTGCCGTTATTTGACGGTGATAAAGCCGCCCTTACCGCCGCGCTGAAAGCCGCCGACCGCAAGGTGACGCAATCAGGCTATCCTGTCGATCATCTGGATACGCTTTACACGCACACCGACTGCATTGTGACCGGCTGGGCACAAACCAGCGTACTCTCTCACCAGTGCGATACGTTACCAGGCGATAGCGGCTCACCGCTGATGTTGAAAACGGAAAACGGCTGGCAGTTGATCGGTGTTCAGAGCTCAGCCCCGGCGGCGAAAGACCGCTGGCGTGCCGATAACCGGGCCCTGTCCGTCACCGGTTTTCGCGACCAGCTGGAAGCGCTGGCGCAGCAGTAAATCAGCACCGTCTGACCTGATGTAACGCCTTGATTGACTCTATCGGCATGGGCTGGCTGAACCAAAAACCCTGCAGCTGATCGCAGCCAGCCAGCCGCAGGAGTTTCATTTGCTTTTCGGTTTCGACCCCTTCTGCAACCACCGCCATGCCCAGCGCATTGGCGATCCGCACCGTGCCGCTCACCAGCGCGGCCGCCTGTTCATCATTGTCTACCAGCCCGGCCAGCGACTTATCGATCTTGATGGTGTCAAAGTTGAAACGCCGTAAATAGCCAATGCTTGAATAACCGGTGCCAAAGTCATCCAGCGCTACCGCGATACCCAACGCCTTCAGGTTGGCTATTGCCATGCGGGCACGCTCCGGGTTTTCCAGCACATAGGACTCGGTGACCTCAAGCTGTAGTCGGTTGGCCGGAAAATCGGTGATCTCCAGCACGCTGGCGACTTTTTCTTCGAAGGCAGGATCGCGAAATTGTGCGGGGGAGATATTAACCGAGAGCGTTAAGTCACTGTACGGCTGCAGATCCTGACAGGCCCGCTGCAACACAAACTGCCCCAGTTTGTAAATCAGGCCACTGGTCTCCGCGATGGTGATAAAGGTATCCGGGCCCAGGGGCCCTTCCGGACGTCGTGGCCAACGGACCAGCGCCTCGACGCTGCTCATTTTCTGGCTGTGGGCGTCAATAATCGGCTGATACCAGACCTCGAACTCATCACGCTCCAGACCGTTACGGATCTGATTCTCAATCGCCAGCTTGCGTTCACGGGCGCTGTTCAGTTCGGCGTCGTAGTGGGTAATCCGCCCTTTCCCGCTCATTTTGGAATGATACATGGCAATATCGGCGCGACGAAACAGCTCGGAGCTGGTGCATTCAATCAGGGTTCCGCTGGCGATACCGATACTGGCCCCCATATGGATTGTGCGTTCCCCCAGCTGAATCGGGGTGGCGAACGCGTCCAGCACCGAAACGGCAAACGCGGCGGCCCGGGCTTCCGCGTTATCTCCGCCAATGGTCATGGCAAATTCATCCCCGCCCATTCGCGCCAGCATTCCGCCCGGCGGCACGCGTTCATTCAATGTTTTCGCAATCGCCACAATCAGATCGTCACCCACGCTGTGACCGTAGATATCATTGACGTCTTTAAAGCCATCCAGATCGATGAACACCACGCTTTTGACGTCGATATCCCCCCGTAAACTCACCCGGTCCAGCGCTTCAATGAGCGCACGCCGGTTCGGCAGACGGCTTAGCCAGTCCGTTCTGGCGACCAGACGCGCCAGACTCTCTCCGCGGGCAAGCTTGTACAGCCCCACGCTGCTCACCAGAATAAACAGCAGGATCAGAGCCGAGGCCAGAACCACAATCTGTCTGATGTCAGAAGAGGCCGCCCGGGCGGCCTGCGCACCCGGAAGCCGCGCCTGCCAGTTCAGATAACCGACCAACTCCCCTGCCGCGCTGCGCAGCGGCATGCTCAGCGCGTTGATTTTTTCTGGCGTAAAGTTGAGGTTCTCAATCTGAAAGGTCGCCCCCAGGTCAGACAATATTCGGGCATTCAGGTGACGGGTAATCACCAGATAGCGGCGCGTTCCATCGGTCACCCGCAATCGTCCGACCATTGGGCGTATCAGCCCAATCCCCACAAAGGCGACGCCGCTTCGCGTTTTGCTGATCCCGGCATAGATATTTTTCTCGCTCGCTAAGGCGCGCGCATGCTGGTCAATGAGGGCTTTCAGGCCTTTGCCGAAAAAATCGAGCGTCGTCTCCTGAAAAGGCTGACTTTTAAACGATCCCCAGATGACATTGAAATGTTCATCCAGCACAAAGGTGCCGTCATAGAGGTTGTTGATTTTAAAGCCGGCGCCCCAGGTGTTGTACAACCAGTCGGTATCCAGCGTGGAGCGGTAAGCCTCCCGAACCGCATCGTCCCAGACGGCGTTATCAAGGACCAGCGAGGAGACGCGATTCACCGATGTCTGAATGGCGCCCTGCACGGAAAGCGCCGTGCGGTGTTCATCAATTTCATTGGTTTTTGTACTGATTAGGTGCAGGGAAAGATAGAGAAGTGCGACGATGGAGATAATTAAGCCGATCCCCGCCATGAAGACCATGGCAAACAACGTTCTCGCATTGGGAATATTGCGCCAGCTTAATGTGCGATACATCAGCCATCCTCTTCACGGTTTTGCTTTTCTAAGCGTAATACAGGCAGCGAATTTCGCTGCCTGTAAATCATGGCGTGAAGTCTGTCAGGCGAGTTTTATCATGATCATGCCGGCAAGCAGCAGTATAAGCCCGATCCAGCCTTTGTTATTTAAACGCTGCCCGAAGAGTACCCAGCCTGCGGCCAGCGTGGCGGCGATACCAAAACCGCCCCACAGCGCATAGGCCACCGACAGGTCGATCCCTTTGACCGCCTGGGACAGGGCGCTGAATGCCCCCAGCACCGCGGCAATCGACAGCAGGCCATAAACTTTACGACGGAAACCGTCGGAGAATTTCAGCAGAACGTTCGCCAGAATTTCCAGCACGATGGCAAGCCCCAGCCAGGCCGCATGAACCCACTCAAACTGTTGCATGGTTCTGCTCCTTCAGCTGTTTAGTCGGTTTACGGGTACCTGATTTAATCAGCACAATACCCGCGACCAGCGTTGTTAAGCCAGCGATCTTCATGGTTGTTAATGTTTCGTCAAATATCAGCACGCTGAACAGCGTAATTAATAAAATGCCGATCCCTTCCCATAGGGCATACGCGACACCCAGCGCAATTTTCTTCACCGCAAACGAGAGGAAAATATAAGAAAGGGAAATCATCACCAGCATTAAAATAAATCCGGTATTACCCTCGCTGACGCTTGCCCATTTCATCGACAGCGTGCCGGTAATTTCCGCGATAATTGCCAGAGCTAAAAGGATCCAGTAAAACATGTTTTTCTCCTGCTTGAGAATATAATCCATCGTGGCTCGCTGTACGCAGCAAACCAAAAAATACGAATTGAAATCAGATAGCTAAGCGCTTAGCGCCAGCTCAGGCAGAAGATATGACTATAGTGCGGTGCGCCAGTGTTGCTCACCAGAAAGCAGGTAAAAAGAGGTGGAAAATACAGCAGTGTGGTTTGAAGAGTACGTCCTGAACATATTGTCCATAAAATTACAATTATCCGCGGTGTTGCTTCTCGTCTTTGCGGATCAAAATTGTCCTCGGTAGTTGAACACGCCAAATTTGTACCATAAGCCAGGATTTAACTCAAAGTCTTTGCAATTCTTTACTCATCCCGTTTGATTTTGGTTAGTTTATTGCATCGCCCTTCACCTTTATTATAAATAAAAAGAACATTGCGGAGTCACCATGGCCAAACCCATCATTACCCTGAACGGGTTAAAAACTGTCATCATGCTGGGCATGCTGGTGATTATACTGACAGGCGTTCGCGTTGCCGCCGACATCATTGTGCCGTTTATTCTGGCGCTGTTTATTGCGGTGATCCTTAACCCGCTGGTGCAGCGCATGACGCGGCTACGCATCCCGCGCGTGCTGGCGATCACGCTGCTTATCAGCATTATTATTATCGCCATGGTCTTGCTGGTGGCCTATCTCGGTACCTCGCTGAATGAGCTGGCCCGAACGTTGCCGAAATACCGCTCTTCGCTGGCAATACCGCTGCTGCAGATTGAACCCTGGCTGCAGCGCGCAGGGATCGAAGTCTCGGTCGAAGAGCTCCTTAAATTTATCGACCCCAATGCGGCCATGACAGTTGTCACCAGCCTGCTGACGCAGCTTTCCAATGCCATGACCTCCATTTTCCTGCTGTTCTTAACGGTGGTGTTTATGCTGCTGGAGGTGCCCCAGCTGCCGGCGAAGCTGCAGCAGATCATGGTCCGGCCGGTTGAGGGAATGGGGGCCATTCAACGCGCGCTGGACAGCGTTTCCCGCTATCTGGTGCTGAAAACGGCTATTAGCCTGGTGACGGGCGTTGTCGTCTGGTTGATGCTGCTGGCGCTGGACGTCCGCTTTGCGTTTGTCTGGGGATTACTGGCGTTTGCGCTCAACTATATTCCCAACATCGGGTCGGTGCTGGCGGCGATCCCCCCTATCCTTCAGGTGCTGGTGTTCAGTGGGTTCTATGACGCGCTGGTCCTGCTGGCCGGATATCTGGCGATCAATCTGGTGTTCGGCAATATTCTTGAGCCTCGCATGATGGGGCGAGGACTGGGGCTCTCCACGCTGGTGGTCTTTTTGTCCCTGATATTCTGGGGCTGGCTGCTCGGGCCCGTAGGGATGCTGCTCTCCGTCCCGCTGACCATCATCGTCAAAATTGCCCTGGAACAGACGGCAGGCGGGCAAAGTATCGCCGTGCTGCTGAGCGATATGAGCCATCAGTAGCGGTCAGTCCATCATTGACAGGAGAGGCTTGCAGGTCCTTCCACCTTCGCGATAAGCGCTGAGCGCCCTCTGCCATTCCGCCAGGGGGTATACCGCGACATCGCTGTACCGGCTGGCGGGCAGGCGAAGCCAGATGCGATCGAACGCCGCGCGCCACGCCCCCGCGCTGAGCCCATCCAGGCCGTTACGGATATGGAACCACGCCACGCGTGGCTCAGGACGCAGCTGTCGGAAAGTCTGGCCGGAGAGCAGTCCGTAGCAGACAAACATCCCCTGCCCGGGCATCACGCTGAGGATTGCTTCCGCAAGCGGCCCGCCGGTGGCATCGTAGACAATATCGCTGCGTGCGGCGACGGCGCCGATTCTGTGCGCGTCATGCTGCGCAACAGGAATGATCCCCATCGCCTCCAGCCGTTCAGCATGCACGGCGGAACGGTGAATGCCGTACACCGCTTCCGCACCCGCCTGACGCGCCCATTGCCCCAGCAGAATGCCGCAATCCGATCCTGCAGCCGTAAGCAACACCCGTTTTCCCTGAGCGGGGTAGCGGGTCAGCATCATCTGCGCCGCCAGCGGATTGATATAGGCCCGCGCGGCCAGATGCACGTCAATGGTGTCCGGTACGGGGATCGCATACTCGGCCGGGCAATCAACATAGCGCTGCCAGGTGCCTTGCCCACGCAGCGGCAGAACGCGTTTACCCAGCAGATGACTAAACGACGCGGGAGCCTGAGTAACGACACCGACGCCCTCATACCCCGCTACCGCCGGTAACGGAGTTCTGTGCCGATAGGCGCCCGTGATGGGAATGAGATCGGACGCATTGACTGGCGAAAACAGCATCCGGACACGGAGATGACCCGGTGCTAGCGCCCCCAATGACGCGGTTTCAGGTTGCAGAACAGATTCTGGCTCGCCAAAACGGCGATACCAGAGGGCAAGGTTTTCCATAACGATCTCACGGCTGCTAGCGTAACAACTACTCGCGCCAGCCCATTGCCGGTGCGACATGTTTGAGAATAGACTCAATCACGTGCGCATTATAATCCACCCCCAGCTGGTTCGGTACGGTCAGTAAGAGCGTATCGGCCTCGGCAATCGCCTCGTCCTTTTTCAGCTGTTCAATGAGCTTATCCGGCTCCGCGGCATAGCTGCGCCCGAAGATGGCGCGCGTTTTCTCATCCAGGTAACCCACGCTGTCGCTGTCGTTGCGGCTGGTGCCGAAGTACATCCGGTCGCGGTCGTCCATTAATGCAAAAATGCTGCGGCTCACCGACACCCGCGGCTCGCGCGTATGTCCGGCCTCTTTCCAGGCCTGACGGTAGGCGCGGATCTGTTTTGCCTGCTGAATATGGAACGGCTCACCGGTTTCATCGTCTTTCAGGGTTGAACTTTGCAGATTCATGCCCAGCTTTGCCGCCCACACTGCCGTCGCATTTGAACCGGCGCCCCACCAGATACGCTCGCGCAGCCCTTCGGAATAGGGCTCCAGGCGCAGCAGCCCCGGCGGATTCGGAAACATCGGCTGCGGATTTGGTTTGGCAAACCCTTCACCGCGCAGCACATCAAGCAGCACTTCGGTATGGCGGCGCGCCATATCCGATTCGTTTTCCCCTTCCTGCGGGACATAGCCGAAATGACGCCAGCCATCAATAACCTGTTCCGGAGAGCCGCGGCTAATGCCAAGCTGCAAACGTCCACCGGAAATGAGGTCCGCCGCGCCCGCATCCTCGGCCATATACAGCGGATTTTCGTAACGCATATCAATCACGCCCGTGCCGATTTCGATGGTTTTCGTTTTTGCGCCAATGGCGGCCAGCAGAGGAAACGGTGAGCTAAGCTGTCGGGCGAAGTGGTGTACGCGGAAATAGGCACCGTCTGCCCCCAGCTCTTCAGCCGCCACGGCTAAATCGATGGACTGCAGCAGCGTATCTGCCGCTGAGCGCGTGCCGGACTGCGGAGAAGGTGTCCAGTGACCAAACGATAAAAACCCGATCTTTTTCATTACGATGTGTCCTGAGAATGCGTTGCGTGCTGTCCACTTTACGCATTACCCGCTAAGAATAAATGCCGTTTATTTAACGGAAAGCATCAAATAAATTGACTGAATAGCGTGGTTCGTCATTTCGCCACATAATAGGATATAATATCACCCACTTTTTTCATGGCAGGTAAAACCGGCAATGGCTTTGATCCCCAAAAACTACGCGCGGCTGGAAAGCGGCTATCGCGAAAAAGCATTAAAAATCTATCCCTGGGTGTGTGGACGCTGCTCGCGCGAGTTTGTCTATTCCAATCTGCGTGAACTCACGGTTCACCATATCGATCACGACCATACCAATAACCCGGAAGATGGCAGCAACTGGGAGCTGCTGTGCCTGTTTTGCCACGATCACGAACATTCGAAATACACCGAAGCGGATCAGTACGGTACTACCGTGGTTGCCGGGGAAGACGCGCAAAAAGACGTGGGCGTCGCCACGTTTAACCCCTTTGCTGATTTAAAGGCGATGATGGATAAGAAGAAGTAATCATTCACCGCCCATACCTGCCGTATGGGCGGCTCAGGAAAAGGATATAAGCCTTGGATACCCTCCACTGCTACTGGGATACGTTTTATACCGCCTACGGTTTACTTTTCACGAGAATAATTAGCCTCATACTTCTGGTCTGGCTGTGTCATGATTTTCTGCGCCGCATAAGGAAAAACGCCGCGGACGCCGCCGACGCCGCTGGCCCGATCGCAGAAGCCGATGCCCGGGAGCGGTATCAATGGCGTTTTCAACTATGGTCATTGCGGACGGTACAAATCCTCTGCCTGCTCTCTCTTTTCTGGATGCTTATTAAGGAACTCTTTGCCTGACCCTTTCCCTGGTTAAAATGTCCAGGTGATTGCGGCGGTTGCTCCTACAGATTACGCGGCGGTCAGTGCAAAACGGTCTTTCAGGACATGGCGTATGTCCTCCTCCGCCAGCTGCCGCGTTTCAGTGCCGATCGCCGTGATGGTTTTCAGCATATCGCCCAGTAAAATCTGGCGTCCTTCCGGGCGATGCTGCACCACCACCAGTTTCTGCACAAAAATAGCGTCAGGATGCGTGGAGTTAAGGTAGTTAGCCGGAACGAAATCAATCCACTCCTGAGGGGTAAGGTCGAAGCCGTACTGACGGGCCCACTCACCCTCAACCTTCGCCTGAAGAAGATATTCGCCCTCCGCGCTGCGACTCAGGCGAAACGTGTCGAAATCCTGCGAGATATCCACGTCAAGCGTGTCCAGCGCCATCGGCGCACGAATGCCATAGCTGCCGAAGCCGAGATCGCAAAGCCACTGTCGGTTCTCCACTTCGGCAATTAACGCCATATGGGTTTTCGGCCTCCGCACGGGGTAGAACATCGGGCGCGCCGCCACGAAACGGTAAGGGATACCTAACGCCGCCAGCGCCATGGCAAAAAGCCCGTTCACCTCATAGCAGTAGCCACCGCGCCCTTTCTTTAACACTTTATCGGCAATGTCGTCTGGCGCCAGCGAGACAATTTTGCCCGCCTGCACGTCCAGATTTTCAAACGGGACTGAAAAGAGCTGATGACGCATAAGGGCATGCAGGGTAGCCGTATCGGCAGCCGCCGGTCCGCTGTAGTTTATGCGTTTGAAATAGGAAGAAATGTCGAAATTTTCGCTGTGCATAATGCCTCCTTGTCATGAACATGTCGGACACTATAGATGGCGCACATCATTGACTGTATAGTCAGTTTTATCGAAAATTAGCCTGAACAGATACCCATGTCTGCCCCGTCCCCACACTATCGCCGTATTGCTGAGATGTTGCGCCTCACGCTCTCTTCTGGCGCATTGCAAGTCGGTGACCGCATGATCTCCGCACGTAAACTGGCCGAACGCGAGTGCGTTAGCCTCCCGACGGCGCTGGAAGCCCTTCGCTGTCTCGAGGCGGAAGGGCTGATTGTTGCGCGGCCACGTTCAGGTTATTACGTCCATCAGACCCGTCTCCCTCCGCGCGTGGAACCCTCCCGTTCCCCGTCAGGCCCGGTCCCTGTCACTATGTCCGCCGTGGCCCAATCGCTGTTCAGCAGTGCAGAGGCTCGTCTGATACCGCTGGGCGCCGCCCTGCCCGATCCTGCGTGGCTGCCGGGTGATGCGCTGCAACGGGCGTTGCACTCCGCGGGGCGTCGTCTGGACGCGCACGGGCAGAGCTATAGCCTGCCTCCGGGAAGGGGAGATTTGCGAAGTAAGATTGCCGCGCGGGCTGCGCAGTGGGGAGCCCGGTTCGGCGCGGACGATCTCATTATCACCGCGGGCGCGACGCAGGCGTTACGCCTGGCCCTGCGGGCAGTGTGTCAGCCTGGGGATGTTGTGGCGATTGAACAGCCAGCCTACTTTGGCACGCTCCTGCTGCTGGAAGATTTAGGCCTGAAGGCCTTAGAAATCCCTACCGATCCTGTTGAAGGTCTGTTACTGGAACCGCTGGCAGACGCCATACGCTGCCACCGTCCCGCAGCCGTTCTGGCCTCACCCACCGTGCAAAATCCGCTGGGCGCCAGTATGCCCGTCGCGCGCAAGCAGGAACTGGTTGCCCTGCTTGAAGGCGCAGGGATTCCTTTGATTGAGGACGATGTCTACGGAGACCTGGTCGGCGAAGGGCAGCGTCCGCCTGCCTGTAAGGCGTTCGACCAGAGCGGAAATGTGATTTACTGCAGTTCCCTGTCTAAAACGCTTGCCCCGGGCTGGCGAATCGGCTGGATTGCCGCCGGACGCTACCACACTCAGGTCTTACAGACCCGCATGGCCGGAGACTGGGCAGGCACGCCGCTGCTGGAAGCCGCGACGAGTGAGGTGCTGGCAAGCGGCGACTACGATCGTCACCTGCGCCGGCTAAAGCGCCGGATCGCAGCGGGAATACGTGCCGTCGTGGCGCGGGTCGAAGCCAGTTTCCCACCCGGTACGCGCCTTAACGTACCCGCAGCCGGTTTTCTGCTGTGGGTAGAACTCCCTCAGCAGGTCAACGCGCTGGAGGTGCATCGCCGCGCGCTGGCGCTGGGCATCGGCGTCAGCCCTGGCCCCCTGTTTTCCCCTGGGGCAGAATTAACGCATTTTCTGCGGCTGAACTGCGCAAACGAACCGACACCCCGCCTGCTGAACGCCGTCGAACAGATTGGCGCGCTGTGTCACGCGCTGGCTGTTTTCACACCAGACTCTCCAGCCACTCGGTAAAGACCCGCACCTTGCGGGAGAGATGGCGGTGTGGGTAGAGCAGTGACAGCTTGCGATCCGGGGAGCGATAGTCTGGCAGGACTTCAACCAGAAGGCCGCGGTCAAGGTAAGGCTGGAGAAAGAGGTTCATCCCCTGCATTAACCCCAGCCCGGCCAGGCCTGCCGCGATGTAGGCCTCGGAGTTATCCACCACAAGCTTACCGGGTAGCGCGATCTCCGCGACGCCTTCTGGCGTGGTAAACGTCCACGGCTGAATGTGTCTGCTGCTGTTATTAATCCAGTTGATGGCCTGATGCTTTCGCAAATCATCCAGCGTTTCTGGCGTACCGTGTTGTGCCAGCCAGGCCGGGCTGGCACAGGTCGTAATTTTAATGTTCCCGATTTTACGCGCGATATAATCGCCGTCGTCCAGCTCGCCCACCCGCAGCACGCAGTCCAGCCCATCCCGCAGCATATCCCGACGGCGGTCCGAGCTGCTCAGAATGATGTCAATCTCGGGATGCTGGCGATAAAAATCAGGCAGGTTGGGTATCACCCGCAACGCCGCAAACGAGATGGGCATATCGATTCGCAGCTGGCCGTGTATCGGCCGATCGGCGCCAAACGATTCCAGTAATTCGTCCGCCTGCGCCAGCAGGGGTTTACTCCGGCGATAAAATGCTTCTCCATCCGGGGTCAGGCTAATCCGACGCGTGGTACGTTGCAGTAGCCGCGTGCCGCTGTGCTGCTCCAGTAGCTGCAACGCTTTGGTGACGGCCGGGCGATGGACCCGCAAATTCTCCGCCGCCTGGGTAAGGCTCCCTGATTCGACAATCTCAATAAAAATTCTTATGGATTCAAAGAGGTTTATTTGCATAAGGGATGCTTTTGCCGTAAGCAGGATAAGATTATTGTTATTAATTTTATAACAGTGATGAATATTTTTGGCTATTTTTCCTAACAATCTTGCGCCCTACACTCTCTTCCATTCAAACGTAAGGGAGAGTCTGCTGTGAAAAATAACCGTATCTGTCAGGTCCTGGGCATCGAAAAACCTGTTATTCAGGGACCGCTATCCTGGCTCACTGACGCCCGCTTAGTCGCTGCAGTCAGCAATGCCGGCGGGCTTGGCGTGCTGGGGCCCAACGCCGGCTTAACCGCCGACACCGCGGTCTCCACGCCGGAAGAGACCGCCGAAAAAATGCGGGAAGAAATTCGTAAAACGAAGCGACTGACCGAAAAGCCCTTTGGCGTGAACCTGATCCCCACGGCCGTTAACGACGTCTGGACAGGCCCTATCCTTCAGGTGGTGAAAGAGGAAGGCGTCAGGGCCGTTGTGTATACGGGCTATGGGGAAGGCAGCATTATTCCGGCGCTGTTCAGCGAGCTAAAAGAGGCGGGTATCGCCATTATCTACCGCGACATCAACCCCACCCCGGAAAACACCCGCCTCGCAGAAGACGCGGGGGCAGACATTATCGTTGCCACCGGTTTTGATGAGGGCGGAACGTTACCCGCCACGGCGCTTGGCACCTTTTCCATCGTGCCGCTGATTGCCGATGCCGTGAAGCATATTCCGGTGATGGCGGCGGGCGGCATTACCGATAATCGCACCGCCAGAGCGGCGCACACCTTAGGCGCTGAAGGCGTATTTGCCGGCTCGGTGTTTATCAGTACGGAAGAAAGCCGCGTGCCGCAGGGGGTCAAAGATAAAATTGTTGCCGCCAACGGTCTCGATTTACTGCTTTTCCGCACAGTCCCCCATTACTACCGCTCTCTTCCCGGCAGGCTGGCGGAAAAACTGGCAGCGATGGATAAAGCTGGCGCAAGCAACGAAGCGCTGGGCAAAGCGATGGGAGGTTTACGGGGCCTGCGCCTGGGCATGCTGGAAAATAACACCGATGAGGGCTATATCGCGCTCGGCACGGGAATTGGGAATATTCACAGCGTGAAAAGCGTGGCCGAGGTGGTTAATGCGTTAACGGTTGAGTAAGCCCTTAACCCTGATGCTCCGGACGCTCCCCACGGGCGGCGTCCGCAAACCGTCTGCGGTTGCTTTTCATAAATTGAGCAATGAGCGTTCTTTCACGACAGCGTCAGGATTGGCTCTTTTTACCGCTGCCAGAAAAGCCGTGAAGTTATGATTCCAGAGGGTAAGATTGTTATAAAACTGCACCTGCTTTTCATTAGCACCGTCACGATAAATAACAATCCAGACCCGTCTGCTATTTATCTCGGTATTCCCCGGCCCGATCTTAATGATATTCGCCAGCGCAATTTTACGGGTGGCGTTATTTTTAACCTCATATAAAAACTGGTCATCATAAAACCAGGTTTTACCTGCATTCCCGCCAAATATTGACGGGTTAGCGGATATTTTTTTCATCCCGTTGCGGTCTGTAATGATGCGTTTTGCCTGACGAATACGTCTGACAAAAAATCCGGACAATATGAAAAGCGCAATGAGGGGCAGCGCGACTGATATTATTTTTAGGCTCTCGTGCATATCCCTGCCCCACCCTACATGATTCTCAAGACGTGAGTATAACGCGCCGATCGTTGATGACAACAACCCTTAGCGTCAGGGAATAATCCGCGCGGCTCTCAGCTGCGCGAACAGGCTGAAAAACATCTCATCGGTCGCCTGCATTTGCGTGAAGCCCGACCGCCGGAGTTTGCTCCCGTCACCGAACATGTCGTAATGCCAGCTAAAGACGAAATCGGCAAACTGCCCGTCGCTCAGCTGCAGAATATCCGCTTCCACCAGCCGTTCCCCGGCAAGCTCGCGCCAGACGTCGCGATAATCCGTAAACAGCTGGCGAAATGACAACCTCACTGGCGGCGCAGTGTCCAGCTCAAACCAGCGAGCGATGCACGGCCACAGCTCGCTCCAGCGCCAGATATCGCCATTATTCACGTTGAATGCCTGATTCTGTGCCGCAGGTGACGTGGCGGCCCATAGGGTGGCTTCGGCCAGCAGCCCGGCGTCGGTATGGTCAACAATACTGTGCCAGGTCTGTTCCGAACCGGGAAAACGCAGCGGTAACCCCTGAGCCTTGCACAGCGAAGCGTACAGGGCAATGCTCAGCGCAAGGTTCATGGTATTGCCCGGCACTGAACTTCCCACCACGCCCGGCCTGATGGCGTTCCAGTGCCAGCGTTTCCCGCGATGAAACTGGCTGAGCCAGGTGAGCTGCGCGGCGTTAAATTCCGCCCCCGGCACGCCGGGATCGCTTTCCCGCGCCGGGGTTTTAAACGGCCCCAGATGTGCACCGTAAACTTTGTACCCCTGCATCAGGCTTACCCTCTGCAAAGGCGCCGTTTTTTCAAGCGTGCTGACCAGATTACGCAGCATCGTGACGTTCGGCTCGACCATCGCCTCCCAGCTCGGCGCATTCGCCCAGGCGCTGTAAAAGAGATGAGTGATGCCATCCAGGACGCGCAGCGCCCGGGCGCTGTCCTGCGCATCCAGTAAATCGACGTTCACCATCGGAATGCCGTCCGGATGGGTGACGCCGTGGCGACTGAGGCCGATCACCTCCCACTTGTGATGCAGGAGCGTCCTGACAAGCTGTCTGCCGACAATGCCGCTGGCCCCCGCGATCAACGCGACGTTGTGTTGCTCTCTTTTGTTCATGGTGTTTCTCCAGAATGGGTGACAGATGCAGTGTCATATATTATTTTTTTAGCGGATACCCCCTCATTCCGATGGAACTTATCAGAAAAACCATTAAATGAATAACAAGCTCAACGCCATTTCTACTTTTCTCTGTGTCGCGCAGGCAGGATCCTTTTCTGCAGCCGCCCGCCAGAGCGGAATGAAACAATCTGCCGTTAGCCAGCAGATCGCCGCCCTTGAGCAGGAGCTCGGCGTGGTGTTACTGCATCGTACAACGCGCACCATGAAGCTGACCGAGCAGGGAGAACGTTACCGCCGCGACATGCAGCTGCTGCTGGACGCCATGCGGGAAGCGGAGAGGCGGCTCAATCCCGTCGACCACCAGTTTCAGGGCAGCGTGCACGTCCAGCTGCCGAGCGGCCTGGGGCAGATTGTGTTGCCCCATTTACTGACGCTGCAACGCCTGCATCCCGAACTGCATCTGATGATTTCTCTTGATGACCGGATTGCCGATCTGGTGACGGAGGGTGTGGATGTGGCGATACGGCTGAGCAGCGAGCCCCCGCAGGCGCATGCGGCTCGCGTGCTGGCGCGTATTGAAACGGCTCTGTTTGCCGCCCCCGGTTTTCCGGCGGTGGACGACGTCAGCGAACTCGCGACGCTGCCGCACGTACGGTTTAGCGGCATCCCGCCGGATGTTCCGCTCAGGCTGATTGCTGCTGAGGAAACCCTCGAGGTGAAGGTGAATACCGTTTTCCGGGCCAATACCAGCGACGCGCTGTTACAGGCGCTGGAGGCAGGCATCGGGATCGGCGGCATGCAGCGCCCGCTTGCGGCCCGCGCACTGCAGGTCGGCACGCTGGTGCCGGTATTGCCCGGCTGGCGGTTACCCGACCGCGTTCTCTATGCCGTCTACCCCGACGCGCGCTTTATTCCACAACGCGTCCGCAGCGTCGTGGGCGTGATTGAGCAATTACTGCCAGGGATCGCGACGCACGAAACCACAAAATAAACGCCTGTTACTTCGCCACCGGCAAATCCGCGTACCGCGTTGTATAAGCCGGTGACAGCATCTCGCGCTTCATTGCCCAGGCTTTCTCAATACCCTGCCCCGCAAACCAGATCTTCCCTTTGCCGGAGTGATTTACGCTGTCGATCATCTCCATCAGCGCCGCACTGTTGGCGCGCAGACGGTTATCGTCAAACAAATTAAGCTGAGCGACGCCGCTGCTGAAAAAGTCCGCCAGCATCACCCCGGCTTTCATATAGCGATACCCGTCGAGCCAGATTCGCCCCAGCGCCTCCGTGGCGGCACGGATAATATCCCGCGAGTCATTGGTGGGCGTCATCAGGGTGACAGAGGCCTGATTGCCATAATAAATTTCGTTGTCCGCATGCGGACTGGTCCGCACAAACACGCTGATAAAACGACAATACTGATGCTCGCCGCGCAGTTTCTCTGCGGCACGTTCCGCATAGGCGCAAATCGCCTGGTGCATCTCTTCGTATTGGGTTATACGGTGGCCAAACGAACGGCTACAGATAATTTGCTGCTTCGTGGGGGTGTACTCCTCCAGATCAAGACAGGGCTCCCCGCGAAGCTCGCGCGCCGTACGTTCCAGCACCACGTTAAAATGTTTGCGAATGACCCAGGAGGATGCTTCCGCCAGCTCCAGCGCCGTGGTTATTCCCATCGCGTTAAGCTTTTTCGTGATGCGCCGCCCTACACCCCACACCTCTTCAACCGGAACCTTTGCCAGCAGTTTCCGCTGCCGCTCGCGATCCGACAGATCGACCACGCCGCCAGTGCCGGACCACCGCTTCGCTGCATAGTTGGCCAGCTTTGCCAGCGTTTTCGTCGGGGCAATACCGACGCCAACGGTTAAGCCCGTATTTTTAAAGACCTGCGTGCGCATCTGGTGACCGAATGCTTCCAGCGCCAGGCAGTTACTGACCCCTGAAACGTTCACGAACGCCTCATCGATGGAGTAGATTTCTATTGCCGGGGCGAGATCGGTCAGCGTCTGCATCACCCGACTGCTGAGATCGGCATACAGCGCATAGTTTGAACTAAACACGTAAACCCGTGACGGAAAACGCTTCTCTTTGAATTTAAAATACGGCTCACCCATTTTTATGCCGAACTGCTTTGCCTCCCGCGACAGTGAAATAATGCAGCCGTCGTTATTGGAAACCACCACGATGGGCTTCCCCTCCAGATCGGGGCGGAACACCCTTTCGCAGGAGGCATAAAAGCTATTTACATCAACCAGCGCGAACATGTTTATGCGTTTTGAGGGTGTGGGTGACGACGCCGAAGATCTGCAGCTCCTCTTCGGACTGAAAGGTAATCGGCTGATAGCGAACGTTATGTGGCAGCAGCCGCAGAACCGGACGGGTCTGTAACTCCTTCACCGTAAACTCTCCGGCGACCGAGGCCACAACGATATCCCCATGCCCGGCAGTTAGCGAACGGTCGACAACCAGCAGATCGCCGTCGCCAATCCCTGCGCCAATCATGGAGTCTCCACTCACCTTGATAAAATAGGTCGCACTGGGGTGTCTCACTGCCAGCCGGTTAAGATCGAGACGATCCTCCACATAATCCTGCGCCGGACTGGGGAAACCACAGGCTACACGCTCTAAAAATAAAGGTAATTCAATGTATTGGTTTGGATGATAAGAAAAGAGAGTGTCCATAATGCCTTTCTCGCCAGATACTGTATATAAATACAGTATTACGGATTATGGCCAGGGATCAAGGTCATTTCCGGAAGCGACCCCAAACGCGTTGAAGTGTCAGAAGATTTAAAAGGCGCAAAGCCCAAAAGCACATGTCGGGCTTCGCGCCTGTGACGATCAGTCCATCAGCGTAGTCAATGTTTCCAGTGCGTCAGGCGGCAGCTCCAGTTCGCCCGCCGCGAGGTTTTGCCGCAGATGCGCCACGGAAGAGGTGCCCGGGATCAGCAGGATATTCGGGGAACGTTGCAGCAGCCATGCCAGCGCAACCTGCATTGGCGTTGCGCCCAGCGAGTCGGCGACCGCCTGCAGCCCGGAAGATTGCAGTGGCGTAAAGCCGCCTAACGGGAAGAATGGCACATACGCAATCCCCTGCTGCGCCAGCAGATCCACCAGCGCATCGTCCCCGCGGTTCACAATGTTGTACATATTCTGCACGCACACTACCGGCACCATCTTCTGCGCTTCCGCAACCTGAGTGGCCGTGACGTTGCTCAGGCCAATATGGCGCACCAGCCCCTGCTGCTGGAGCTCTGCCAGGGTGGAAAGCGGTTCAGCAATCGATCCTTCCGCCGGCCCGTGCGCGCTAAACATGATCCGCAGATTCACCACGTCCAGCACATCCAGCTGCAGATTACGCAGGTTGTCATGCACCGCCTGCGTCAGCTCCTGTGCGGAAAAGGCCGGTAGCCAGGCGCCTTTGCTGTCGCGACGGGCGCCAATTTTGGTCACAATCGTCAGATCGTCCCGGTACGGATGAAGCGCCTCGCGGATCAGCTGGTTAGTCACATGAGGGCCATAAAAATCACTGGTATCAATGTGGTTTACTCCCGCCGCCACGGCTTCACGTAACACCTCCAGCGCGGCATTTTTATCCTTCGGCGGCCCAAAGACGCCCGGCCCGGCCAGCTGCATCGCACCATAGCCCAGTCGTTTAACCGTCCGCGTTCCGAGCGCGTACGTCCCGCTTTTATCAATACTGCTCATGTTGACCTTCCTCATAAAAAATGATCCGGGTTTACAACAGGTTCCCTCACGGGCCTCTGAGTTAAGCGCGAGTTAAATTAAAGTTTAAATTCTCTACGACGATAGTATTGAAGAAACCCTGCATCTTCTCTAACGGACGACCGCTATGCTGAAAAATCTGCACGTGATTACCGGTATTATCTTTGCCCTCACCATATTCTGTCTGTTGCAAGTTGTCACGGGAGGGTTGTTCTACTCTGCCGTCAGTAACGATCGCCATAACTTCCAGAATTCCGGTGTGCTCAACGCTCAGCAGGAAAGCCTGAGCGACAGCGTGAACACGCTGGTGAAAACACGCGTCACCGTGACCCGCGTGGCGATCCGCTACCTGAAAAATCAGCGCGATCCGGCATCCCTTGCAGCGATCAATAAACTGCTCGGCACCGCAGGTGACTCGCTGGCAAAAGCCGAAGCCTATAACAAAGCGTGGCAAAAACTGCCGCAGGTTAACGGCCAGAACGCGGCATTGACCGACGAGATGCAGAAGTCCTGGAACCAGATGCACGAAGTGATGCGTTTGTCGATTGAGTATCTGCGTGCCGACAACTACCAGGCCTATGGCGATCTGGACGCGCAACAGGCGCAGGACGATATGGAAGCGGTCTATAACCGCTGGCGCGCCGAAAACAACACTCTGCTGAAAGCAGCCGCCGAAGAGAATCAGAGCAGCTTCACGCAGATGCAATGGACACTGGCGGCTATCTTGCTGGCCGTTATCGCGGTACTGGTGGTCATCTGGCAGGGTTTACAACACCTGTTGTTAAAACCACTCAACACCATTATGAACCATATTCGCGCGATTGCCGGGGGCGACCTGACGCAGGAAATCACCCTCTCTGGCCGCAATGAGATGGGCCAACTGGCCGCCGGTCTGCATGAAATGCAGCAGTCGCTGGTGACCACCGTCAGCGCCGTACGCGGCAGCACCGATTCCATCTACACCGGTGCAGGCGAAATTGCCGCAGGAAGTAACGATCTTTCCGCCCGTACCGAGCAGCAGGCAGCCTCGCTCGAAGAGACCGCCGCCAGCATGGAAGAGCTGACGGCGACGGTTAAACAGAACTCCGATAACGCCCGTCAGGCGACCCTGCTGGCGAAGAATGCTTCAGAAACAGCTGCGCGCGGCGGTCATGTGGTGGATAACGTGGTTCGCACCATGACCGAAATTGCCGACAGTTCGCAGCAAATTGCGCATATTACCGGCGTGATTGACAGTATCGCATTCCAGACCAACATTCTGGCACTTAACGCAGCGGTGGAAGCCGCCCGCGCCGGGGAACAGGGTCGCGGTTTTGCGGTGGTCGCAGGTGAAGTCCGTACGCTGGCAAGCCGCAGCGCGCAGGCGGCGAAAGAGATCAAAGGGCTTATCGAAAACTCTGTCAGCCGGGTAAATACCGGTTCTGAGCAGGTCAGCGAGGCCGGCTCCACCATGAAAGAGATTGTCGCCGCCGTCACCCGCGTGACCGATATTATGGGTGAGATTTCCTCTGCGTCTGACGAGCAGAGCCGGGGAATTGAGCAGGTAAGTCTGGCCGTTTCGCAGATGGACAGCGTGACGCAGCAAAACGCCGCGCTGGTGCAGCAATCCGCCACGGCGGCGGCGGCGCTGGAAGATCAGTCCGAACAGCTGCGTCAGGCCGTCGCCGCGTTTCGTCTGAACGGAAAAGAGAAAGCGGTCGCCCCGCGCCCGACGAATGTGAAAACGCCACAGCTGTTGCGACCGGCAACGACAAGCGCGTCTGCCGACAGCAACTGGGAAACCTTCTGAGTCACCGGCGGGCGAGTGTCTCGCCCGCTCTCATTAGCGGCTGCGCTTGGCGTGCCGCTCCCAGTTCTCCTGTTTCGCTTCATCGGATTTGCGCAGCGAGACATAGCATGCCCCGCTGCCGCCGTGATGCGGCAGCGCCTCGCAGAAAGCCTGCACTTCCCCGAACTCGGTCAACCAGCGCGCCAGATAGCTGCGCACGACATTCGCATGTGAGCTCTGCTCGCGCCCTTTCCCATGAATGATAATCAGGTTACGTAACCCGTCGCGCCCGGCCTGGCGAATAAACGAAAACAGCATCTGACGGCAGCGTTCGGCAGGCTGGCGCAGGAGATTTAAGCTGGCCTGGCGGGGGTATTTACCCGATCGCAGCTTATCGATAACGCCCTGCTGTACCCCATCGCGCCGGAACGCCAGAGGCTCGTCAAGGGGCACCAGTTCAAGAAAACCCAGCGTCAGGAAGTTATCCAGCTGTTCACTATCTACCTTCTCGCGCACCCGCGTATTGCGGCTCGGCTGCCAGTGAATATCCGGGCCGCGCTTCAGGGGCTGGACATCCTCCATGGCGTCAAGAAAATAAGATTTGTCGTCAGGGTTCATGGACATCCTCCGGCTACAACTAAGGAGGGTACTATACCTGCGCCGGGAAGAGGCCTCAATCACCGTTAACCGCCGTCGCGCGACATAAATATTAACCCGATGAATATATATAGTATTTATAAAACACGCTTTAATCTGACTTAACTTAAATTTCAGCAAACGTAAAATAAGTGATTTGTGTTAAAAATTCGTAAAATCAAATACTCAACCCTCTTCCCTTTTTCGGGAAAGGTGTTATACCTAAATATACCTGCTTCATGGATATAATACTCAGGACTGGCGAAAGGACGCACTGCTGTGTGTACTGGAGGGTCTGTCAGATGTCGGACAGACCCTGTTTTTTTTACGTTGTCTTTCTCATGCCGCGACTATTTTCGTGCTTCTCTTCGGAATTGCGTAATTAAAGATTCGGCCAGGGGTGTTTGACGGGAATCACGGCGCTGAATTAAATAATATGCCGCTTTTGGAAGCGATTCGACAACCGGCAACATCACCAGGCGATGCGCCAGCAGCGGGTCACAGCCTAGTTCCTGCGGCAGAATGCTTAAAAAATCACTTTGCGCCACCAGGCTAATACAGGAGGAGAATGTTTCGCAGACAACCCCTATTCGCGGTATTTGCGCGCGATGGCTAAATACCTCTTCCAGTTGCTTATAATAACTTCCCCGCGGCGTCGGCATTGTCCAGTTATAATGCAGCAGTTCATTAATTGAGGTTGCTTTGGTCGCCGGATGCCCTTCCCGGCAAAATACCGCAAACGACTTTTCGAAGAGTTTTTCAAACGTAAACTCGTGGTCATAAGGCCCCTGATAATAGGTGTTGATGGTGAAATCGAGCTCACCCTGGCGTAATTCATTGATCATCGACACCAGCTGCCCTTCCATAATCCGCACCTTGACCTGCGGGTGCTGCGCGTGAAAGCGGGAGATCACCGCGGGCATCAGGCTGCGTGAAACGCTGGCCCCCATCCCGATATTGATCTGCCCGGCCAGCTCACCCTGCCGCTGACGGATGTCATCCTGCGCCGCGCGCAGCTCTTCCAGAATCAACTTCGCGCGCTGGTAGAAGCCCTCCCCACATTCGGTCAACGCAACGCCCTTACTTCTGCGCACGAAAAGCTGCGCCGCCATGCCCTCCTCCAGCTCTTTGATGGATTTGGTCAGCGCCGGCTGCGAAAGATTCAGCGTCCTGCTGGCACCGCGAATGCTGCCCTGACGAGCGACTTCGACAAACGCCCGGATTTGATGAAATTTAATCTGAAATGACATAGCCCGACCGATAACCGTTGTTTATCAGAGTAAAGAAACTGTCATCTACTTTAATGGAAAGGGATGTGCGAGGGTAATTCCTGAACGGTTAAAACTGTGAAAAAACGGTTAGTGATAAGTAAAAACTATCACAGCGTGAAGCAGTTCACATATTTTAATGATGACAGGAACAGACATGGACACACTGACGCAGTACATCCAGACCCTAACCCCGCAGCTGAGCGCATGGCGTCGCGATTTTCACCAGTTTGCTGAATCCGGCTGGGTGGAGTTTCGTACCGCGGCGAAGGTCGCAGAAACCCTGGACTCGCTGGGTTATGAGCTGGCGATGGGTCGCGACGTGGTGGATGCCGAAAGCCGAATGGGCCTGCCCGATGAGGCCACCCTGGCGCGAGAATTTGCCCGCGCCCGTGCGCAGGGCGCGCCGGAGAAATGGCTGGCGCCGTTTGAGGGCGGGTTTACCGGGATTGTCGCGACCCTGAATACCGGCCGCCCGGGCCCAACCCTGGCATTTCGCGTGGACATGGATGCCCTGGATTTAAGCGAAGCACACGATCAAAGCCACCGCCCGTTCCGCGACGGGTTTGCCTCCTGCAATCCCGGGATAATGCACGCCTGCGCACACGACGGCCACACTACGATTGGTCTGGGGCTGGCGCAGGTACTTAAGCAGAATGACGCGCAGCTCAGCGGCACCCTCAAGCTGATCTTCCAGCCTGCCGAAGAAGGGACGCGCGGCGCGCGTGCCATGGTGGCCGCCGGAGCGCTGGATGACGTGGACTATTTCACCGCCATCCATATTGGCACCGGCGTGCCTGCCGGGACGGTGATCTGCGGCAGCGATAATTTTATGGCGACCACCAAATTCGACGTGAACTTTACCGGCGTGGCCGCACACGCCGGCGGTAAACCGGAGGACGGGCGTAATGCCCTGCTCGCCGCCGCGCAGGCCGCCATCGCGTTACACAGCATCGCCCCACACAGCGAAGGCGCATCCCGGGTGAACGTCGGGGTGATGCAGGCAGGCAGCGGGCGCAACGTGGTGCCCGCCAATGCCCTGATAAAGGTTGAAACGCGCGGCGAAAACGAAGCGATTAACCAGTATGTCTTTGAACGGGCGCAGGCGGTCATTACCGGCGCGGCGGCGCTCTACGGCGTTAAGGCAGAGATGCGCCTGATGGGTGCTGCCACCGCCAGCTCGCCGACACCCGCCTGGGTTGATTATCTGCGCGAACAGGCCAGCCAGGTTCCGGGGGTGGTTCACGCTATCGACAAGGTCAAAGCGCCAGCAGGCTCCGAAGATGCCACGCTGATGATGGCCCGCGTGCAGCAAAACGGCGGCATGGCGTCCTATATGGTGTTTGGCACGGAGTTGAGCGCCGGACATCACAATGAAAAATTCGACTTCGATGAGCAGGTCATGACGGTCGCCATCGAAACGCTGGCGCGGACGGCGCTCAATTTCCCGTGGACGCGAGGTGTGTAATGCAGGACAACTACGCTTTTATTGCCGATGCGATCGACACGCGATGTCGCACGTTAACTGACATCGCCGACGCGATCTGGGATCATCCTGAAACCCGCTTTGAAGAGTTCTGGTCCGCCGAACGGCTCGCCAGCGCGCTGGAAGCCGAAGGTTTCACCCTCACGCGCGAGGCGGGCGGCATTCCCAACGCCTTTATTGCCAGCTTCGGCAGCGGAAAACCGGTTATCGCCCTGCTGGGTGAATACGATGCGCTGGCCGGGTTAAGCCAGCAGGCACACTGTGCGACCCCACAATCCGCCACGCCGGGGGCTAACGGCCACGGCTGCGGGCATAACCTGCTGGGCACCGCAGCCCTTGCCGCGGCGGTCGCGGTAAAAAGCTGGCTGGAGCAGCACGGCGGCGGCGGGACAGTGCGTTTTTACGGCTGTCCCGGTGAGGAAGGCGGCTCCGGGAAAACCTTTATGGTGCGCGAAGGGCTGTTTGACGACGTCGATGCCGCCGTAACCTGGCACCCGGAGGCCTTTGCCGGGATGTTTAACGTCAGCACGCTGGCCAATATTCAGGCCGCCTGGCGTTTTAAGGGGGTGGCGGCACATGCGGCCAACTCTCCGCATCTGGGGCGCAGCGCGCTGGATGCGGTGACGCTGATGACTACCGGCACCAACTTCCTCAACGAACACATTATTGAGAAAGCGCGCGTCCATTACGCCATTACCGATACCGGCGGGATTTCGCCTAACGTGGTGCAGGCGCAGGCCGAAGTGCTGTACCTGATCCGCGCCCCGGAGATGGCCGATGCACAGCAAATCTACGAACGTATCGAAAAAATCGCCCAGGGCGCGGCGCTGATGACCGAAACCACCGTCGAGTGCCGCTTTGATAAAGCCTGCTCCAGTTACCTGCCAAACCGCACGCTTGAGGCGGCGATGTATCGCGCCCTGCAGCACTACGGCACGCCGGACTGGACGGAGGAAGAACACGCCTTTGCCCGCGAGATCCGCGCCACGCTGACGCCCAACGATCTGCAAAACAGCCTGAAAAATATTGCCGCCACGGGTGGCGAAGCGGGTAAAGCCTTTGCCCGTCGTCATCAGGCGACGCTGCTGGTGGATGAAGTCGCGCCTTATGCCGTCACCGATAACGTGCTGGCGGGTTCAACCGACGTGGGTGACGTCAGCTGGAAAATGCCGGTTGCCCAGTGCTTCAGCCCCTGCTTTACCGTCGGCACGCCGCTGCACACCTGGCAGCTGGTGGCGCAGGGACGAACCTCGATTGCTCACAAAGGGATGCTGCTGGCCGGGAAAGTGATGGGCGCAACCGCGCTGAATCTGCTGCAGGATGCAGCGCTGCTGAAAAAATGCCGTGAAGAGTTTGAACAACACAAACAAGAAAAACCGTACGTGTGTCCGATCCCACCGGGCGTGACACCGTCACCTTTAAAATAAAAAAACACAACACAACAACACAACACTCCCGAGGAACGCCCATGAGTATGTCATCCATACCTTCGCATTCCCCATCCGGTAAGCTCTATGGCTGGGTTGAAAGGATCGGCAATAAAGTGCCACACCCTTTCCTGCTTTTTATCTATCTGATTGTGATATTGATGGTTGCCACCGCCGTGCTCTCCGCCTTTGACGTTAGCGTGCGCAGCCCGGCCGACGGCAGCCTGGTGGCGGTGAAAAATCTGCTGAGCATTGAGGGGTTGCACTGGTTTTTACCCAATGTGATTAAAAACTTCAGCGGCTTCGCTCCGCTGGGTGCCATTCTGGCACTGGTGCTGGGGGCCGGGCTCGCGGAGCGCGTGGGCCTGTTACCGGCTCTGATGGTGAAAATGGCCTCTCACGTCAGCGCGCGTTACGCCAGCTACATGGTGCTGTTTATCGCCTTCTTCAGCCATATCTCTTCCGACGCCGCGCTGGTGATCATGCCGCCGATGGGGGCGCTGATCTTCCTCGCCGTCGGGCGTCACCCGGTGGCAGGACTGCTGTCGGCGATTGCCGGCGTCGGATGCGGTTTTACCGCCAATTTGCTGATTGTGACTACCGATGTTCTGCTGTCCGGCATCAGTACCGAGGCGGCGAAAACCCTCGATGCGGCCATGCACGTCAGCGTGATCGACAACTGGTACTTTATGGCAAGCTCGGTCATTGTCCTGACGATTGTCGGCGGGCTGATTACCGATAAAATCATTGAGCCGCGCCTGGGGAAATGGGAAGGCCGTAGCGATGAAAAACTGGAGACACTGAGTAAAGAACAGCGCTTCGGCCTGCGCGTGGCGGGCGTTGTCTCGCTGGCCTTTATCGCGCTGGTGGCGTTGATGGTGGTGCCGGAAAACGGGATATTGCGCGATCCCGTTAAACATACCGTCCTGCCCTCGCCGTTTATTCAGGGCATTGTGCCGTTGATTATCCTGTTTTTCTTTGTCGTATCGCTCGCCTACGGTATCGCCACTGGCAGAATCCGCCGCCAGGGCGATCTGCCGCAGCTGATGATCGAGCCGATGAAAGAGATGGCTGGCTTTATCGTGATGGTGTTCCCGCTGGCGCAGTTTGTGGCCATGTTTAACTGGAGCAACATGGGCAAGTTTATGGCCGTTGGCCTGACCGACGCGCTGGAAGCTGCCGGGCTAAGCGGCGTACCGGCGTTTGTCGGTCTGGCGCTGCTCTCGTCGCTGCTGTGCATGTTTATCGCCAGCGGCTCCGCCATCTGGTCGATTCTGGCGCCGATCTTCGTACCGATGTTTATGATGCTTGGGTTCCACCCGGCCTTCGCGCAAATCCTGTTCCGCATCGCAGACTCCTCAGTCATTCCCCTTGCGCCGGTTTCGCCATTTGTTCCGCTGTTTTTAGGCTTCCTGCAGCGCTATAAACCCGAGGCGAAACTGGGTACCTACTATTCGCTGGTTTTACCCTATCCGCTTATCTTTTTAGGGGTATGGCTGGTGATGTTAGTGGCGTGGTATCTTGTCGGCCTGCCGATTGGACCGGGGATCTACCCGAGGCTGAACTAAAGGAATGAAGATGCTGAGATTACTCGAAGATAAGATTGCGACGCCGCTTGGGCCGCTGTGGGTGATCGCCGACGAGCAGGGTTGTCTGCGCGCGGTTGAGTGGGAAGAGCACAGCGACCGCATGGAAGAACTGCTCGATATCCACTACCGCGTACAGGGGTATGAACGTATCCGCGCCACCAATCCGGGCGGACTGAGCGACAAGCTTACAGCGTACTTCGAAGGCGATCTCAGCATCATTGACAGCCTGCCAACTGCCACGGCCGGCACGCCTTTCCAGCGCGAAGTGTGGCAGGCGCTGCGGGCTATTCCCTGCGGACAGGTCATGCATTATGGGCAGCTCGCGGAGCAACTCGGTCGCGCCGGGGCCGCACGCGCAGTGGGGGCCGCGAATGGCGCTAACCCGGTCAGCATTGTGGTGCCCTGCCATCGCGTGATTGGCCGCAACGGTACCCTCACCGGCTATGCCGGCGGGGTGCAGCGAAAAGAGTGGTTACTGCGTCACGAAGGGTATCTCTTGCTGTAATTCCCAGGCTTTTTGTGCTTAATTTTCTTCCGGTTAGGCTAAAAATCCATAATCAAGCTGTGGAATTTCAAGAAGATGGCGACATGATGCCGTCTCTTGTCCTTATTGAGGGTTTGTCAGGCTTACGTACTTACCAAAAAGATGTTAAAATTGACCAATATCAATTAAGGCTTGAGCAAACCTATGATCCCGGAAAAGCGAATTATACGACGCATTCAGTCTGGCGGTTGTGCTATCCATTGCCAGGATTGCAGCATCAGCCAGCTCTGTATCCCGTTTACCCTGAATGAACACGAACTTGATCAGCTTGATAATATCATCGAGCGTAAAAAGCCGATTCAGAAAGGGCAGACGCTGTTTAAAGCCGGAGACGAACTGAAATCGCTCTATGCTATCCGTTCTGGCACCATCAAGAGCTACACCATCACCGAACAGGGTGACGAGCAGATCACCGGCTTCCATCTGGCAGGCGACCTGGTGGGCTTTGATGCCATTGGCACGGGTCACCATCCGAGCTTTGCTCAGGCCCTTGAAACCTCAATGGTTTGCGAGATCCCGTTTGAAACCCTGGACGACCTGTCCGGCAAGATGCCTAACCTGCGTCAGCAGATGATGCGTCTGATGAGCGGTGAGATCAAAGGCGATCAGGACATGATCCTGCTGCTTTCCAAAAAGAATGCAGAAGAGCGTCTGGCGGCGTTTATCTATAACCTCTCCCGCCGCTTTGCCGAGCGTGGTTTCTCTCCGCGTGAATTCCGTCTGACCATGACCCGTGGCGATATCGGTAACTACCTGGGCCTGACCGTGGAAACCATTAGCCGTCTGCTGGGCCGTTTCCAGAAAAGCGGAATGCTGGCCGTTAAAGGTAAATACATCACCATCGAAAACGGTGAAGCGCTGGCCGTTCTTGCCGGGCATGCCCGCAACGTGGCATAACGCCCCGCAGATAACCTGCCAGACCCCTAAATTTCCATGATTTATGGGTCTGGCCTGTAACACGTCCGTTCACTGACAGTTTCACCGCAGTACGTCACCACACAGTAACCTGGAAGGTTCTCGTTGAGGTTATGAATTGAGAGAAAGTTTGTTTTTCGTTTCAGTCGTGATCGCCTCAGTGACCTTTATCTTCATCTGGATCATGCTTGTCGGCCCAATGAAGGGGGAAGAAAAAACCTATGTTCAGGATTCCACGACGTTTGCGATAGTGGTGATGGTACTGCTGTTTATTGCGTTTATCGCAGTCACCGCGACGGTGCTTTTCCTCTGATAAATTTTCATGAATTATTGATCTGGCAAAACTTCCCCTCTGTTTCATTCAGGATATATAGGTTACTCTTTTAATTACAGACTGTGGTGACAGTAGTAAGGAGACCTGTATGGCAAAGTATCAAAACATGCTGGTAGCTATCGATCCGAATCAGGACGATCAGCCGGCATTACGACGTGCTGTGTATTTACATCAACGGATTGGTGGCAAAATCAAAGCGTTTTTGCCGATCTATGACTTCTCGTATGAGATGACCACCCTTCTGTCGCCTGACGAGCGCACCGCGATGCGTCAGGGCGTGATCAGCCAGCGTACCGCGTGGATCCGCGAACAGGCTAAATATTACCTGGAAGCGGGTGTGCCCATTGATATTAAAGTGGTGTGGCATAACCGGCCTTTCGAAGCCATCATCCAGGAAGTCGTTGCCGGTGGACACGACCTGCTGCTGAAGATGGCGCATCAACATGACAAGCTGGAATCCGTGATCTTCACACCAACCGACTGGCATCTGCTGCGTAAATGCCCTTGCCCGGTCTGGATGGTGAAAGACCAGCCGTGGCCTGAAGGCGGGAAAGCCGTTGTGGCAGTGAATCTCGCCAGCGAAGAGGATTATCACAATTCGCTGAACGAAAAGCTGGTCAAGGAGACCATCCAGCTGGCTGACCAGGTTAACCACACCGAAGTGCATCTGGTGGGAGCCTACCCGGTTACCCCGATCAATATCGCCATTGAGCTGCCTGAATTTGACCCGAGCGTGTACAACGACGCGATCCGTGGCCAGCACCTGCTCGCAATGAAAGCGCTGCGCCAGAAATTCAGCATTGATGAAAAAATGACCCACGTGGAGAAAGGCTTGCCTGAAGAGGTGATCCCGGATTTAGCCGAACATCTGCAGGCCGGGATTGTGGTGCTGGGCACCATTGGACGAACCGGGATCTCTGCCGCGTTCCTCGGCAATACCGCTGAACAGGTAATCGATCATCTGCGCTGTGACCTGCTGGTGATCAAGCCGGATGAGTACCAGACGCCGGTTGAGCTGGACGATCCGGAAGACGATTAACCCCTAACGCCCGGCGGCGCAGGCTTTCCGGGCCTACAAAACCGTAGGCCGGGTAAGCGTCAGCGCCACCCGGCAATAAAAAAACCGCCGAATTCGGCGGTTTTTTCGTTTCAACGCAACTTACAACGCTTTCAAAATCGCATCCACACTGGCTTTGGCATCGCCAAACAGCATGTGGGTGTTCTCTTTGAAGAACAGCGGGTTCTGCACCCCGGCATAACCAGTATTCATGGAGCGTTTAAACACAATAACGTTCTGCGCCTTCCACACTTCCAGAACCGGCATCCCGGCGATTGGGCTACGAGGATCGTCCTGCGCTGCCGGGTTAACGGTGTCGTTAGCGCCAATGACCAGCACGGTATCGGTGTCCGAGAAATCATCGTTGATCTCGTCCATCTCCAGCACGATATCGTAAGGCACTTTCGCTTCCGCCAGCAGCACGTTCATGTGGCCTGGCAGACGCCCTGCCACCGGGTGAATACCAAAGCGAACCTTGATGCCGCGCGCGCGCAGCTTCTCAGTGATCTCGGCAACCGGATACTGCGCCTGCGCCACTGCCATGCCGTAGCCCGGGGTAATGATGACCGAGTGCGAGTTTTTCAGCATCTCGGCGGTATCTTCCGCGCTGATCTCACGGTGCTCACCCACTTCTTCGTCAGCGCCGGTTGAAGAGCCGTCGGAACCAAAACCCCCGGCGATAACGCTGATGAACGAACGGTTCATCGCCTTACACATGATGTAAGACAGAATCGCACCCGAAGAACCTACCAGCGCACCGGTAACAATCAGCAGGTCGTTGCTCAGCATGAAACCCGCTGCCGCCGCTGCCCAACCGGAGTAGGAGTTCAGCATGGAGACCACCACTGGCATATCCGCACCACCAATGGAGGCCACCAGGTGCCAGCCAAACGCCAGCGCAATGATCGTCATCACCAGTAACGCCAGTACCTGCAGGCCCACGCTTTCGGTACGCACGAAGACCACCAGCAGCACAAACGAGACCACCAGCGCCGCCAGATTCAGCTTATGACGGTTTGGCAGCATCAGCGGTTTTGAGGAGATCTTCCCGCGCAGTTTGCCGAAGGCGACAATGGAGCCGGTGAAGGTGACCGCACCGATGAAGATACCGAGGAACACTTCCGTCAGGTGGATGTTCACCAGAATCGGTTCCAGACCCGGCGTGTGGTACAGGTAGCTGTTGAAGCCCACCAGCACCGCAGCCAGGCCCACGAAGCTGTGAAGAATCGCAACCAGCTCCGGCATCTCGGTCATTTCAACGCGTTTCGCCAGACGAATACCAATCGCCCCACCGATGATCATCGCCACCAGGATCCACGCCACGTTGCCGGTATCCGGCCCGAAGATGGTGGCAATCAGCGCAATCGCCATCCCGGCGATACCAAAGTTATTTCCCTGCTGAGACGTTTCGTGTTTGGAAAGCCCCGCCAGACTGAAAATAAACAGGATTGCAGCAACAATGTATGCGGCTGTCACTAATCCTCCAGACATATGCTACCCCTTAGCCTTTACGAAACATTTTCAGCATGCGCTGAGTCACGGTGAAACCACCGAAAATATTGATACTGGCGATCAGCACTGCGATAAAGCTCAGGAAGCTGATCCAGCCGCCGTGACCAATCTGCAGTAATGCCCCCACCACGATGATCCCGGAAATGGCGTTGGTCACCGACATCAGCGGCGTATGCAGCGCATGGGAGACGTTCCACACCACGTAGTACCCTACGACACAGGAGAGCGCGAAGACGGTAAAGTGGCCGAGGAACTCTTTCGGGGCAACGTCAGCCAGCCAGCCGAACAGAATAATCGCCAGCGCCATGAGCGCGTATTTGCGCCACGGTGACGCAGGTTTGGCAGGCTCTTTAGGCTCAGGCGCCGCTTTTGGCGCTGCCTGAGGCTGGGCCGAGACCTGAATCGGTGGCGCAGGCCAGGTGATTTCACCTTCACGGACCACGGTGACGCCGCGCACCACCACATCGTCAAAATCAATGGCGATGTTGCCGTCTTTCTCTTTACAGAGCAGCTTCAGCAGGTTGACGAGGTTAGTACCGTACAGCTGAGAAGACTGGGTTGGCAGGCGGCCTGGCAGGTCGGTATAACCGATCACCTTCACGCCGTTAGCGGTCGTGGTCACCTGATTCGGTACGGTATATTCACAGTTACCGCCGTTTTGCGCGGCCAGGTCGACAATGACGCTGCCCGGCTTCATGGAATCCACCATTTCACGGGTGATCAGCTTTGGTGCCGGTTTACCCGGAATCAGCGCGGTGGTAACAATAATATCGACATCTTTCGCCTGCGCGGCGAAGAGTGCCATTTCGGCTTTGATAAAGGCTTCGGACATCACCTTCGCGTAACCATCACCGCTCCCCGCTTCTTCCTTAAAGTCCAGCTCAAGGAATTCGGCGCCCATACTCTGGACCTGTTCCTTCACTTCAGGACGGGTGTCAAATGCGCGTACGATAGCGCCCAGACTGTTTGCCGCACCGATGGCGGCAAGACCCGCCACGCCCGCGCCAATCACCATGACTTTTGCCGGCGGGACTTTACCCGCAGCGGTGATTTGACCGGTAAAGAAGCGACCAAATTCGTGGGCGGCTTCCACAATAGCGCGGTAACCGGCAATGTTTGCCATGGAGCTTAAGGCATCCAGCGACTGCGCACGCGAAATACGCGGCACGGAGTCCATCGCCATCACCGTCACGCCACGGGCCGCCAGCTTCTCCATCAGTTCAGGATTTTGCGCAGGCCAGATAAAGCTCACCAGCGTCGTCCCTGGATTCAACAGTGCAATCTCACTCTCTTCCGGTGCGTTGACCTTCAGAATAACCGGCGACTGCCAGACGTCAGCACCGTCGACCACCTCCGCACCAGCCTGGATAAAAGCGTCGTCATCGAAACTCGCCAGTTTGCCTGCGCCGCTTTCAACCGCGACGGTAAAACCCAGTTTCAGCAGTTGCTCCACCGTTTTCGGTGTTGCCGCTACGCGGGTTTCATTGGCTAACCGTTCTTTTGGTACCCCAATACGCATAGTTTTCCCTTCCATCGGTTTTTGATGATGGTTTATCGATAAATGACCGCGGTTTGTATCAATTTTCGCCAACGCACGCGCGACGCGAGATGATTAACCCCGGAAAATAAAACAGTAACAAACTGTCTATAACCTACTGAAAATAGCGCCCGTGATCTACCGCCAGAAAACACTATTTCTTACTTTATCTGTGAAAAATAAGCGATCGGCGTCACTGACAGTGATATTTACCTTAAATTCTTCGCCGGAACCGATAAATCGCGCAAGCGAAGCGGTAAAAACATGATATAGCGCCATAAGAGAACAACTTATTAACATTAAATTAACTTGTAAAAGTCATAAGCTTTATCAGTTTTACTTGTCAAACGCCTGTTTTTTCAACATATCACTAAATGTTATCGAATTCGGTGATTCAGTGAGCACAGGCTGTGAAAAATGGCGCAGACAGCGACAGGTTTTAAATGCAATAATCGGGACCGTCTCAAATTAACAACAATACCAGTACATGGTTTGCGCAAGGCGAAGGATTATTTTTATGAAGCTTAAGAACACACTCCTGGCGTCCGCACTTCTTTGTGGGACCGCCCTGTCTGCGAATGCCGCAACAGAGTTAACGCCGGAGCAAGCGGCAGCGTTAAAACCTTTTGACCATACGGTCATTGTGGGTCGTTATAATTCTATTGGCGATGCCGTCGCCGCTGCATCAAAAGCCGCTGATAAAAACGGGGCGGCCTCGTTTTACGTTGTTGACCAGTCTGACTATGGCAACAGCGGTAACCAGCGTGTGACCATTGCGCTGTACAAAGACAATGCGCCAAAAGCTGACGCACCAAAAAACCGCGTGATCAACGGTGTCGTTGAGTTGCCGAAAGATCAGGCGATTGAGCTGGAACCTTACGACACGGTTACCGTTCAGGGCTTCTACCGCAGCCAGCCTGAAGTGAACGATGCCATCACCAAAGCCGCGAAAGCGAAAGGTGCATACTCTTTCTACATCGTGCGTCAGGTCGATGCCAACCAGGGCGGCAACCAGCGTATTACCGCATTCATCTATAAAGAAGATGCGAAAAAACGTGTTCTGCAAAGCCCGGATGCGATCCCGGCTGATTCAGAAGCGGGTCGCGCAGCGCTGGCGAAAGGCGGCGAAGAAGCGAAGAAAGTTGAAATCCCTGGCGTAGCAACCTCTGCTGCACCCAGTGCTGAAGTGGGCCGTTTCTTTGAAACGCAATCCACAAAAGGTGGCCGTTATTCCGTGACGCTGCCAGACGGCACCAAAATTGAAGAGCTGAACAAAGCCACTGCTGCGCAGATGGTGCCGTTCGACAGCATCAAGTTTACCGGCAACTACGGCAACATGACGGAAGTCTCTTATCAGGTCGCGAAGCGTGCGGCGAAGAAAGGGGCGAAGTACTACCATATCACCCGCCAGTGGCAGGAACGTGGTAACAACGTGACCATCAGCGCCGATCTGTACAAGTAACAAAACCATTTACGAAAGGCGGCGCAATGCCGCCTTTTTTGTTACTTTTTTTGAATTTCTGCCACACGTCATTGCATGCTTTCGTTACACTCCGTAAAATCCCGCGCCTTAGTGTGATCCACCATTTTTATGCGCCTGTGCGAAATAATTATTCTGGATTTGGACCTTTCATAACAGGAAGCCAATGGAAAAGAAACTTGGCCTGAGTGCTCTGACTGCACTCGTTTTAAGCTCGATGCTGGGTGCGGGCGTATTCAGTTTGCCGCAAAACATGGCGGCCGTCGCAAGCCCTGCCGCACTGCTCATTGGCTGGGGCATTACGGGCGTTGGAATAATGCTGCTGGCCTTCGCTATGCTGCTGCTCACCCGCATTCGCCCCGATCTGGACGGCGGGATTTTCACCTATGCCCGTGAAGGTTTCGGCGAGCTGATTGGCTTCTGTTCCGCGTGGGGATACTGGCTGTGTGCAGTTATCGCCAATGTCTCTTATCTGGTTATTGTCTTTTCGGCGCTCAGTTTCTTTACCGATACCCCAGCGCTACGCCTCTTTGGCGACGGCAATACCTGGCAGTCTATTGTCGGCGCCTCGGTGTTGCTGTGGTTCGTCCACTGGCTGGTGCTGCGTGGCGTACAAACCGCCGCCAGCATTAACCTGGTCGCGACCCTCGCGAAGCTGGTTCCGCTTGGCCTGTTTATCGTTTTGGCCTTTATCGCGTTTCGTCTCGACGTGTTTACGCTCGATTTCAGCGGCATGGCGCTTGGCGTCCCGGTCTGGGAGCAGGTGAAAAATACGATGCTGATCACCCTGTGGGTGTTTATCGGGGTTGAAGGCGCGGTCGTGGTGTCAGCCCGTGCCCGCAATAAACGTGACGTTGGCCGTGCCACGCTGCTGGCCGTGCTGGCGGCGCTGGGGGTGTATCTGCTGGTCACGCTGCTGTCGCTGGGCGTGGTGGCGCGTCCTGAGCTGGCCGAAATGCGTAATCCGTCAATGGCCGGACTGATGGTGAAAATGCTCGGTCCCTGGGGCGATGTGGTGATTGCTGCGGGCCTGATTATCTCCGTCTGCGGGGCTTACCTGAGCTGGACCATCATGGCGGCGGAAGTGCCATTCCTGGCCTCTACGCACAAAGCATTTCCTCGCCTGTTTGCGCGTCAGAACAAAAACAATGCGCCTGCCGCGTCACTGTGGCTGACCAACATCAGCGTTCAGGTCTGCCTTGTTCTGATCTGGCTCACAGGTTCAGACTATAACACCCTGTTGACCATCGCCTCGGAAATGATTCTGGTACCCTATTTCTTAGTGGGCGCCTATTTGTTAAAAATTGCCACACGCCCGGTGCATTATGTCGTGGGTGTCGGAGCCTGTATTTACGGCCTGTGGTTGTTGTATGCTTCCGGGCCTATGCATCTGCTGCTGTCGGTGGTGTTGTACGCGCCGGGGCTGCTGGTGTTTATCTACGCCCGCCACACGCATCAGCTGGAGAATGCGCTGAAACGCCGTGAAATGGCATTAATTGGACTGTTACTGGTTGCTGCCGTACCGGCAACCTGGATGTTGATGGGATAGCATCGCCTTTCCCATTGTTGAACTGCAAAGGAGAATACGATGGGAAATGCACAGCTTCGTCCAATACTGATCACCGGTGGAGGCCGTCGAATCGGCCTCGCCCTCGCCCATCATTTTCTTAACCTTCGCCAGCCGGTCATTGTCAGCTACCGTACCGAATATCCGTCAATTGAAGGACTGCGCAAAGCAGGAGCGGTCTGCATTCAGGCTGATTTTTCAACCGATGACGGCATTCTGGCCTTTGCGGAAAAGGTGAAATCCACCACCACGGCTCTGCGTGCGATTATCCATAACGCCAGCGCATGGCAGGCCGAAAAGTCCGGCACATCACTCAGCGCAACGCTCTCCGCCATGCTGCAAATCCACGTCAACGCGCCTTATCTGCTTAACCATGCGCTACAGGATCTGCTGCGCGGGCATGGACATGCTGCGGGCGATATCATTCACTTCACCGATTATGTGGTAGAGCGTGGAAGCGACAAGCACATCGCCTATGCGGCCAGTAAAGCCGCACTGGATAACATGACGCGCTCGTTTGCCCGTAAACTCGCCCCGGAAGTGAAGGTCAACGCCATCGCCCCGGCGATGATTTTGTTCAACGAAAACGATGATGCAGAGTACCGTCAGCAGGCGCTGAATAAGTCGCTCATGAAAATTGCGCCGGGCGAAAAAGAGGTGATCGACCTGGTGGATTACCTGCTCACCAGTTGCTATGTCACCGGCAGAACCTTTGCCGTGGACGGCGGCCGGCCGCTGCGCTAGTGAAAATATCGGAACCGGCGTTAATGTTGAAAGATTAATGGAAGGTTAAGGTTCCGCGGTGTATGTTGGCTTTTTTCACGAAAACAGACGTTGTATGAATAAGATTGTTTATGTTGAAGACGAACCCGAAGTCGGGCAACTGATTGCCGCCTATCTGGGTAAACATGATATGGACGTCATTGTTGAGCCTCGCGGCGATTGTGCCGAAGAGGTGGTGGTCCGTGAAAACCCCGATCTGGTGTTGCTGGATATCATGTTGCCAGGAAAGGACGGCATGACGCTCTGCCGTGACCTGCGCGCCCGCTGGGACGGCCCTATCGTACTTCTCACCTCTCTGGACAGCGATATGAACCATATTCTGTCGCTGGAGATGGGGGCCAATGACTACATTCTGAAAACCACACCGCCTGCCGTCCTGCTTGCCCGCCTGCGCCTCCATTTACGCCAGCACGCCAGCATCGAACGCGAAGCACCGGCGCCGTCTCTGACACCGCATAAAGCCATGCGGTTTGGTACGCTGTCGATTGATCCGATTAACCGTCAGGTGTTGCTGTCCGGGGAACTTATAGCCCTCTCTACCGCAGACTTTGACCTGCTGTGGGAGCTGGCAACCCATGCCGGGCAGATCATGGACCGTGACGCGCTGCTGAAAAACCTGCGGGGAGTAAGCTATGACGGAATGGACCGCAGCGTGGACGTTGCGATTTCGCGACTGCGCAAGAAACTGCAAGATAATGCCACCGAGCCCTACCGCATCAAAACCGTGCGTAACAAGGGCTACCTGTTTGCCCCCCACGCCTGGGAAACCTGATCGTCTTATCCGTACAAGATATTCTGCGCGAAATGAAGGCATTACACGACGTTCGCCTTTCTTTCGCGCGTTTATTCCCCCGTTTGCGCAACAATTAACTTGCTAAGCCCGCGAACTATTCCATAATTACCTTCTCATCTCTCTTCTCTTCAGCTCGCCCCGCACCGGCGACCGTTTTACTCATTTTCGCCGTGAAGCTTTCACGACATCTCTCCCATAAAATCTTGAAATGAGGATTTAAGACCATGAATTATGTATAGCTACAATCAGGTAGAAGCCATCAAAACCAATCTTGAGTGGATTGTGAATCAGGCTACCCTTAACCACGCCTCCCCCTCACGCACCGATCAAAAAGCGCTCTTTGACCTGCTGGAACTGATCCAGTCATATGAAATACTCCTGGATCTTATTCACGAATTCGGGACTGATGTGATTGATATGCACATTGCGGAAGGCCTGGCCATGACAGAAAAACTCATCGCCAAGGTAAAAAACAGCGCGAAAGCCATTTAACACGCTAGACAGACATGAAAAACCTGAAGGGTTTTCATGTATATTCTGCACATAGCGTTTTTGCGGTGAGATCCAATGAAAAAGCTGTTTGTGCAGTTTTATCTTTTACTGTTTGTCTGCTTCCTCGTGATGACCATGCTGGTCGGACTGGTTTATAAGTTTACCGCCGAACGTGCGGGCAGACAGTCGCTGGATGACCTGATGAAAAGCTCGCTCTATCTGATGCGCAGCGAGCTGAGAGAGATCCCGCCACACGACTGGGCGAAAACCCTGAAAGAGCTGGATCTGAATCTGTCGTTCGATTTACGCATCGAGCCGTTGAAAGATTTCGAACTCGATCCGCCCGCCATGCAGCGTCTGCGCGAGGGCGATATCGTCGCGCTGGATGAGAAATATACCTTTATCCAGCGTATTCCTCGCAGCCACTACGTGCTGGCCGTCGGGCCGGTGCCCTATCTCTATTATCTGCACCAGATGCGTCTGCTGGACATGGCGCTGATGGCCTTTATTGCCATTTCACTGGCGTTTCCGGTCTTTATCTGGATGCGCCCACACTGGCAGGACATGCTGAAACTCGAATCCGCCGCGCAGCGTTTTGGCGAGGGGCATTTTACCGAGCGTATCCACTTCGACAGCGGTTCCAGCTTTGAACGACTGGGCGTGGCCTTCAACCAGATGGCCGATAATATCAATGCCCTTATCGCCAGCAAGAAGCAATTGATTGACGGGATTGCGCACGAGCTGCGTACGCCGCTGGTTCGCCTGCGCTACCGTCTGGAGATGAGCGAGAATCTGACGGAATCAGAGTCTCAGGCGCTTAACCGCGATATTGGTCAGCTTGAAGCGCTGATTGAGGAGCTGCTTACTTACGCGCGCCTCGACCGCCCGCAGAACGAACTCAACCTCAGCACGCCGGACCTGCCTGACTGGCTGCAAACCCACATTGATGATGTCCAGAGCGTGAACCCGCAGCGCACGCTGCGCACGCGCGTCACGCCGGGTGATTACGGCGCGCTCGATATGCGCCTGATGGAACGCGTGCTGGACAATCTGATCAACAACGCCCTGCGCTACAGCGAAAGTACGCTCCAGATTGGCCTGGATGTGCAGGGCAATCTGGCCAGCCTGACGGTTGAGGATGACGGCCCGGGAATTGCCCCGGAAGCACGCGAAACCGTGTTTGAACCGTTTGTACGTTTAGACCCCAGCCGCGATCGCGCCACCGGTGGATGTGGTCTGGGGCTGGCGATTGTTTACTCTATCGCCCAGGCCATGGGCGGCACCGTGCATTGCGAGGAGAGCGAACTCGGCGGCGCGCGCTTCTGCTTTAGCTGGCCCGTGTACCATAACATCGCCCTTCCCGTTCCTGCCTGACCTAAACCGCACGCTGGCCTGACCCGGCGTGCTGTGCTATATGATAAGTATGTTGTAACTAATGAGAGTGTTTATGGCATCCTACGATCTCATCGAAAGGCTGAACAGCACCTTTCGCGAAATAGAACACGAGCTACTGATCCTGACAGAACGTTTGCAGGCCTGCCGTCTGCTGGCCGCGCGCGTCTTTACCCTGCCCGATGTGGCCAAAGGGGCCGAGCACGATCCGCTGGATACCATCGAGGTGAAACAGCACCTCGGTAACGCCGCCTGTGAGCTGGCGATGAAGCACTACCGCCATCTCTTTATCCAGCAGCAGTCAGAACAGCGCAGCAGTAAGGCGGCCGTGCGTCTGCCGGGTGTGATCTGCCTGCAAACCGATGCCCCAGCGCGTGAAGCGCTGGAAACCCAGATTGCCCACATCAACACCCTGAAAGCGACCTTTGAAAAAATCATCACCGAAGAGTCGGGCCTGGCCCCTGCCGCCCGGTTTGAGTGGGTGCACCGCCAGCTTCCGGGCCTGATAACCCTTAATGCCTACCGCACCCTGACGGTACTGCGTCACCCCGCCACGCTGCGTTTCGGCTGGGCGAATAAGCACATCATTAAGAATTTCACCCGGGATGAAATTCTGGCCCAGCTGGAAAAAAGTCTGAAGACGCCACGCACCGTCGCACCGTGGTCGCGCGAGCAGTGGATTGAGCGCCTGGAGCAGGAATATCACAGCATCGCGTCGCTACCGGCAAAGACGCGCCTCAAGATCAAGCGCCCGGTGAAAGTTCAGCCTATCGCCCGCGTCTGGTATTCCGGTCAGCAAAAACAGGTGCAGTATGCCTGCCCGACGCCTTTGATTGCGCTTTATGATGCCGATCAGGGTGCCATCGTGCCGGACATTGGTGAGCTGCTGAATTACGATGCTGAAAATGTCCAGCACCGTTACAGACCCCAGGCGCAACCGCTTCAGCTGATTATTCCGCGGTTGCACCTGTATGTGGCGGAATGATTATTTCAGACTGCCGACCATCGCTTCCGGGCGTACCCAGGCGTCAAATTCCGCCTCCGTCAGATAGCCCAGCGCCAGGGCGGAGGCTTTCAGCGTCAGCCCCTCCTTATGCGCTTTTTTGGCGATCTCGGCGGCCTTGTCGTAGCCGATATGGGTATTAAGTGCCGTCACCAGCATCAGAGACTCATTCAATAGCTGGCTGATGCGCTCGCGGTTTGGCTCAATGCCCACCGCGCAGTGCTCGTTAAAGCTCTCCATCCCATCCGCCAGCAGACGAATCGATTGCAGAACGTTGTGGATCACCATCGGGCGAAAGACGTTCAGCTCGAAGTTGCCGGATGCACCGCCCATGTTGACGGCCACGTCGTTGCCCATCACCTGACAGCAGAGCATGGTCATGGCTTCGCACTGGGTCGGGTTCACTTTACCCGGCATGATAGAACTGCCCGGCTCGTTTTCCGGAATGCTGATTTCACCAATGCCGCAGCGCGGGCCTGAGGCCAGCCAGCGCACGTCGTTGGCAATTTTCATCAGCGAGGCAGCCAGCCCTTTCAGGGCTCCGTGGGTGTGAACCAGCGCATCGCAGGTCGCCAGCGCTTCGAACTTATTGGGCGCCGTGACAAACGGCTGACCGGTAATGGCAGCAAGCTCCTTCGCCACGCGCACCGCGTACTCCGGATGGGTATTTAACCCGGTCCCCACCGCCGTGCCGCCGAGCGCCAGCTCCGACAGATGCGGCAGGCTGTTCTCAATATGCTTCAGATTGTGTTCCAGCATCGCCACCCAGCCGGAAATCTCCTGGCCGAGCGTCAGCGGCGTGGCGTCCTGCAGGTGCGTACGGCCAATTTTAACGATATCGCGGAAGGCCTGCGCCTTGTCATTAAGCGTGGACTTGAGGACGTTGAGCTGCGGGATAAGCTGTTCGCGAAGAGCAATCACCGCCGCCACGTGCATCGCCGTGGGGAAGACGTCATTAGAACTTTGGCTTTTGTTGACGTCATCGTTTGGATGAACCTTACGCTCCATGCCACGCACGCCGCCCAGCAGTTCACTGGCCCGGTTTGCCAGCACTTCGTTCATGTTCATATTGCTTTGCGTGCCGGAACCGGTCTGCCAGATGGCAAGGGGGAATTCGTCGGGGTGCTTGCCCGCCAGCACTTCGTCGGCGGCATTCATGATGGCGGTGGCTTTGTCGGCCGCCAGCAGGCCTAAATCCTGGTTAACTTTCGCGGCGGCCCGTTTGGTGAGAGCCAGCGCCTGAATCAGCGAGACGGGCATTTTCTCGGTCGAAATACGGAAATGCTCCAGCGAACGCTGGGTTTGCGCGCCCCATAGCTTGTCGGCCGGAACCTCAATGGTGCCCATAGAATCTTTCTCACGGCGTACCGTTGTCATTACTTTCTCCTTGATAACAAAAGAGGGATTGCTCACATGCTTAAGGGATAAGTATTGATGACTTCTGAGAAACGTTATGGCGCTTTGTGCGCTCTTTTTGGTGTCGGGTGGCGCTGACGCTTACCCGACCTACCAGACACGTAGGCCGGGTAAGGCATAGCCGCCACCCGGCAATTTACAGAATTACTTCACACAGGCCGAACACTGAGAGGACTGGATCTGTTTGAAGAAGTCGTTGCCTTTGTCATCCACGAGGATAAACGCCGGGAAGTCTTCCACTTCGATTTTCCAGATAGCTTCCATACCCAGTTCCGGGTATTCCACACACTCCAGACTCTTGATGCTGCCCTGCGCCAGCACCGCAGCCGGGCCACCGATGCTGCCGAGGTAGAAGCCGCCATGCTTGTGGCACGCGTCCGTCACCTGCTGACTACGGTTGCCTTTTGCCAGCATAATCATGCTGCCGCCGTTAGCCTGCAGCTGGTCAACGTACGAGTCCATACGCCCGGCCGTGGTGGGGCCTAACGAGCCAGAAGCATAGCCCTCAGGCGTTTTCGCCGGACCCGCGTAGTAGATCGGGTGATCTTTAATGTACTGAGGCAGCCCTTCGCCGTTGTCCAGACGCTCTTTCAGCTTCGCGTGTGCGATGTCGCGGCCCACGATAATGGTGCCGTTGAGGGAGAGACGGGTCGAGACCGGATACTGTGAAAGCTGCGCCAGGATCTCTTTCATCGGACGGTTCAGATCAACGCGAACCGCTTCGCCCTCACCCGCTTTACGCAGTTCTTCCGGGATGTATTTACCCGGGTTGTTTTCCAGTTTTTCGATCCACACGCCTTCACGGTTGATCTTCGCCTTGATGTTACGATCCGCGGAGCAGGAGACACCCATCCCGACCGGACAGGATGCACCGTGACGCGGCAGACGGATCACGCGCACGTCGTGGGCGAAGTATTTACCGCCAAACTGCGCACCGAGGCCCAGATTGCGCGCCTCTTCCAGCAGCTCCTGTTCAAGCTGAACGTCGCGGAACGCCTGGCCGTGCTCGTTACCTTCTGTCGGCAGGCCGTCATAGTATTTGGTCGAGGCCAGCTTCACGGTTTTCAGCGTGCTTTCGGCCGACGTACCGCCAATCACAAACGCGATATGGTACGGCGGGCACGCCGCGGTGCCGAGGGTGCGCATTTTTTCCACCAGATAATTCTTCAGCTTGCCCGGGGTGAGCAGCGCTTTGGTTTCCTGGTAGAGATAGGTCTTGTTAGCTGAACCGCCGCCTTTGGCGATACAGAGGAATTTGTACTCGTCGCCGTCCACGCTGTAGAGGTCAATCTGTGCAGGCAGGTTGGTGCCGGTGTTGACCTCTTTGTACATGTCCAGCGGCGCGTTCTGCGAATAGCGCAGGTTGTCTTCGGTGTAGGTGTTGTAAACGCCGTGCGCCAGCGCCGCCTCATCGCCGCCGCCGGTCCAGACGCGCTGGCCTTTTTTCCCAACGATGATTGCCGTGCCGGTGTCCTGGCAGGTTGGCAGAATGCCTTTCGCCGCGATATCGGAGTTACGCAGGAACTGCAGGGCAACGTATTTATCGTTTTCGCTGGCCTCCGGATCGCTCAGGATATCGGCCACCTGCTGCTGGTGGGCAGGACGGAGCATAAACGAGGCGTCGTGAAAAGCCTGCTGCGCCAGCAGCGTCAGCGCCTGCGGATCGACCTTCAGGATCTCTTGTCCTTCAAACTCAGAGACAGAGACGTGATCGCGGGTTAACAGATAGTATTCGGTCTGATCCTTACTCAGCGGGAAAGGATCCTGATAATGGAAGGGTTTGTTCGACATTGTTCTCTCACTTACTGCTTCAGTCTGATTATTTGGGCAGATGTTCCGCTGCCCGCTTAAAAGCGAGTCAGCTTATCCTACACAATTTTTTAACAAAAACTGAGACTAGTACGACTTTTTACATCCACAGGTTACTTCCCGGTGGTTTATTGCTTTAATACCCGAAGTTTATTCCACATTTGAATCAGGGCTTGATAATGCAAAAACTCATCAACTCAGTGCAAAACTACGCCTGGGGAAGTAAAACTGCGTTAACGGATCTCTACGGTATCGCGAACCCAAACAACCTGCCGATGGCAGAACTGTGGATGGGTGCGCACCCGAAGAGCAGCTCAAAAATTGAAGACACCAGCGGTCAGGTGCACAGCCTGCGTGACGTCATTGATGCCGATAAAGCCGCGCTGCTGGGCGACAAGGTGGCTCAGCGCTTTGGCGAACTGCCGTTCCTGTTTAAAGTGCTGTGCGCCGACCAGCCGCTCTCCATCCAGGTCCACCCGAACAAGAAAGCCTCTGAAATCGGCTTTGCGAAAGAGAATGCGGCCGGTATTCCGTTAGACGCTGCCGAGCGTAACTACAAAGATCCAAACCATAAGCCGGAGCTGGTGTTCGCGCTGACCCCGTTCCTGGCGATGAACGCCTTCCGCGAGTTTTCAGAGATTATCTCCCTGCTGCAACCGGTCGCTGGTGCCAATAACGCGATCGCCCACTTCCTCGAAAACCCCAATGCTGAAGGCCTGAGCCAGCTGTTTGCCAGCCTGCTTAACATGCAGGGTGACGAGAAATCCCACGCGCTGGCGGTGCTGAAAGCAGCCCTGACCACACAGCAAGGTGAACCGTGGGACACCATTCGCCTGATTTCCGAGTTCTACCCGGACGACAGCGGCCTGTTCTCTCCTCTGCTGCTGAACGTGGTCAAGCTGAACCCGGGCGAAGCAATGTTCCTGTTCGCGGAAACCCCGCACGCCTACCTGCAGGGCGTGGCGCTGGAAGTGATGGCCAACTCCGACAACGTGCTGCGCGCGGGCCTGACGCCGAAATACATCGACATCCCTGAACTGGTTGCTAACGTGAAGTTCGTGGCGAAACCTGCCGCAGAGCTGCTGACTCAGCCAGTGAAAAAGGGTGCAGAGCTGGACTTCCCGATCCCGGTTGAGGATTTTGCTTTCTCGCTGCATGACCTGAGCCAGACAGAAACGACCATCGCGCAGGAGAGCGCGGCGATCCTTTTCTGCGTGGAGGGCGAAGCTACTCTGCATAAAAATAGCGAGCGTCTGGTGCTGAAACCGGGTGAATCGGCGTTTGTTGCGGCGAATGAGTCTCCGGTAAGCGTAAGTGGCACCGGTCGTCTGGCGCGTGTTTTTAATAAGCTATAGGCACTTACTGAATTTTTTAACAACTCTTGCTAAGCTAGTGGCAGGCTTTATATCTCCGGGCGGTTTCAACCGCCTGGTTTCATTTTAGGGATAGTCGCAATGAAAAAATCGGTCGTAGCGGTTGGAGTGATTGTAGCGTTAGGCGTGGTCTGGACGGGTGCCTCCTGGTATACCGGGAAACAGCTGGAAAGCCGTCTGGCTGAGATGGTGGCGCAGGCTAACAGCGAAATTAAGGGCAGCGCACCGGAAGCGGGCGTAGAGCTGAGCTACCAGAATTATCAGCGCGGTGTGTTCAGCAGCCATATGCAGCTGGTGGTGAAGCCGGTTGCCGGTAATGAAAACGGCTGGCTGAAGCCGGGTCAGAGCGTGGTGCTGAATGAAGTGGTGAGCCACGGTCCATTCCCGCTGGCGCAGTTAAAGTCGTTTAACCTGATCCCGTCGATGGCGTCCGTTCACACTGTTCTGGTGAACAACGACCTGACCAAACCGCTGTTTGATCTGGCGAAGAATGAATCACCTTTCGATATTAACACCCGCATTAGCTACTCCGGTGATACCCGTTCTGATATCACGCTTAAAGCGCTGAACTACGAGAAAGAGAATGAGAAAGTTGCCTTTAGCGGCGGCAATTTCCAGGTTGATACTGACCGCGACGGGAACGTGTTATCTCTGACGGGGGAAGCGGAAAGTGGCCTGGTCGATGCCGTAAACGAATATAACCAAAAAGTTCAGCTCACCTTTAACAATCTGAAAGCCGACGGCAACAGCCGAATGACCGACTTTAAAGAGCGCATCGGCGATCAGAAACTGTCTGTCGACAAGATTGCGATTGCCATTGAAGGTAAAGAGATGGCCGTGCTGGAAGGCATGAACATCGACGGCAAATCCGACGTGTCTAAAGACGGCAAAAACATCAACACCCAGCTGGATTACACGCTGAAGAGCCTGAAAGTCCAGAATCAGGATCTGGGCACCGGCAAGTTTTCGCTGAAAATCGGCAATATCGACGGGCAGGCGTGGCACGAGTTTAGCCAGAAATACAGCAAAGAGAGCCAGGCGCTGCTGACCGATGCCGCGCTGCAGCAGAACCCGGAGGTGTACCAGCAGCAGGCTATGGCGGTACTGTTCAACAACCTGCCAATCCTGCTGAAAGGCGAGCCGGTGGTCACCGTTGCGCCGCTGAGCTGGAAAAACAGCAAAGGCGAAACCAGCTTCAACCTGTCTCTGTTCCTGAAAGATCCGGCAACCGCCACGGGCGAACCTCAGACGCTGGCACAGGAAGTGGATCGCAGCGTGAAGTCCCTCGACAGCAAGCTGACTATCCCGATGGATATGGCCACCGAGTTTATGACCCAGATTGCGAAGCTGGAAGGCTACGGCGATGAAGACGCTGGCAAGCTGGCGAATCAGCAGGTGAAAGGTCTGGCGGCAATGGGCCAGATGTTCCGCATCACGAAGGTGGATAACAACACCATCTCCACCAGCCTGCAGTATGCCAACGGTCAGGTGACGCTCAACGGCGACAAAATGCCGCTGGATGACTTTGTCGGCATGTTTGGTATGCCTGCTCTGGGCGCGCCGGAACCGGCTGAACCCGCAGCGCCAGCCGAGCCAGCAGCGCCGCAGCAGTAAACGTCAAAACCCCTCATGCGAGGGGTTTTTTATTGCCGGGTGGCGCTGACGCTTACCCGGCCTACGATTCCGGGCCGTTGTAGGCCCGTGCAAGCGCAGCGCCGCCGGGCAATGTGCCGAGGTGTCTATTTCACCGTCACTAACCGCGCCGCCACAATCTGGTGCCCGGCCTGGACATCCGTATTGTCGATGCGCTGCATGATCCTGTCCGCCAGGGTGTAGCCCATCTCCCGCGCTGGGGTCGTGGCCCAGACGATCGGCAGATCGTCGAGCGCGTTTTCACCGACGTCGGCGAACGCCCCCAGCGCCACCTGATGGCCGAAGAACGTTTCCACTCCGCCCTCGCCGCTCTGACGCCCGGCGCGGATCAGGCCAAACCAGGCGCCCATGGCAATCACGTCGTTATAGCAAATCACGGCGCTGATCGTCGGGCTGCTGCGCAGCAGTGCACCTATCGCTTCTGCCGCTTTCTTCTGGCTGGATTCACACTCCACCACCCATTCGCTGTGGAACGGCAGGCCATACTTGATCAGCGTTGCGCAGTAGCCGCCTACCCGCTCAGCCCGCGTCAGGGAAGAGCTTTTGCCCCCCAGCCAGGCAATGCGCTGGTGCCCGCGGAGAATCAGATGCTCGGTCAACATTTGCGCGGCCTGCATGTTATCCGGGCGCAGCGTGTCGGCCTCGTCGAGATAGCTGGCGCGGGAGGCAAACACCAGCGGCACGCCTTTTTCGGCGGCACGCTCGCACAACTCGCTGCCCACGCCCGACGCGCCGGCGACGATCACCCCGTCCACCCCCTGGGTCAGCAGCATATCGAGACGGGAGAGAAGCTGATCGGCCTCGCGTCCGCCATGTAGCAAAAAGACCATTCGCCCCTGCGCTTCAAGGGCTTCCGTTAGCCCTGCGGTCAGCTCCGCATAGAACGGTGACGTCAGGTCGCGGACAATCAGGCCAATCACCCCGCTCTGCCCGCCGCGCAGCGCCGATGCCTGGCGGTTACGCACAAAGCCCAGTTGCTCAACCGCCTCGTTAACCCGCTGGCCGGTTGCGGGTGAGATACGTCCTTTTCCGCTCAGCACCAGCGAAACGGTGCTGACGGAAACCCCCGCCGCCAGCGCGACATCATTAATGGTGATTTTTTTCGCTACAGCCATATGTCGGCGTGACTCCCTGAAATGAGATCGGTAAAACGTTTTATCAACACGTTATCTTTATACTACCAGTCAAAGCCTGAGAATGTGATACAGAGCGCACTAAAGTTTGATAAAACGTTTTATCTTCTCGCAGCATTGAAGCAGGCAAACTGATTTTAACAATAAAGGAGTCGTTTTATGACGGCGAAAGCAGCACAAAAAATATCGCTGTGGGAATTTTTCCAGCAACTGGGTAAAACCTTTATGCTGCCCGTGGCGCTCCTCTCGTTCTGCGGGATCATGCTCGGCATCGGCAGCTCGTTAAGCAGTAAAGACGTCATCACCCTGATCCCGTTCCTCGGCGCGCCCGCGCTGCAGGCGATCTTTATCTGGATGAGTAAAGTCGGCTCCTTCGCCTTCAGCTTCCTCCCCGTTATGTTCTGTATCGCTATCCCGCTGGGCCTGGCCCGCGAGAACAAAGGCGTCGCGGCGTTCGCCGGATTTGTGGGTTACGCCGTAATGAACCTTGCGGTTAACTTCTGGCTGACCGCGAAAGGCATTCTGCCTACCACCGACGCGGCGGTACTGAAAGCCAACAATATTCAGAGCGTGATTGGTATCCAGTCCATTGATACCGGGATCCTCGGGGCGGTGATCGCCGGGGTGATTATCTGGATGCTGCACGAGCGTTTCCACAATATCCGTCTGCCGGATGCGCTGGCCTTCTTCGGCGGCACCCGCTTTGTGCCGATTATCACCCTGGTGGTGATGGGCTTGTTTGGTTTGATCATTCCGCTGATCTGGCCGGTCTTCGCGATGGGCATTAACGGCATTGGCCGCATCATTAACGGCGCGGGCGATTTTGGTCCGATGATCTTCGGCACTGGCGAACGTCTGCTGCTGCCGTTTGGCCTGCAGCATATCCTGGTGGCCCTGATTCGCTTTACCGAAGCGGGCGGCACCATGGAGGTGTGCGGTCACGATGTGAGCGGTGCGCTGACCATTTTCCAGGCACAGCTGAGCTGCCCGACCACCCACGGGTTCTCTGAAAGCGCAACCCGTTTCCTGTCTCAGGGTAAAATGCCGGCCTTCCTCGGCGGTCTGCCTGGCGCCGCGCTGGCGATGTACCACTGTGCACGCCCGGAAAACCGCCATAAAATTAAAGGACTGCTGATTTCCGGCGTGATCGCCTGCGTCGTGGGCGGTACCACTGAGCCCATCGAATTCCTGTTCCTGTTTGTCGCGCCGGTGCTGTATCTCATCCACGCGGTGCTGACCGGTCTGGGCTTTACCGTGATGGCGGTGCTCGGCGTCACCATCGGCAACACCGACGGCAACGTGATCGACTTCGTGGTGTTCGGCATCCTGCACGGCTTGTCCACCAAGTGGTACCTGGTGCCGGTTGTGGCGGCGATCTGGTTCGCGGTGTACTACGGCATCTTCCGCTTCGCCATCACCCGCTTTAACCTGAAAACGCCGGGCCGCGATACCGATACGGCCACCAGCGTGGAACAGGCGGTTGCAGGAACCGTGGGGAAATCCGGCTATAACACTCCGGCCATTCTGGCGGCGCTGGGCGGTGCGGATAACATTACCTCTCTGGATAACTGTATTACCCGCCTGCGTCTGTCAGTAGCGGATATGTCCAAAGTGGACACCAACGCCCTGAAAGCCAACCGGGCCATCGGCGTGGTACAACTTAATCAGCACAATTTGCAGGTGGTTATCGGCCCTCAGGTGCAGTCAGTGAAAGATGAACTGGCCACCCTGATGCGAACAGTTGAAGCCTGATGCCTCAGCCCCCTCACCTTGAGGGGGTTTTACGTTAAGGATTAAAGCATGTTTGATTTCTCAACCGTCGTGGATCGTCACGGCACCTGGTGTACGCAGTGGGACTATGTCGCCGACCGTTTTGGCGCGGCCGATTTACTGCCCTTCACCATCTCGGATATGGATTTCGCCACCGCCCCCTGCATTACCGACGCGCTGCATGAGCGTATTCATCACGGCGTGTTCGGCTACAGCCGCTGGAAAAATGATGAATTTCTCGCCGCCATCGCGCACTGGTTTGAGCAACGCTTTAACTGCCAGATTGATACTGAAAGCGTGGTCTATGGCCCTTCCGTTATCTACATGGTCTCCGAACTGATACGCCTCTGGTCAAACCCTGGCGACGGCGTGGTGGTTCACACCCCGGCCTACGATGCGTTTTACAAAGCCATTGAGGGCAATGCGCGTCAGATGGTGACCGTTGAGATGCAAAAACAGCCAACAGGCTGGCAGGGAAATATGACTGCCCTTGAAGCAGCCCTGGCGAAACCGGAAAACAAAATTTTGCTGCTGTGCAGCCCGCAAAATCCCACCGGCAAGGTCTGGACGCGGGACGAACTGACGCACATGGCGGAACTGTGCGCGCGCTATGACGTGGCGGTGATCAGTGATGAAATCCATATGGATATGGTGTGGGGCGAACATCGTCACACGCCATGGAGCGCGGTGGCGCGCGGCAAATGGGCGCTTCTGACCTCCGGCTCGAAAAGCTTTAATATTCCGGCGCTCACCGGGGCTTACGGCCTGATTGGCGATGACGCGAGCCGTAACGACTATCTCAGCGCCCTGAAAGGCCGCGACGGGCTCTCTTCCCCCTCCGTGCTGGCGCTGACGGCCCATATCGCGGCCTATCAGCAGGGGGCCCCCTGGCTGGACGCGTTACGCCATTATCTCGAAGACAATTTGTTGTATATCGCACAGGAATTAAACGGCGCTTTTCCGGAACTGAACTGGCAGCCGCCAGAGGCGACCTATCTGGCCTGGGTTGACCTGCGCCCGCTGAACCTTGACGATCGGTCGCTGCAAAAGGTGCTGATCGAGCAGCAAAAAGTCGCCATCATGCCGGGATATATCTACGGAAATGAAGGAAACGGCTTCGTACGTCTGAATGCGGGCTGCCCGCGCAGCAAGCTGGAGCAAGGGGTTCAGCGCCTCATCGCGGGCATTGACACGCTGCGGTAATCAGTTTGCGCAACGGAATATTCCCTTGCGCAAATAGCTTTTTACCCCGTTTTGTTTTTATAATATGGCGCACTTTAACCAGAAAAGAGTGCGACCATGATTGATACACGCCTGCCTTTAACTGATATTCATCGTCACCTTGACGGTAACATTCGTGCCCAAACCATTCTCGATCTTGGCCGCCAGTTCAATTTAACGCTCCCCGCTCAAACGCTTGATGCCCTGATCCCTCACGTACAGGTCACCTCAAATGAACCGGATCTGGTCAGCTTCCTGAGCAAACTCGACTGGGGCGTAAAGATGCTGGCCTCGCTGGATGCCTGCCATCGCGTAGCGTTCGAGAACATTGAAGATGCGGCCCGCAACGGTCTGCACTATGTCGAACTGCGCTTCTCGCCGGGCTATATGGCGATGACCCACAACCTGCCCGTTGCGGGCGTGGTGGAAGCCGTCATTGAAGGCGTGCGTGAAGGCTGTAAAGCCTTCGATGTTCAGGCCCGCCTGATTGGCATTATGAGCCGTACGTTCGGCGAAGCCGCCTGCCTGCAGGAGCTGGAGGCGCTGCTGGCCCATCGCGATGCCATCACCGCCGTCGATCTTGCCGGTGATGAGCTGGGCTTCCCGGGCAGTCTGTTCCTCTCCCATTTCAACCGCGCGCGCGATGCCGGCTGGCATGTTACCGTTCACGCCGGGGAAGCCGCAGGCCCGGAAAGCATCTGGCAGGCCATCCGTGAGCTGGGTGCCGAGCGTATCGGTCACGGCGTGAAGGCGGTGGAAGATCGCGCCCTGATGGATTTCCTGGCAGAGCAGCGTATCGGGATTGAGTCCTGTCTGACGTCCAATATTCAGACCAGCACCGTGGCGACGCTTGCCCAGCACCCGCTGAAAACGTTCCTGGAGCACGGCGTACTGGCCTCGCTGAACACGGACGATCCGGCGGTACAGGGCGTGGATATTATCCATGAGTACAACATCGCCGCACCGCAGGCGGGCCTGAGCCGCGAACAGATCCGTCAGGCGCAGATCAACGGACTGGAAATGGCCTTCCTGACGCCTGCAGAGAAGCAGGCGTTGAAAGATAAAGTAGCCCGCGGTTAACACCGTTGCCGGGTGGCGCTGACGCTTACCCGGCCGACAAAAGAGTTAAAACTTATGCCAGACAGAGCGTGGCGCGATGTTTGGCAGATTCAATCCCCAGTTCAATCAGCTCCATAATCTGAATCGCCTGGCTGGCTGGCACCGGGTTCTCCCCCGAGCCGTTCAGCGCATCGCGAATGGCCGCATAATACGCCGGATAGTTACCCGGTATTGTCAGCAGGGTTTCCTCGACCAGCTCTTCACCTTCGACCCGCGTAACAACGCCGTCGCGCATATCGTAGCCCCAGTCTTCCTGCGGCAAACGCTCGCCATTTTTCAGCCGGTCCTCCTGGGGATCGAGGCCAAATTTCACGTAGCTTCCGCGCGTGCCGTGGACAATATAACGGGCGGATTCCGCGGCCGCGACCATCGTGCCGTGCAGCACTATCCGTCGCTGCGGGTAACTTAACACGGCGTGGAAGTAATCCGTGGTCTGCGCCCCGGGCCTGAGCTGGGCCAGATCGACCGTCATGCTCACCGGCAGGCCAAAAAGATTCACGGCCTGATCCAGCAGATGCGGGGCTAAATCGTACCAGATGCCGCTGCCCGGCCCGGCCTGCTCGCGCCAGCGGTTGCGTACCTGTGGGCGGAAGCGGTCAAAGTGCGATTCAAAAAAGAGGATCTCCCCTAACGTACCCTCACCGAGAAGCCTTTTTACCGTCAGAAAATCGCTGTCCCAGCGGCGGTTATGGAAAACCGACAGCAACCTGCCCAGACTCTTCGCCAGCGCATCCAGCTCGCGAGCCTGTGACAACGTCACGGTGAAGGGTTTATCCACCACCACGTGTTTACCGGCTTCCAGCGCGGCTTTTGCCAGCGGAAAGTGGGTATCGTTCGGCGTGGGGATGACGATTAAATCAATGTTCGGATCGTTGAAAAGATGTTTAGGCTCAGAGACAACCGGCACGGAAGGCCAGTCGGCATGAACTTTAGCGGCATCGCTGCTGGAGACTGCCGCCAGCGCCATCCCCGGCGTTCCGGCTATCAGAGGCGCATGAAACGTTTTGCTCGCGTAGCCGTATCCAATAAGCCCGACGCGGATATTATCACTCATAGTGCCATCCTCTTTTATGACGTTCTTATTTCACACTGGGTAGTCTGGCATTACCACAGATTAATAATGAGCCATATGACTTAAAATAGCAGGTTGTACCGGTTGTTTTTGTTACATAGTATTAACCTGCTGATTTTGTTTAGGGGAACCGTTCCCAAAGCCCTTGCCGTCGGGAAAAGCTCGCTGTAACATTTGCACCCGGTCTTTATGGATAAAGTACAATTACGAATCATGACGTCAATTATTAATCGAATCATTGAATTAGCGGGATGGATTGTTCTTGGGGTATCGGTCATTTTGCTTGGCGTCGCCAGCCATATCGATAACTACCAGCCGCCGGAGCCTGTCACTGTCGCCCAACCTAAGTAACCGGTTACGGCAATAAAGAGTGACATAATATGTCAGTTACGTATTGCCAGCCCTGGTGAACACGGTTAACCTTCTCTTCCAGGCATCTTCTGATGCCTGAATTTCAGCAAAGAAAACTCCTAATTTCGTCGCGTTACCTGAGTGGGCTGTTTACGTCTTTATTAATCCGTTTATTATTCGAACAAATTACCTTAACGGGTATTACACATCTTTTATATGGAAACTTATTAATATGACAGTTCAGGACTATTTATTAAAATTTCGCAAGATCAATTCGCTTGAGAGCCTGGAAAAACTGTTTGACCATCTGAACTACACCCTGTCGGATAATCAGGAGATCATCAATATGTATCGCGCCGCCGATCATCGTCGAGCGGAGCTGGTGTCCGGAGGCCGTTTGTTCAACGTGGGTGAAGTACCGAAGTCTGTCTGGCGTTACGTTTTATAAGAAAGTAGCCATCCGCGCGAAATGTTATATACTCTCCGCCCTGCAAACTGGCTGTACAACATTTCGCGCAGATTATGGGAGAGTTCATGACCGCAACGCCTGGAGAACGCATTGGAGGCTGGTTAATCGCCCCACTGGCATGGCTGCTGGTTGCCTTATTAAGCGCATCACTTGCGCTGTTGCTTTATACCACCGCACTGATTACCCCTCATGCCATTCAGACGCTGATGTCGCAAAGCGTGCTTAATATTGCGATGTGGTTTGTGTCGTTCGTTTTCGCGATTGGGATGTGGTACTACACGCTGTGGCTGACGATCGCCTTCTTTAAGCGCCGCAAAAGCGTGCCTAAACACTACATTATCTGGCTGCTGGTTTCGGTTCTGCTGGCGGTGAAGGCCTTTGCGTTTTCGCCCGTTTCTGATGCCCTGGCCGTCCGTCAGCTGCTTTTCCCGCTACTGGCCGCAGCGCTGCTGGTGCCCTATTTCAAGCGTTCAACGCGGGTGAAAAACACCTTTGTGAACCCGTAATAACCTTACAGATAACCTGTTGTCGCCTGCGTGGGTTTATCCGATAATAGGCGGCTTTTTTATTTCAGGCTAAATAATGACCGATTACTTACTGCTCTTTGTCGGCACCGTGCTGGTTAACAACTTCGTTCTGGTGAAGTTCCTTGGCCTGTGCCCGTTTATGGGCGTTTCCAAAAAGCTGGAAACGGCAATGGGGATGGGGCTGGCGACGACCTTCGTGATGACGCTGGCGTCCATCTGCGCGTGGTGGATTGATACGTGGATCCTCATCCCGCTGGGGTTAACCTATCTTCGCACGCTGGCCTTTATCCTGGTTATCGCAGTGGTGGTGCAGTTTACCGAAATGGTGGTGCGCAAAACCAGCCCGGCGCTCTATCGCCTGCTGGGTATCTTCCTGCCGCTGATCACCACCAACTGCGCGGTGCTCGGCGTGGCGCTGCTGAACATCAATCTTGGCCACAACTTTATGCAGTCGGCGCTGTATGGTTTCTCTGCGGCAGTCGGTTTCTCTCTGGTCATGGTGCTGTTCGCCTCCATTCGCGAGCGCCTGGCCGCAGCGGATATCCCTGCGCCCTTCCGCGGTAACGCGATCGCGCTGGTGACCGCCGGTTTAATGTCTCTGGCCTTTATGGGCTTTAGTGGTCTGGTGAAGTTGTAATGAATGCTATCTGGATTGCCATCGCCTCTATCAGCGTTCTGGGGCTGGTGTTTGGCCTTATCCTGGGCTACGCCTCCCGCCGTTTCGCGGTAGAGGACGATCCTGTTGTTGAGAAAATTGACGAGCTTTTGCCACAAAGCCAGTGCGGGCAGTGTGGCTACCCTGGCTGCCGCCCCTATGCCGAAGCGGTAGGGGTTCAGGGTGAAAAAATTAACCGCTGTGCGCCCGGTGGCGAAGCGGTGATGCTGAAAATTGCGGCCCTGCTGAACGTTGACCCGCAGCCTGTGGATGGCGATGCGGACGTCCAGGAGCCGGTACGTGCGCTGGCCGTGATTGACGAAGCAAACTGCATCGGCTGCACCAAATGTATTCAGGCCTGCCCGGTGGACGCCATTGTTGGCGCAACCCGCGCCATGCACACCGTGGTGGCGGATCTGTGCACCGGCTGTAACCTCTGCGTGGCCCCCTGCCCGACGCAATGTATTGAGTTGCGCCCGGTTGAACCGACTACCGAAAGCTGGAAATGGGATCTTCAAACCATTCCGGTTCGCATCATTCCTGTGGAACAACATGCTTAAGTTATTTTCTGCTTTCAGAAAAGAGAAGATTTGGGACTTTGACGGTGGGATCCATCCACCGGAGATGAAAACCCAGTCCAGCGGTACCCCGCTGCGTCAAATTCCGCTGGCGACCCGTTTCGTCATGCCGCTGAAGCAGCACATAGGCGCTGAGGGTGAGCTGTGTGTAAAAGAGGGCGATACCGTCCTTCGCGGTCAGCCCCTGACCTTTGGGCGCGGACGTATGCTGCCGGTACACGCCCCCACCTCCGGTAAGGTGGTGGCCATTGCGCCCCATACGGTGGCGCATCCGTCAGCGCTCTCTGAGCTGAGCGTCATTATTGAAGCCGATGGTGAAGACCGCTGGATTGAACGTGACGGCTGGAGCGACTACCGCGCCCGCAGCCGTGAAGCGCTTATTGAACGCATTCATCAGTTCGGCGTTGCTGGTCTGGGTGGCGCAGGCTTCCCGACCGGGGTCAAACTGCGCGGCGGTGGCGATAAGATCCAGACGCTGATTATCAACGCCGCCGAGTGCGAACCCTATATCACCGCCGACGACCGTCTGATGCAGGACTGCGCCGCGCAGGTAGTGGAAGGCATCCGCATCCTCGCGCATATTCTGCAGCCGCGGGAAGTGCTGATTGGTATCGAAGACAACAAACCGCAGGCTATTTCCATGCTGCGCGCCGTGCTGGCGGGTAGCCATGATATCAGCCTGCGCGTGATCCCGACCAAGTACCCCTCTGGCGGAGCTAAACAGCTGACGCAAATTCTCACCGGCAAGCAGGTACCGCACGGCGGACGCTCTTCAGATATCGGCGTGCTGATGCAGAACGTCGGCACCGCTTACGCCGTGAAGCGTGCGGTGATTGACGGCGAGCCGCTGACGGAGCGCGTCGTGACGCTGACCGGGGAGTCGGTCTCTCGCCCGGGCAACGTCTGGGCGCGTCTGGGTACGCCGGTGCGTCACCTGCTGGAACAGGCTGAATTTTGCCCGGGTAGCGACCAGATGGTGATCATGGGCGGCCCCCTGATGGGCTTTACCCTGCCGTGGCTGGACGTTCCGGTAGTGAAAATTACCAACTGCCTGCTCGCGCCTTCAACGAGCGAAATGGGTGCGGAGCAGGAAGAGAAAGGCTGTATCCGCTGCAGCGCCTGTGCCGATGCCTGCCCTGCCGATCTGCTCCCGCAGCAGCTGTACTGGTACAGCAAAGGCCAGCTGCATGACAAAGCGAAAGCCCATAACCTGGCCGACTGCATCGAATGCGGTGCCTGCGCCTGGGTCTGCCCAAGCAACATTCCGCTGGTGCAGTATTTCCGTCAGGAGAAGGCTGAAATTTATGCCATCTCCATGGAAGAGAAACGGGCCGCAGAAGCCAAAGCACGCTTTGAAGCGCGCCAGGCGCGACTGGAACGCGAAAAACTCGCCCGTCAGGAGCGCCACAAACAGGCTGCCGTTCAGCCTGGAGAGAAAGACCAGGATGCGATTAACGCCGCACTGGCCCGCGTTCGCGAGAAAAAAGCCAATGCAGCGCAGCCTGTGGTGATCCCGGCGGGTGAAAAGCCGGATAACAGCGAAGCGATCGCCGCACGTGAAGCACGCAAGGCCGCCGCTCGCGCCCGTCAGGCAGAAAAAGCACAAACGCCCCCGGCGGATGCTGCGGTCGATCCGCGCAAAGCGGCCGTTGAAGCGGCAATCGCCCGCGCCAGGGCCCGCAAAGCCGGAGAGCAACCGGTGGTGGTAGAACAGGACCCGGTCGATCCGCGTAAAGCGGCCGTCGAAGCGGCCATTGCGCGTGCTAAAGCCCGTAAAGCGGAGCAGCAGGCGCCTGCGGCAGAAGCGGAAACTCCGGTCGACCCGCGTAAAGCCGCCGTCGAAGCGGCCATTGCGCGTGCTAAAGCCCGTAAGGCGGCGCAGCAGGAAACGCAACCGCAGGCCGCTAACGATGACCCGCGCAAAGCCGCCGTCGCCGCCGCCATTGCGCGCGTTCAGGCAAAGAAAGCCGCACAACAAGCAGTTAACGAGGATTAAATGGTTTTCAGAATCGCAAGTTCCCCCTACACCCATAACCAGCGTCAGACATCGCGCATTATGATGCTGGTTTGCCTGGCGGCCCTGCCGGGCATTGCCGTTCAGTGCTGGTTTTTCGGCTGGGGAACCCTCTTCCAGATACTTCTCGGCTGTGTCAGCGCCTTAGCGGCAGAAGCCCTGGTGCTTAAGCTGCGTAAGGCAGCGGTCTCCCGTATTCTCGCTGACAACTCCGCGTTGCTGACCGGCCTGCTGCTGGCCATCAGTATCCCGCCGTTTGCCCCGTGGTGGATGGTGGTGCTCGGCACCGTGTTTGCCGTGATCATTGCGAAACAGCTCTATGGCGGACTGGGCCATAACCCGTTTAACCCGGCGATGATTGGCTACGTGGTGCTGCTGATCTCCTTCCCGGTGCAGATGACCAGCTGGCTGCCGCCGCACGACATTGCGGCCACGGTTCCGGGCTTTATGGATGCCCTGCACGTTATCTTTACCGGCCATACGGCGCTCGGAGCGGATATGAACGCGCTGCGTATGGGCGTGGACGGGATTAGCCAGGCAACGCCGCTTGATACCTTTAAAACCTCCCTGCATGCCGGCCACAGCGTTGAGCAGATTATGCAATCCGCCATCTATCGCGGCATGCTGGCGGGGGCCGGCTGGCAGTGGGTCAACCTGGCGTATCTGCTTGGCGGCCTGTTCCTGCTGCAGCAGAAAGCCATTCGCTGGCATATTCCGGTCAGCTTCCTGGTGACGCTGGCGGTCTGCGCCACGCTGGGGTGGGTCTTCTCACCTGAATCACTGGCCAGTCCGCAAATGCACTTGCTCTCCGGTGCGACCATGCTCGGTGCCTTCTTTATCCTGACGGATCCGGTGACAGCCTCCACGACTAACCGCGGGCGTCTGATCTTCGGCGCGCTGGCGGGGTTGCTGGTCTGGCTCATCCGCAGCTTCGGCGGCTACCCGGATGGCGTGGCGTTTGCTGTCCTGCTCGCCAATATTACCGTTCCGCTTATAGATTATTACACGCGTCCACGCGTGTACGGCCATCGCTAAGGGTTTCGCCATGTTAAAAACGATGCAAAAACACGGCGTCACGCTGGCTGTCTTCGCCGCGGTCCTGACAGGGCTGACGGCGCTGGTCAACGCTCTGACCAAAACCACGATTGAAGAGCAGGCATCGAAGCAGCAAAAAGCGTTGTTCGATCAGGTGATCCCGTCAGATTTCTACGATAATGACCTGCAAAAAAGCTGCTTTGTGGTAGACGCGCCGCAGCTGGGGAAAGGCCCGCACCGCCTCTTTATTGCCCGCAAAGGGGATAAACCGGTAGGCGCGGTGATGGAAGCAACGGCACCTGACGGCTATTCCGGTGCCATTCAGCTGCTTGTGGGTAGCGATTTCTCCGGTACGATACTGGGCACCCGCGTCACGGAACATCATGAAACGCCGGGTCTTGGCGATAAGATTGAAACCCGTCTGAGCGACTGGATTTTGCACTTTGCCGGTAAAGTGATCCATGGCGAAGAGGATACCGCGTTTGCGGTGAAGAAAGATGGCGGTGAGTTTGACCAGTTCACCGGTGCGACCATCACGCCGCGCGCCGTGGTGAACGCCGTAAAACGAGCCGGGCTGTATGCTGAAACGCTGCCCGCGCAAATCAACAATCTTCCGGCCTGTGAGGAGTAATCATGAGCCAGGTTAAAGAGGTTATTGTCCAGGGGTTGTGGAAGAACAACTCCGCGCTGGTACAGCTTCTGGGGATGTGTCCGCTGCTGGCGGTGACATCCACCGCCACCAACGCGCTCGGTCTGGGTCTGGCGACCACGCTGGTGCTGACCCTGACCAACCTCTCCATCTCTGCCCTGCGCCGCTGGACGCCGTCGGAAATCCGTATTCCGATCTACGTCATGATCATTGCGTCGGTGGTCAGTATCGTCCAGATGCTGATTAACGCTTACGCGTTCGGTCTGTACCAGTCGCTTGGGATCTTTATTCCCCTGATCGTCACCAACTGTATCGTGGTCGGGCGTGCGGAAGCCTTCGCGGTGAAAAACAGCCCGGCCATGTCGGCGCTGGACGGTTTTTCCATTGGTATGGGCGCCACCTGCGCCATGTTCGTGCTGGGCTCACTGCGCGAGATCCTTGGCAACGGTACGCTGTTTGACGGCGCGGACGCGCTGCTGGGCGGCTGGGCCAAAGCGCTGCGCATTGAAGTATTCCACACCGATACGCCATTCCTGCTGGCGATGCTGCCGCCTGGCGCGTTTATTGGCCTCGGCATGATGCTGGCGGTAAAATACCTGATTGATGAGAAACGTAAGCGCCGCGCGGCTGAGCGCAGCGTTCTGGAAGGGACACCCGAGAAGGCCTCATGAATAAAGAAAAGCGCATTGCGATCCTGACCCGTCTGCGGGACGAGAACCCGCACCCGACGACGGAGCTGAATTTTACCTCCCCGTTTGAGCTGCTGATCGCCGTGCTGCTCTCTGCCCAGGCTACCGACGTGAGCGTCAATAAAGCCACCGCCCTGCTCTATCCAGTCGCCAATACGCCGAAGGCCATGCTGGAGCTGGGTGTGGAAGGCGTGAAATCCTATATCAAAACCATCGGCCTGTTTAACAGCAAAGCCGAGAATGTGATTAAGACCTGCCGGATCCTGCTCGAACAGCACGGTGGTGAAGTACCTGAGGACCGCGCCGCACTGGAGGCCTTACCGGGCGTCGGTCGTAAAACGGCGAACGTGGTGCTGAACACCGCGTTTGGCTGGCCTACTATCGCCGTGGATACGCATATTTTCCGCGTATCGAACCGGACCAACTTTGCTCCGGGTAAAAACGTCGAACAGGTCGAAGAGAAGCTGTTAAAAGTGGTACCTGCCGAATTTAAGGTTGATTGTCATCACTGGCTGATCCTGCACGGCCGTTACACATGTATTGCCCGTAAGCCTCGCTGCGGCTCCTGCATTATTGAAGATCTCTGCGAATACAAAGAAAAAGTCTATCCCTGAGCACTCAATCCCTTAGCAAAAGAAGGGCTATCAAACGCTCTTCTTTTGGCCGTTTTTTGTCCGCCTTTTGTTTTGCCTCACCTGTCACTTATTCGGTTCTTTAACGCTCAAACAGGTTAATACTTTTTTCATAGCCAAAAATTTCTATACATCTGTGATCACGATCACCCTGATAACTTCATGTTGATTTTTTGTTGTTAAAATCCGCCTAAACCCTTTGTGGCATAAGATATCTCTTGCCTTAAACCGAACATAAGACCAGCTATTTTTCAGAATATGGGCTATATCACTGCATCAAGCGGCAAATAGCAGAAGATATCGCCAAAAGCCCGTCAGAGCCGGTAATTGCCAGTCGAAAAAACTACCTTTCCTCACTGTATGAAATTTAACGCTAAATAACATTTGTATGAACCGAAGATTATACCACCTCAGATATATGTAACAGATTATTACAAACATATTGCCAGACGGGTCAGGATAGTGAACATTACCCGCCGTTTCTCCTCCCAATATAACTATAAGGCGGATGGCCTAAGGCCATCACGCTATGCACCCCCCCCCGTTAATATGGGATGTAAAAAAAGAGGTATATGTGTCGACTGCAAACAATAAACCAACAGATGAAAGCGTGAGTCTTAACGCTTTTAAACAACCTAAAGCGTTCTATCTCATCTTCTCTATCGAGTTATGGGAGCGTTTTGGTTATTACGGCCTGCAAGGGATCATGGCGGTTTACCTGGTAAAACAGCTGGGTATGTCCGAAGCCGATTCCATCACGCTGTTCTCTTCTTTCAGTGCTCTGGTGTACGGCCTGGTCGCTATCGGCGGCTGGCTGGGTGATAAAGTTCTCGGTACTAAACGTGTCATCATGCTGGGCGCCATCGTCCTGGCGATTGGCTATGCACTGGTTGCATGGTCCGGGCACGATGCCGCTGTGGTGTATATGGGTATGGCGACGATTGCCGTCGGTAATGGTCTGTTCAAAGCGAACCCATCCTCCCTGCTCTCTACCTGCTACAGCAAAGATGACCCGCGTCTGGACGGTGCATTTACCATGTACTACATGTCCGTCAACATCGGTTCCTTCTTCTCCATGCTGGCAACCCCATGGCTGGCCGCTAAATTCGGCTGGAGCGTGGCGTTCTCCCTCTCCGTGGTCGGTATGCTGATCACCGTGGTGAACTTTGCTTTCTGCCAGCGCTGGGTTAAAGATTACGGTTCAAAACCAGACTTCGAACCTGTGCATATGGGCAAACTGCTGGCGACCATTGTGGGCGTGGTGATCCTCGCCACGATCGCCACCTGGCTGCTGCACAACCAGGGTATCGCGCGTGCGGTTCTGGGCGTGGTAGCACTGGGTATCGTGGTGATCTTTGCGAAAGAAGCGTTTGCCATGCAGGGCGCTGCCCGTCGTAAGATGATCGTGGCATTCATCCTGATGCTGGAAGCGATTATCTTCTTCGTTCTGTACAGCCAGATGCCAACTTCTCTGAACTTCTTCGCGATTCGTAACGTTGAGCACTCTATTCTGGGTATCGCGTTTGAGCCGGAGCAGTATCAGGCACTGAACCCGTTCTGGATCATGATTGGTAGCCCGATTCTGGCCGCTATCTATAACAAGATGGGTGACCGTCTGCCAATGCCGCACAAGTTTGCGATTGGTATGGTGCTGTGCTCCGGCGCGTTCCTGGTGCTGCCACTGGGTACCAAATTTGCCACCGACGCAGGTATCGTGTCCGTGAACTGGCTGATCCTGAGCTACGCGCTGCAGTCTATCGGTGAGCTGATGATCTCCGGTCTGGGTCTGGCAATGGTTGCTCAACTGGTGCCACAGCGCCTGATGGGCTTCATCATGGGTAGCTGGTTCCTGACTACCGCGGGTGCGGCAATCATCGCAGGTAAGATTGCGAACCTGATGGCGGTACCTGATAACGTCACGGACCCACTGGTCTCTCTGAACGTCTACGGTACCGTATTCATGCAGATTGGTATCGCGACGGCGGTGATTGCGGCGCTGATGCTGCTGACCGCACCGAAACTGAATCGTATGACTCAGGACGACAATAAGACCGCTGAAGCGACCAAAACCGCTACCGCGTAATGTGATTGAGAAACGATGAGCCGCTAATCTATTAGCGGCTTTTTTTTTATCTGTTCGCGCACTAACATAGCTGAAACCTCAGCAAAAAGGAGTTACCGATGAAACTGTTCTACAAACCGGGCGCGTGCTCTCTTGCTTCGCATATCACGCTGCGCGAGAGCGGCAAAGATTTCACGCTGGATGGTGTGGATCTGATGAAAAAACGTCTGGAAAACGGCGATGATTTTCTGGCCATTAACCCGAAGGGACAAGTTCCGGCACTCTTGCTGGATGACGGTACTCTGCTGACCGAAGGCGTAGCGATTATGCAGTTCCTGGCCGACAGCGTGCCCGATCGCCAGCTGCTGGCCCCGGTCAGCACCATTTCGCGCTACAAGACGCTGGAATGGCTGAACTACATTGCCACCGAGCTGCACAAAGGCTTTACGCCCCTGTTCCGCCCGGATACGCCAGAAGAGTTTAAACCAACCCTGCGCGCCCTTCTTGAGAAAAAGCTGCAGTACGTCAACGAATCGCTGAAAGACGAACAGTGGATTGGCGGGTCGCGTTTCACCATTGCCGATGCGTATCTCTTTACCGTACTGCGCTGGGCGCGCGCGGTTAAGCTGAATCTGGAAGGGTTAGACCATATCGCATCGTATATGAAACGCGTGGCGGAGCGTCCTGCGGTGGCTGCGGCGCTGAAAGCGGAAGGTTTGAGTTAACCGAGCGGTCTGTTTTGCCGGGTGGCGCTGCGCTTACCCGGCCTACCAATAAATTGCACAATACCTCTCAGACCCGTGCAAGCGCAGCGCCTCCCGGCATCGTTCAGAGCCGCGTCGCGCTGAAATAGTGCTCCGGCTTCGCAATACGATCCTGCGCGGCAACTACTTGCAGTTCATACTCCTGCCTCGCTTTCGTCGCCATCATAATTTCGTACACTGCCGCCGTAACATGCTCCAGCGCATCCTGCAGCGCGGCTCCCTGCAGCAATTTCACCAACAACAGACCGCTGGTGACATCTCCAACCCCTACCGGCTGGCGCTGACCAAAATCCACCAGCGGACGGCTGATGTGCCAGGCGTCATCTTTCGTGACCAGCAGCATCTCAAAACGGTCCTGGCTTAGCCCTGCACGCGCCAGGTGTTTTACCAGCACAACTTCAGGCCCCTGGGCTATCAGCTCGCGGGACGCGCTGACTGCCTCTTCTACGCTATTCACCGGATGCTCGCAGAGGATCTCCAGTTCAACCAGGTTTGGCGCAATGATATCGCTGGCGGGCAGCGCATGGCGGACGTGAAACTCTGCCACCCCTGGCGCCACAATACAGCCCTTCTCCGGATGCCCCATGACCGGGTCGCAGAAGTATTTAGCCGCCGGGTTTGCCGCTTTCACCTGACGCACGATGCCGAGGATATGTTCCCCCTGCTCCGCTGAACCAAGATAACCGCTCAGTACGGCGTCACAGCGCTTGAGCTGGTCGATATCGGCAATGCCTTGCACAACGTCGGTGAGGTGCGAAGGCGGCATCACGCAGCCGGTCCATTTGCCGTATTGCGTGTGGTTAGAGAACTGAACGGTATTGAGGGGCCAGACGTTGACGCCGAGGCGGCGCATCGGGAATTCCGCTGCGCTGTTGCCAGCATGTCCAAAAACAACGTGGGACTGAATGGCGAGGATGTTCTTCATTTTATGCTTACCAAACCCTGAAAAAACAAAAGGGGCGTGGTTTCCCACGCCCCTGGAGACTGTGACTTATTTCCAGCAGACAAGACAGTAGTTTTTCTTACCGCGACGCAGCAGCGTGTAGCGGCCATACAGACGGTCACCGTCGACGAACGTGTATTCCGGGTCGGCCTGTTTCTCACCGTTGATGGTGATCGCGTTAGAGGCGATGGTTTTACGCGCCTGACCGCGTGAAGGCTGCAGCTCAGAGTCCACCAGCGCCTGCATCAGGTCAGCCCCTTTCTCCATCTCAACCATTGGCACGCCGTCCTGGGCCAGCTGTTCGAAGTCCGCTTCGCTCAGATCGCTCAGTGTACCGTTGAACAGGCTGGCAGTAATACGTTTTGCCGCGGCCAGACCCTCTTCACCGTGCACCAGTTTGGTCACTTCATCCGCCAGCACGTACTGGGCACGTGGCGCTTTACCGCTGTTTTTGTCTTCTTCTTCCAGTGCATTGATCTCAGCAATGTCCATGAAGGTGAAGAACTTGAGGAAGCGGTAAACATCGGCATCCGCTGTGTTGATCCAGAACTGGTAGAATTTGTACGGGCTGGTTTTCTTCGGATCGAGCCATACCGCGCCGCCTTCCGTTTTACCGAATTTGGTACCGTCGGCTTTGGTGATCAGTGGAACGGTCAGCCCGAAGACCTGGTTCTGATGCAGGCGACGGGTCAGATCGATACCGGAGGTGATGTTACCCCACTGGTCAGAACCGCCAATCTGCAGGGAAACGCCGTGCAGTTTGTTCAGGCAGGCAAAGTCATAGCCCTGCAGCAGGTTGTACGAAAACTCAGTAAAGGAGATACCCTGGTCGTCACGGTTCAGACGCTGTTTCACGGCTTCTTTGTTAATCATCTGGTTAACAGAGAAATGTTTGCCGATGTCACGCAGGAAAGTCAGCACGTTCATGCTGCCAAACCAGTCGTAGTTGTTCGCGGCAATCGCGGCGTTATCACCACAGTCGAAGTCGAGGAACGGTGCAACCTGTTTGCGGATCTTATCCACCCACTCCTGCACGGTATCTTCGGTATTCAGTTTACGCTCAGCGGCTTTAAAGCTTGGGTCGCCAATCAGACCGGTCGCGCCGCCCACCAGGGCAACAGGCTTATGGCCTGCCATCTGGAAGCGTTTCAGGCATAACAATGGAACAAGATGCCCCAAATGCAAGCTGTCAGCGGTGGGATCAAAGCCGCAATAGAGCGCGATCGGGCCTTGCGCCAGTCGCTCTGCTAACGCTTCCTCGTCCGTCACCTGGGCCACGAGGCCCCGCTCTTGCAATTGTTTAATCAAGTTACTGCTTGCCATCAAATTCTCCATGTATAAACGACTGCACCTTTGCCGGTACACGACTTTTCGCCTGATGCGAAAGGAACATAGAATAAAGCGCAAGCGCGGTGTGCGCTAGCGCTTAAATCAACAAATTTCGGGGATTAGGGTGCCAGTCTGTCGATTTTCCAGCCACCCTCTTCGCGCTGGTACAAAAAGCGGTCGTGAAGGCGATGTTCGCCCCCTTGCCAGAACTCAATCTGCTCAATGGGGATACGGAAACCGCCCCAGAAGCTGGGCAGTGGGATTTCACCCTGCTGGAACTTCTGTTTCAGCTCCAGGAACTTGCTTTCCAGCACCCCACGGGCAGAGATGCGGCTGGACTGTTTTGATACCCAGGCGCCAATCTGGCTGTCACGCGGACGGCTGTGGAAGTACTTCACCACTTCCAGCGTGGAGAGGCGTTCCGCTTTGCCGGTCACCATCACCTGACGTTCCAGCATATGCCAGGGGAACAGGAGACTAATACGCGGATTGTTTTCTAAGTGGTGCGCTTTACGGCTACCCAGGTTGGTATAGAACACCAGCCCTTTCTCGTCATAATGCTTGAGCAATACGATGCGCTGATACGGTTGCCCGTTTTCATCAACCGTCGCGACAACCATGGCCGTTGGGTCGGCAAGTTTCGCTTCGCAGGCCTGTTTCAGCCAGCGTTCAAAAAGCACAAGGGGTTCAGCGGGAAGATCCTGGCGACGCAGGCCGCCTTTGGTGTATTCACGGCGCAGATGCGCAATTTGCTGCAGTTCGTCGTTATCTGACATGGCGTTAGCTAACATTGAGATTGGGTGGCGCTATTGTGCGCCGCCCCTGTAAAAATCTCAACGCTTCGGATTTTCGAGCTGGCAGTTGTTCAGCACAATTCGGTCGCGTTTGTAGACCGTGGCGCTGTCACCTTTCGACCAGAAGACATAGATACCGTCGGTATAACGCGCGCCGGAGGCCGAGATACCCTGCTTCAGCGTCAGCAATTTATTGTCGTAAACAAAACTGGCTTCCTGGCGGGGATTATTGAGCTTCACGGTCAGCGGTTTTTCGTCGCAGCGATACTCCAGCGTATCGGTCTGCATGCGCTCAAGGAGCTGGTTATAGACGCTGCATCCTGACAGCAATAAAGGCGCGGCAATAAGAAGAACTTTTTTCATGGGCGTATTCCGAAGACTTTCCTGGTCCTGGAGGGCATGCCTGCCCTCCTGTTTCATTCCATTGTAACGACGGGACGCGGCGCTGAATTTCAGTTAACTCTGATTATGACGCGGATTCGCCGGGAAAATCGCCCCCAGCACGCTGGCTTCGCGCGCCCCGGTCACCGACGGTAAATTACCCGGCAGTCCGGCAACGGTGCGCCAGGCAAGCCAGGCGAAGGCCAGGGCTTCCATATCATCGCCACTGATGCCCGCCGCATCGGTTGTTGTCACTTCGGTACCCGGCAGCAGCCCGGCCAGACGCGCCATCACCAGCGGGTTACGGCTTCCACCGCCGCACACCAGCAGGCGCTCGCATCCGCCGCTGAGCAACACCTGTTCGGAGACCGACACGGCCGTAAGCTCGGCGAGCGTCGCCTGAACATCCTGTGGTGCGAGCGCCGGGAAGGAGGCCAGCTGGCGCTCAAGCCAGCCAAAGTTGAAGTATTCTCGCCCGGTGCTTTTCGGCGCCGGTAAGGCAAAATAAGGATCACTCAACATGGACTGCAGCAGAGGGATAATCACTTTACCCTCGCTCGCCCACTCTGCGTTTTTATCATACGGTTGTCCGCACTGCCGCCAGATCCAGGCATCCATTAACATGTTGCCCGGACCCGTGTCGTAACCGCGAACAGGCTGCCCAGGGATCAGCATCGAGAGATTGGCAATCCCGCCAATGTTGAGCACCATACGTCTTTCTGACGGATGGGCCAGTAACGCCTGGTGGAACGCGGGCACCAGCGGTGCCCCCTGGCCGCCAAGCGCAATATCACGTCGGCGAAAATCCCCCACTACCGTTACACCCGTTTTCGCCACAATCTGGTTGTTATCGCCGATTTGCAAGGTGTGTGGCGCGTCTCCGCCCGGCTCGTGCCAGACCGTTTGTCCATGACACCCAATGGCTACCACATCCTGCGGACGAAGATGTTCTTTTTGCATCAAAGCCAGCACCGCATCCGCAAACAGCGCCCCCAGACGGACGTCGAGTTGTCCAAGCTGGGAGAGGGTCAGTTGCTGGCCCTGACAGATACTCAGGATATCCTCTTTCAGTGAAAGGGGGATTGGCCAGGTCAGGCTCGCCTGCTGCGCCACCATGTTTTCATCAATGGCGGCCAGAACGACATCTACCCCATCCAGACTGGTACCAGACATCACACCAATGTAGCGACCCGATTTCATGCGCTTTCCTTACGTTGCGTGGGCTAAGGTTACCCACTCAACCATAAACGGCGTTGCTTTGCCATCCGGGGATAATATTTTTTAACAATGTCAGACGGCTAACACGCGCGGATCCTGTTTATGTCTCGTTAAGTCAAATTCAAGTACAATTTTCCTATTGTTAGTGCAAAGATATGAACGATGGCCCCTTATGCCATATAATTTAGCCATAACGGATGCCCGGAATGGGGCGTTTTTGGTGAACAGGAGATTCAAATGATTTTACGTGTACTGGGCGTTTCGCTGATTGGTTTAACTCTGGCTGGCTGTGTGAACGACAGTTCACTTTCTGGCGACGTTTACAGCGCTTCTGAAGCGAAACAGGTTCAGAACGTGACTTACGGTACCGTTGTTAACGCACGTCCTGTACAGATCCAGGGTGGTGATGAAAACAACGTGATGGGCGCAATCGGCGGTGCCGTACTGGGTGGTTTCCTGGGGAATACCGTCGGCGGCGGTACTGGCCGCTCTCTGGCGACAGCCGCAGGCGCCGTTGCAGGTGGCGTGGCAGGCCAGGGCGTTCAGGGTGCGATGAATAAATCTCAGGGCGTAGAGCTGGAAATTCGTAAAGACGATGGCAGCACGATCATGGTTGTGCAGAAACAAGGCAACACCCGCTTCTCAGCAGGCCAGCGTGTTGTACTGGCCAGCAACGGTAGCCAGGTGACCGTTTCCCCACGTTAAATAGAAATAGATGTGGCCCCTGGGCCACATCTATTTACAATATATATCATTTGCGTGAATATATTTACAAATTACATTAATTACCCCTATCAATTAATCTGACGTAAATTGTTTCTGCGCAAAGTATTTATCGCATTAATTAGTTAGACTCTTCGCAATTACCTCTCCCTTACTCATGATAATTTTGTTAAAACTTATATGGTTGCGAATCGTCTTTCTGTAAAAGGTCGTTATATCTCGTTCTGTTTCGGTTGCATAATTGTCACCGGTATATTGCAAACGCTATTTTCAAAACTCGTTGAATGGGTGCCTTCCTTTTCACCGCTGTTGTTCCCGACCCTCACCATTTTCTTGCTGGTGTTTCATCTTTTTATTGCCTGTTTTATGGCGATGAAATACTGGTGTGACAGGCGACGCTTATATCTGATCGCGATTGCTTTTGCTTTCGCCGGATCGGCATCGTTGATGATCGGAACGCTGACCAGCTTTCCCGCCTGGCTGGATCTTTATCAGTTCAACGTCGTGAACTACAACGATGCGATGATTTATTACATGTTCCGTCATCTCTTAATGGCGGTATTGATCATCGTCGCGGCAATACTCTATACCACGCGCAACCACCCCCTTTCGCGGATGGCGCATATCGCTATTGTCAGTAGTGCCTTTCTCTTTACCGCCGTTATGGTGCTGCTGGCATGGATCTATTCCAGTCATTCACCATTGTTATCTATTGACCTGGTTGATAATGAAACCCGTCAGTTTATGGTGCTCTGGAGCCACTGCATTAATATTTTATTAATTGTCGTTTGGGTCGTAACATTAGCCACACTGATGTTTGTTACCCGCGTGCGTAATTTATTCTGGGTGGGAGGTAATTTTCTTTGTGTCTGCTATATCGTCACGCTTGCAATGCTGTTAGCGGGTGGGCATGCCGAAGATATCTCCTGGTATCGCGCCCGGTTATTTGAAACTGTCGCCACGCTGCTGATTATTTTTGTTCTGCTTTACGATGTATTCAGGCTGTATCGTGACTCGCACGTCAAGTATCAACAGTCGTATCAGAACTCGATTCGCGACCCGCTTACCCGTCTTTATAATCGCAGTTATTTTTACGAATCGTTAAATCAGGCACTGGAAATCGCCAGAGCCAGCCGTCCTGTTTCCGTTATCGTCAGCGATCTCGATCGCTTCAAGCGTATCAACGACACCTACGGGCATCTTCAGGGCGACAAAGTTCTGCAGTTCGTCGCCAACCTGCTGATGGACTCCGTGCGCCCACAGGACATTGCCGCCCGTATCGGCGGGGAAGAGTTTGTTCTGATGCTGGCCAATACCTCATCAGAGGCGGCATACCAGGTGGCTGAACGCATCCGGTTAAAACTCAGCAGCTTTGATAAAACCAGCAGCGGCGGTCAGCTACCGGAACCGATTACCATCAGTATGGGGGTATTTACGGCAACGTCACCGGCGATAACCGCAGAAACCTGCGTGGAAAGCGCCGACAAAGCGATGTATGAAGCGAAAGAGACGGGTCGTAATCGGGTGGTGGTTTTTAAGTAAGAAAAAGGCCTTGCGCGTGCAAGGCCTTGTTGGATGTCAGTCGCGTGACTGCAGTTCATGGATGTTTTGCTCAAGGCGTGCAATGAGGCTGATGAGCATTTCCAGCTCCGCCGGTGAAACGCCTGAGAGGATTTCACCGCGGGTTTTGGTGATCACGGCTTCCATCTCAGTGATGATGGGCGCCGCTTTCTCTGTGAGTTTAATCCGCTTAGCGCGACGATCGCTGGCGCAGGTTTGTCGGGAGATCAGTCCCTTCTCTTCCAGCTGATCAAGTGTGCGCACCAGCGACGGTTGCTCAATGCCGATCGCTTTTGCCAGTTGAATTTGTGACTGATCGGGCGGCAGCTGATGAATATTGTGCAGCGTGACCCAATGCGTCTGTGTTAATTCCAGAGGTTTCAGGCGATGGTCAATCAGAGCACGCCAGACGCGTACCAACCTTGCCAGATCAGAACCTAATGGCGATTCCAATTTCATCTCCTTATAATTAGCTTGCTAAGTTATTATACTGATTTTAGAATAGTGTGCAGCATTTGTATTGCCAAAACAAATGCAATACTGCATTCATCGAACTTAAAAGTATGACTTACACTGAATTGTGATGCTTCCTCTTACTCAGACAAGCCAACGCGGCATTCTGTTCACTGCAAAGGATCTCTGCCCGTGACGTTTTTTCATCGCTCGGAGGGTTTACCCCTTCAGGACCTGATTTTCGGTGCGTCAGTCTACTTTCCTCCCCTGTTTAAAGCCGTTCTGGTGGGCTTTATGCTCTGGCTCATTGCACATCGTCTGCTTCGCGACTGGATGTACTCCGGCGAAATCTGGCATCCCATGTTGATGGATCTCTCCCTGTTTGCCCTCTCCGTATGTCTGGGCCTTGCTGTCTTGCTGGTGTGGTGACTATACCTATGAAAACGCTGAAATACTTTTCCACGCTGTTTGTTCTTGCCCTCGCGCTGGTGGCGGGCTGGTGGTTGTGGAATTTTTATATGCAGTCGCCCTGGACGCGAGACGGAAAAATTCGCGCTGAGCAGGTCAGCATCACGCCTCAGGTGTCGGGTAGCATCACGATGCTGCGGGTTAAGGACAACCAGTACGTGAAAAAGGGAGAGGTGTTATTCCGGATCGACGATACCCCTTACCACATTGCCATTCTGAATGCCGAAGCGCAGCTGGCAAAAGCCCAGTCTGATCTGGCAAAAGCCAATAACGAGGCTACCCGTCGCCGGCATTTATCGCAAAATTACATCTCAGCGGAAGACTTAGACACTGCGAATATCAACGTGAAGGCCATGCAGGCGAACGTCAGGGTTGCCGAAGCCACGCTTAAACAGGCCCAGTGGGCGCTGACCCAAACGGTTATAACCGCACCCGTTGATGGATGGGTGACCAATCTTTCCGCCCGCGTGGGCAATTATGCCACCACCGGACAACCCGTTTTCGCCCTCGTCGACAGCCACTCCTTCTACGTTGTAGGCTATTTTGAAGAGACCAAACTGCGTCATATCCGCGCGGGTTCGCCTGCCACGATAACGCTTTATAGCAGCTCGCAGAAGTTACAGGGTCACGTATCCAGCATTGGCCGGGCCATTTACGATCAAAGCGTGGAAACGGATTCAGGGCTGGTACCAGACATTAAGCCAAACGTGCCGTGGGTGCGCCTGGCCCAGCGCGTACCGGTTCGCGTGGAGTTTGACCGTTTACCGCAGGACATCACGCTGGTATCCGGCACGACCTGCACCGTCTCTATCGGAAACCGATGATGAAGCTGCCGGTTTTCGCCTGGCAAAACACGCCGTGGATGAAAGCGACGCGTCCCCAGTGGCGCTACGCGCTGCGTAATGGCATTGCCATGTGTCTAGCGCTGTCCGTCGCCTACTATCTGAATCTGGATGAACCTTACTGGGCAATGACCTCTGCGGCGGTGGTCAGTTTCCCCACCGTCGGCGGGGTGATCAGTAAAAGCCTTGGCCGTATCGCAGGCAGCCTGCTGGGCGCCACTGCGGCGTTAATTATCGCCGGCCATACGCTGAACGATCCCTGGCTGTTCTTACTGAGCATGGCGGCGTGGCTGGGATGTTGCACCTGGGCCTGCGCCCATTTTACCAACAACGTCGCCTACGCCTTTCAGCTGGCAGGCTATACCACTGCCATCATTGCCTTTCCGGTGGTAAACGTGCTCGACACCACTGAGCTGTGGGATATCGCTCAGGCACGCGTCTGCGAAGTGATTGTCGGGATCCTCAGCGGCGGCTTCATGATGATGATCCTGCCCAGCACCTCAGACGGCACCGCGCTTATCACCGCACTGAAAACCATGCACACCCGATTGCTGGAGCATGCGAGCCTGCTGTGGCAACCGGAAACCAGCGATGATATTCGTCTCGCCCATGAAAAGGTTATCGGGCAGATCCTGACGATGAACCTGCTGCGTATTCAGGCGTTCTGGAGCCACTACCGCTTTCGCCGTCAGAATACGCTGCTAAATTATTTACTGCACCAGCAGCTACGGATGACCAGCGCGATCTCCAGCCTGCGCCGGATGCTGCTCAACTGGCCAGCGCCACCTGATAACACCCGGGCTGTGATTGAAACGCTACTCGCGGCCCTTGCGCGACCGGATGCAGACATCTATACGGTCGCACGGATCATCGCCCCGCTCGCCCCGGTTGATGAATACGACTACCGCCATCGCGCCTTCTGGCAGCGTCTGAATTACTTTTGTCGGCTTTACCTGCGCAGCAGTCGCTGGATTAAGGCGGTCGAGACCGCGACTCCACTGACAGAATTCAACGTCCCCGGCAGCCCGGCCCTCGCAAGGCATACCGACTATCTGGAAGCGCTGTGGAGCGGTTTTCGCACCTTCTGTGCGCTGATGCTGGTCGGCGCGTGGAGCATCACCACGCAGTGGGAATCCGGTACGGCGGCCCTGACGCTTGCCGCCATCAGCTGCGTGCTCTACTCCGTCGCGGCCTCGCCATTCAACTCCCTGACGCTTCTGCTGCGCACGCTGGTGCTGCTGTCCCTGTTCAGTTTTGTGGTGAAATTTGGCCTGATGGTGCAGGTAAGCGATCTGTGGCAGTTCCTGCTGTTCCTGTTCCCATTGTTAACGACCATGCAGCTTCTGAAGCTGCAAATGCCAAAACTGGCCGGTCTCTGGGGACAGCTGATTGTCTTTATGGGATCGTTTATCTCGGTCACGAATCCGCCGGTGTATGATTACGCCGACTTTCTTAATGACAATCTGGCGAAGATCCTGGGCGTAGGGCTGGCCTGGCTGGCATTCGCCGTGTTGCGTCCCGGCTCCGATGCACGCAAGAGCCGCCGGCACATCCGGGAGCTACGCCGGGGCTTTGTCGACCAGCTCAGCCGTAAGCCGCATCTGCGTGAAAGTGAGTATGAATCGCTGGTTTATCACCACGTCAGCCAGCTGAATAACAGCCAGGATGCGCTTTCCCGACGCTGGCTGTTGCGCTGGGGCGTGGTGCTGTTGAACTGTTCACATGTGGTCTGGCAGCTTCGGGCATGGGAAACGCGTTCCGATCCTCTGTCGCAGGTTCGTGATGTGTGCATCTCCCTGCTGCGCGATGTCATGAGTGAACGCGGGGTCCAGCAGCGGCCGCTGGAAGCCACGCTGAATGAACTGCAGCGGATCTGCGATACCCTGGCGCGACATCACCTCCCCGCAGCCCGTGATTTGGCCTCGATAATCTGGCGGCTGCACTGCTCGCTGTCACAACTGGAACAGGCACCGCCACCGGGCACAATTGGGGATCAGATCACCCCGCAGGCATAGCGTGCCCCACCGCCGCCAAGCGGTTTTGGCTGATCGGACATATTGTCGCCGCCGACGTGGATCATCAGCGCTTTGCCTTTCACCTCATCCAGCTTTTTCAGACGCGGGGCGACAACGGGATCTGTGGCTTTACCGTCGTTATTCACCACCAGCACAGGCAAATCGCCCAGATGTCCCATACCTTCCGGGCCTTCATGCTTGCCGGAGTGCTGCGGGTCAAGGTGGCCGCCTGCCGCTTCCGCCGCCGACGGTTTGCCCTCTTTTAACGCGGGCTGACAGCTGCCTTTGGCATGAACATGGAAACCATGTTCGCCGGGAGGGAGTGCTTTAAGGTTCGGGGCGAACTCCAGTCCTTTATCGGTTTCAGTGATTTTCACCGTTCCGATGGACTGACCCACACCCTGAGAGGTGACGAGATTCATTTCCACTTCGTCGCTGGCTGCCTGCGCCCCTGCGCAAACAACCAGCGTGACCAGTGCCAGAGCAAAACGCTTCATATGACCTCCGCTGGTTATTTTTTGCCCCTTAAGTGTATACCAGAGGCAAAGATTTCACCGGAAAGTCAGCTTCTGACGGTTTAAGGCACGTCGTAACCCAGCGCGGCCTTGCGAATGCGGAACCACTGCTGACGGGTCATCTGCAGCGCTTCCGCCCCCAGCGCAGCACGCACGCGCTCGATTTTGCCGGAACCAATGATTGGCAGTGGTTTTGACGGCAGACGCAGGATCCACGCGTAAACCACCTGTTCGATGCTCCCGGCGTTCAGTTCGCGGGCGACAGTTTCCAGCTCGTTGCGCAGCGGCTGGAATTCATCATCATTGAACAGACGCCCGCCCCCCAGGCACGACCAGGCCATCGGGCGAATGCGCAACTGCTGGAGCTGATCGAGCGTCCCGTCCAGCAGCAGCGGCTGGTGTACCGGGGAGATCTCAACCTGGTTGGTGGCCAGGGTAAACGGCAGGCGAGACTGAAGCAGTGCAAACTGCGCCGGGGTAAAGTTTGAGACGCCGAAGTGACGCACTTTGCCGCTCTGATGCAGGTTCAGGAAGGCTTCTGCCACCTCATCGGCATCCATAAGCGGGTCCGGGCGATGAATGAGCAGCAGGTCGATGCGATCGGTTGCCAGGTTGACCAGCGACTGCTCAGCGCTCTTGATAATGTGCGCGCTGTCGGTGATGTAATGCCCAAGGGCGTGTTCCGGTTTCGCCGTGGTGGCAATCCCACACTTCGTGACGATCTCCATGCGTTCCCGGAGTGCGGGTACCAGCTTAAGCGCCTCGCCAAACGCGGCTTCACACTGGTAGCCACCATAAATATCCGCATGATCGACCGTGGTGACGCCCAGATCGATATGCTCTTCAATAAAGCTCGCCAGCTGGAGGGGGGACATATTCCAGTCCATCAGGCGCCAGTAGCCCATCACAAAACGGGAGAATTCTGGCCCCTGGGGGGCAAGGGTAATTCGCTGAACCATAACATTTTCCTCAAGGATGTAATGTCATGAGTATACGCAATTACCGTGTTAAAAAAGTGAAGGTTGCTGGGGTTCTTCGGTCTCAGCGGCTTTGTTTGCGCGTATTTTGCGCAGAAGACGCTGTCGACAAAGTCGCAGCACCTCCTGCTTTTGCGTGTCGCTGAAGTTTTGCCAGTTAAAACGTTCATCACGGGTGCGCATGCACCCGCGGCAATATCCGCGTTCATCTACCTGACAAATCCCCCGGCACGGGCTCTGGATAGGGAAAAACTCCAGTTGCTCTGCCACTCTCACCTCCGTAATACCGCTCTCACCTACAGTGAAGACGTTAAACACGCCACGCGCAAGCGCTTTACCACAGATTTGTGGCATTAAGGTTTCACTAATCTTCACTCTCTATACTCGCCCCATCATGACAATGACAGGTTTCCCGTTCGATGTGGTTAATGAAAAAGTTACAATGTAACGACATAAAATTTACTCTGGGCTGTGCACTCTTCTTTACGCTGATTAATGGGCTGTTTATCCAGCGCAGCTGGGCGATTATCGCCCCTGCTCATCTGCATGACGTTCTCTTTGCCGCGTCCGTACCGCTGGTGCTGTTTTGCGGCTGGGTGATTGTCTTTAGTCTGCTCAATATTCCGTTTATCCGTAAGCCGCTGCTGATCGTGTTAACGATGGGTTGTGCGGCAGCGACCTATTTCATGTACACCTACGGCGCGGTGATCGATCAGAACATGATTGTGAACGTGTTCGAAACCAACTCTCAGGAAGCCACCGCGCTGATCACGCCGCAAATGATTTTGTGGATTGTTATTGCCGGCCTCGTTCCTTCCGTGGTGCTGGCGTTGACCCGCATTCATACCGGGAAATGGTGGTATGCCCTGCTGACACGCGTTGCCGCACTGCTAGGCGCCCTGCTGGTAATTATTCTGGTTGCCGCGGTGTTTTATAAAGATTACGCATCGCTGTTTCGCAATAACAAAAGCATCGTCAAAATGGTGACCCCGGCGAACTATGTCAGCGCCATGGTGAAGTACAGCAAAATGCGCTGGTTTGCAGGCGATCAAACGCTGGTGCGGATTGGCGAAGATGCGCATAAGGGCCCACTGATTGCAGGCCAACAGAAGAAAACGGTTCTGGTGCTGGTCGTCGGCGAGGCTTCTCGCGCGGCGAATTACTCCCTGAACGGTTACGGACGTGAAACCAATCCGGAGCTGAAAAAGCAGGATATCATTAACTTCCCGCAGGCCACCTCCTGCGGCACCGAAACCGCCGTTTCCGTTCCCTGCATGTTCTCGGGCATGACGCGCAGCAAATACGATGCCGACCTCGCGCATCATCAGGAAGGGCTGCTCGACGTGCTTAAACATGCGGGTATTAATCTGCTGTGGCGCGACAACGACGGCGGCTGTAAAGGTGCCTGCGATCGCGTGCCCCATACCGACATGACGCAATGGAAGCTGGATCAGTTCTGTAAAGACAAATCCTGCCTCGACGATGTCAATTTCTACCGTCTGGACAACGTGCTGGACGGCCTGAAGCAGGACACGGTGCTGGTTATCCATCTGATGGGCAGCCACGGCCCGGCGTACTACCGCCGCTACCCGGATAATTTCCGTAAGTTCACCCCTACCTGCGACACCAATGAAATTCAGGATTGCGATCACCAGGCGCTGATGAACACCTATGACAACACCATTCTGTATACCGACAGCGTGGTCAGCAAAACCATCGATGCGCTGAAAGCGCGCCAGGGGAGCATGAATACCGCGCTGATCTACCTCTCGGATCACGGGGAATCCCTGGGTGAAAGCGGTATTTATCTGCACGGTACACCGTATATGCTGGCACCGGAGCAGCAAACGCACATTCCGTTTATGTTCTGGCTTTCCCCGGACTATGCGAAGAACTTTGGCATTAACGAACAGTGTTTACGTGACCATGCAGCAAAAAATGCGGTTTCCCAGGACAATTTGTTCTCAACCGTACTGGGTATGATGGACGTGAAATCAACGGTTTATCAACAGCAGCTGGATATTTTGAACGCATGTCGGCAGTAAACCCGCTTGCATTAGACCGAACGGTCTATTAGAGTGCGCTCATGAGCAGACATACTGAACACGATACCCGCGAACATTTACTGGCCACCGGCGAGCGACTTTGTATGCATCGCGGGTTTACCGGGATGGGGTTGAGCGAGCTGTTAAAAACCGCTGAGGTACCGAAAGGGTCGTTTTATCACTACTTTCGATCCAAAGAGGCCTTTGGCGTGGCCATGCTTGAGCGTCATTACGCGGGCTACCACCAGCGCCTGGCAACCCACTTTGCCTCGGGCGAAGGTAACTATCGCGATCGTGTTCTGAACTACTATCAGGAAACGCTGAACCAGTTCTGCCAGCAGGGCATTATCAGCGGATGTCTGACGGTAAAACTGTCTGCCGAAGTGTGCGATCTCTCTGAAGATATGCGCGCGGCGATGGATAAAGGAGCCAGCGGCGTGATCGCCCTGCTGGCCCAGGCGCTGGAAAAAGGCCGTAATGAGAAAACGCTGGCCTTTTCCGGCGAGCCTCTCACCCAGGCGCAGGTGTTATACGCGCTCTGGTTAGGGGCTAACCTGCAGGCAAAAATTTCGCGCAGTGCCGTGCCGCTGGAAAGCGCCCTGGCACATGTGAAAAGCAGCATTACTGCGCCTGGTGTATAACAGGCGCTTTTTATTTACCTTATTACTAGTCGACTGGTCTACTCAGGAGTCTCTATGTCAGCTGAAAAACTGTTTACCCCCTTAAAAGTGGGTGCTGTCACGGCGCCAAACCGCGTGTTCATGGCTCCGCTTACCCGTCTGCGCAGTATTGAGCCGGGTGATATCCCCACCCCACTGATGGGTGAATACTATCGTCAGCGCGCAAGCTCTGGCCTGATCATCACCGAAGCCACGCAGATTTCTGCTCAGGCCAAAGGTTATGCCGGTGCGCCAGGGCTTCACAGCCCGGAACAGATCGCGGCATGGCAGAAAATCACCGCGGGCGTTCACGCTGAAGAGGGTCGCATTGCGGTTCAGCTGTGGCATACCGGCCGTATCTCCCATAGCAGCATCCAGCCTGGCGGTCAGGCGCCGGTCTCCGCGTCGGCCCTGAGCGCCAATACCCGGACCTCCCTGCGTGATGAAAACGGCAATGCGATCCGTGTGGATACCTCGATGCCACGCGCCCTTGAGCTGGAGGAGATCCCGGGCATCGTGAACGACTTCCGTCAGGCGGTGGCCAACGCGCGTGAAGCGGGTTTTGACCTGATTGAGCTGCACTCCGCCCATGGCTATCTGCTGCACCAGTTCCTGTCACCGTCTTCTAACCACCGCACCGACCAGTACGGCGGCAGCGTTGAAAACCGTGCCCGTCTGGTACTGGAAGTGGTGGATGCGGTATGCAAAGAGTGGAGCCCGGACCGTATCGGGATCCGTGTCTCCCCAATCGGTTCTTTCCAGAACGTCGATAACGGCCCGAATGAAGAAGCCGACGCGCTCTATCTGATTGAAGAGCTGGCGAAACGCGGTATTGCTTACCTGCACATGTCCGAGCCGGACTGGGCCGGCGGTAAACCTTACACTGAAGCCTTCCGCCAGAAAGTGCGCGAGCGCTTCCACGGTGTGATCATCGGTGCAGGGGCCTATACGCCTGAGAAAGCCGAAGATCTGATCAATAAAGGGCTGATCGATGCCGTCGCGTTTGGTCGCGATTACATTGCCAACCCGGATCTGGTTGCCCGTCTGCAGCAGAAAGCGGCACTCAACCCGCAGCGCCCGGAAAGCTTCTACGGCGGCGGCGCGGAAGGCTACACCGACTACCCTTCTCTGTAATCTTGCCATTGTTGATTGATAGCGGCGACCTTTCGCCGCTATACTAAAACATCGTTTCTGTTCAAAAATAACAGTCTATTCCACAGGTTAATGAGGAAATTATGCGCCTACTTCACACCATGCTGCGCGTTGGCGATCTGCAACGTTCTATTGATTTCTACACTAACGTACTGGGTATGAAACTGCTGCGCACCAGCGAAAACCCGGAATACAAATACTCGCTGGCGTTTGTGGGTTACGGCCCGGAAACGGATGAAGCGGTTATCGAACTGACCTATAACTGGGGCGTAGACAGCTATGAGCTGGGCACGGCCTATGGTCATATCGCACTGGAAGTGGACAACGCGGCCGAAGCCTGTGAACGCATTCGCAGCAACGGCGGTAACGTCACGCGCGAAGCGGGCCCGGTAAAAGGCGGCACCACCGTGATTGCGTTTGTGGAAGATCCGGACGGTTACAAAATCGAGCTGATTGAAGCCAAAGACGCCGGCCGCGGTCTGGGCAACTGATCCCTCAGGGCGCAACGTGCGCCCGTAGTTTTACTGCATCCCCCGCCAAAATTTGCCATAATGCGCACTGCTTTTTCCCCATGTAAGAGACCCTGATGTCCGATAACGCTCAATTTAGCGGTCTGTGCGACCGTTTTCGTGGTTTTTATCCCGTTGTCATTGATGTAGAAACAGCCGGATTTAACGCTAAAACCGATGCGCTGCTCGAAATTGCCGCCATCACGCTGAAGATGGATGAACAGGGCTGGCTTACACCAGACACCACGCTGCATTTCCACGTAGAGCCTTTCGAAGGGGCAAATTTACAGCCGGAAGCACTGGCGTTTAACGGTATCGATCCGCACAACCCGTTGCGCGGTGCCGTCAGTGAATATGATGCGCTGCACGCGATTTTCAAAATGGTGCGTAAAGGCATGAAAGAGAGCAACTGCAGCCGCGCCATCATGGTGGCCCACAACGCCACCTTCGATCACAGCTTTACCATGGCCGCCGCGGAGCGTGCTTCGCTCAAACGAAACCCTTTCCATCCCTTTGTGACCTTCGACACCGCCGCACTGAGCGGCCTGGCGTTGGGACAAACGGTGTTATCAAAGGCCTGTATCACGGCAGGTATAGCGTTTGACGGCACGCAGGCCCATTCCGCTCTGTATGACACGGAGCGCACCGCAGAATTGTTCTGTGAGATCGTCAACCGCTGGAAGCGTCTGGGCGGCTGGCCGCTGCCGATGGGCGACAGCGAAGAATAAAAAAAAGCGACCTCTTAAGGTCGCTTTTTTATTTACGCAGAAAATTACTCCGCGTCAGGCTCTTCAGTTTTGTACTTAGCCGCCGTCTCTTTGATCAGCTGCTGCAGTTCGCCGCGCTGATACATTTCGATCAGGATATCGCAACCGCCAACCAGTTCACCGTCTACCCACAGCTGCGGGAAAGTCGGCCAGTTAGCGTATTTTGGCAGCTCAGCGCGGATGTCCGGGTTCTGCAGGATATCAACGTAAGCAAAACGCTCACCACAGGCGGACAGCGCCTGAACCGCTTGCGCGGAGAAGCCGCAGCTTGGCAGCTTCGGAGAACCTTTCATATACAGCAGAATCGGGTTTTCAGCGATCTGGCGCTGGATTTTTTCAATAGTGGTGCTCATGTCTTGCTTCCTTAAACTTCTGTTACGGCATTCGTCTGACATTGTAGCGGGTCAGACTGGCATCGGAAAATAACATTTTTGTCACGTTTATACATTGTACCCTGAGTCACGAAAAGTTGCATTCCAAATGGTGTTTACCCCTGCGGCCATCAGGGTTTTGCTTAGGGGACGGACAAATGTGCGACAGAACGATGAATTTTTTTGCACTTGCTAACGAAACAGGCCTGGAGAGTGAAAAATGCTATTAACATTCTCTGTTTTTATGGATTAGAATCGACGGGCTTTGTAAATCACACGCGGGTATTATTGATGACCTGCATATATCAGGGGACTGCCCAGTGGCGCGGATAAATAAAATCTCGATCACGCTCTGTGCTTTACTGTTTACATCACTCACTTTCACGCCAGTGGCAAACGCCTCTCAGCAGGCGCGGCATTCTGCTGTACAAAAAAACCATCTGGTGAAAACCACAGAACGTAAGAAAAAAACCACCGCTAAGAACGACAAGAAAAAAACACCGGCTAACACGAAACAAACCGCTTCCAGCAAGACGAAAACCACCTCTTCCCGCACTGCCCGCTCCGCCAAAAGTAAAGCTTCACAGACCGCCGCTAACCTCGTTACTGAAAAGTGCATCACGCGTAAAGGCCACAAAGCGAAATGTACAAAGGTCACGAAATTAGCAGAAGTGCATAAAGTGCGTGTTCAGAAAGCGCAAAAAACCGCAATGAACAAACTGATGGGTCAAATTGGCAAACCTTATCGCTGGGGTGGCACGTCGCCCCGTACCGGTTTTGACTGCAGCGGCCTCGTCTATTACGCCTATAAAGATCTGGTCAAGTTCCGTATACCCCGTACCGCCAATGAGATGTACCACCTGCGTGATGCCTCCCCGGTTAACCGTGGTGAGCTGGAAAACGGCGATCTGGTGTTCTTCCGCACTCAGGGCCGCGGCACCGCTGACCACGTCGGCGTTTATGTTGGCAACGGCAAATTCATCCAGTCGCCGCGTAGCGGCCAGGATATTCAGATCACCTCGCTCAGTGAAGACTACTGGGTTCGCCACTACGTCGGCGCCCGTCGCGTCATGACGCCGAAAACCATTCGCTAACCCCTGCCCTGCCACATCCGTGGCAGGGTAAGTTCCTCTTTTGCATAGCCTTTCAATTTGCTATCCTGTCCCTGTTGTCTGTGTGGTTATTGACAACGCAAAATACAATAAGGAGAGAAGCAATGTCGTTCGAATTACCTGCACTACCGTATGCAAAAGACGCCCTGGCACCGCACATTTCTGCGGAAACCCTGGAATATCACTACGGCAAACATCACCAGACGTACGTCACCAACCTGAACAATCTGATCAAGGGCACCGATTACGAAGGCAAAACGCTGGAAGAGATTGTCCGCAGCTCAGAGGGTGGCGTATTTAACAACGCGGCCCAGGTGTGGAACCACACCTTCTACTGGCATTGCCTGGCGCCGAATGCGGGTGGCGAACCGGCTGGTGAACTGGCTGCCGCCATTAACGCCGCTTTCGGCAGCTTTGCAGATTTCAAAGCAAAGTTCACCGATGCCGCCATCAAGAACTTCGGTTCTGGCTGGACATGGCTGGTCAAAGAGGCTGATGGCAAACTGGCTATCGTTTCCACCTCTAACGCGGGCACTCCGCTGACCACCAGCGCTAAACCGCTGATGACCGTGGACGTCTGGGAACACGCTTACTACATTGATTACCGTAACGCGCGTCCGAACTACCTGGAGCACTTCTGGGCACTGGTTAACTGGGAGTTTGTGGCGAAGAACTTCGCCGCGTAAGCAAGACGCAGAAGGGGCTCCCCTTCTGCGTTTTTTATTTACTCTGCAGCGCAGGCTGCTTCTGGCTGTTTACGACCCGACATCATTACCAGCAGCAGGCCGAGCGCGGCAATAATCGCCCCCATCACCGGCACAAAGCTGTAGCCCAGACCACCCGAAATCACCGCCCCTCCGGCTGCCGCCCCCAGCGCATTGCCCAGGTTGAAGGCACCAATATTGACTGAGGATGAAAGGCCCGGCGCTTCATGGGCGACGCGCATCACGCGCATCTGCAGCGGTGGTACCACGGCAAAGGTGGCAGCGCCCCAGACGACCATCGCAACGGCCGCCCCAAACTCATTACGTGCCAGCCACGGAATAGCAATCATGATGACGATCAGCAGGGTTAAGAAGCCCTTCAGCGTCCCGCTCACGGAACGGTCGGCAAATTTACCACCCAGATAGTTGCCAATCGAGAAGCCCACGCCAATCAGTACCAGCATTGCGGTAATAAAGAGTGGTGTCGCGTGGGTGATGTCATGCAGCACCGGTGAAATATAGGTGTAGAGGGTAAACATCGCGCCTGCCCCCAGCACGGTGGTCAACAGTGCGGAAAGCACCTGCGGGCGCATCAACACCGACAGCTCCCTGCGCACGTCAGGACGTTCACCGGCACTGCCTTTTGGCAGAGAGAAGAATAACGCCACCATCGCGACCACGCCCAGCCCGGCCGTCGCCAGGAACGACATTCGCCAGCCAATCACTTCCCCCAGCCAGGTAGCCGCAGGAACGCCGCCAATGTTGGCAATCGTTAGCCCCATAAACATGGTGGCTACGGCGCTCGCCTGCTTATGTTTTGGCACCACGCTTGCCGCTACAACTGACCCCAGCCCAAAGAAGGCGCCGTGGTTAAGGCTGGTCAGAATGCGTGACAGCATCAGGGTGGTGTAGTCCGGCGAAATGGCGGAAAGCACGTTACCGAGGGTAAAGATCGCCATCAGAAAAATCAGCGCATTGCGACGCGCGCGGTGTGAAAGCAGCAGCGTCATCAGCGGGGCGCCTACCATCACGCCGATGGCGTAGGCGCTGATTAACATGCCTGCCGCAGGGATCGAGACGTCCACGCCGCGGGCGATAACAGGCAGTAACCCCATCGGGGAGAATTCAGTGGTGCCAATCCCAAAAGCGCCAATCGCCAGGGCCAGCAGGGGAAAATTGATTTTCATGCGTCAACTCCGGATGCCGTGTCATATGGTGACACAGAACAAAGAAGCGCAAAGCATGACATCAATCACAAAAAAGGAGAAGTTAACAAAATGGCAAAAGATTTTTGCCGTAGATGTAACAATCAGCCGCAGCCGCAGGGAGCGTGCGCTCCCTGCGCGTAAATCAGTGCAGCGCCGCCGTCAGGCCTGCGGCAACAATCAGCGCCAGCACAATAAGGGTGGTGAACAACGAAAACTTCAGATCGGCACTCATCAATTTTTCTCCTTTTAATCCCCCCACGAAAAGTGAGCCTGCTCATTTTTGCACAGTTTACGTCAAAAATCTTCCTGGATTTAAACTGATAACCACTTTACCTCTTCCCCTTTTCATCAAGATAGGACAAAATTCCACGCTAAATTTATTAGCGTACCGGCCATTGACCCCCTCCTGACGTCCCGTGTCGTTTTCCCGGCGTGCCGCAATTCAAAATTGCGTGATAAGGGTGAGAGAAGGCAAACGTTTACCTTCAAGTTTTTCAGGAGCTTAGGATATGGTCTGGAGTGACATTTAATGGCAACAATTAAAGACGTAGCAAAACGCGCAAACGTTTCCACTACAACCGTATCACATGTAATTAACAAAACCCGCTTTGTGGCGGAAGAGACGCGCAACGCCGTCTGGGCGGCGATCAAAGAGCTGCACTACTCGCCAAGTGCGGTTGCGCGTAGCCTGAAGGTGAATCACACCAAGTCCATTGGCTTGCTGGCCACCAGCAGTGAAGCGGCCTATTTTGCCGAGATCATCGAGGCGGTAGAAAAAAACTGCTTCCAGAAAGGCTATACCCTGATTCTGGGCAACGCATGGAACAGCATTGAAAAACAGCGCGCCTACCTGTCGATGATGGCGCAAAAGCGCGTGGATGGCCTGCTGGTAATGTGTTCCGAATACCCGGAATCCGTGCTGTCGATGCTGGAAGAGTATCGCCATATTCCCATGGTGGTGATGGACTGGGGTGAAGCGCGAGCGGATTTCACCGATTCCGTCATCGATAACGCCTTTGAAGGCGGCTATATGGCCGGTCGTTACCTGATCGAGCGCGGCCACCGTGAGATTGGCGTGATCCCGGGCCCTCTGGAGCGCAATACCGGCGCGGGCCGTCTGGCCGGTTTTATGAAAGCGATGGAAGAAGCGCTGATCACCGTACCGGAAAACTGGATCGTACAGGGAGACTTTGAGCCGGAATCAGGCTACCGCGCGATGCAGCAGATTGTCTCCCAGCAGCACCGCCCAACCGCTGTTTTCTGCGGGGGTGACATCATGGCGATGGGCGCGCTCTGCGCGGCCGATGAGCTGGGTCTGCGCGTACCGCAGGATATTTCGGTGATCGGGTATGACAACGTGCGTAACGCGCGCTTCTTTACCCCCGCGTTGACCACCATTCACCAGCCAAAAGATTCACTGGGTGAAACGGCTTTCAATATGCTGTTGGACAGGATCGTCAACAAGCGCGAAGAGTCGCAGTCCATTGAAGTTCATCCGCGTCTTATCGAACGCCGTTCCGTTGCGGATGGTCCGTTCCGCGACTACCGTCGTTAATTTTGTACGGGGCCAGCTATGCTGGCTCCCGTAACCATTCCCGGTTTAGCGTTTCGCTGTCTCCCAGATAATCCAGCAGCCAGGCCATGGCGGGCGAGACGTCATTTTGTTGCCAGGTGAGGCAGCAGGCCGCATCCGGGAAGGGATTCTCCAGCGTCAGTTCTACCCATTCTCCGGTATCGATTCTGGGGCGCGCAAAATGAGCGGGCACCATCGCGACGCACAGCCCGGCACTGAGGCACGTTGCTGACGATTCCCAGTCAGGCGCCACCACGCGCCGCTGGTTATCCAGCAGCCAGGTGATACGCTTGGGTAATGAACGGGAGGTATCCTCCAGCACCAGCGATGGCCAGTTGCGCAGCGTATCGTCGCTCAGCCGCCCTTCCAGCGCCGCCAGGGGGTGATTGCTGGCCACCACGCATTTCCAGCTCAGCATCCCCATATCACGAAAGGCGTAACCCCCCCCGACCGGGATCGCCTGTGTGGCCCCAATCGCCATCTCCACCCTGCCGTCCGCCAGCGCATCCCAGACGCCGTTGAATACCTCCTGTGAGACCCGCAGTTCGACATCGGAAAAATGTCGATAGAAATCCACGATCATTTGCCGGGTGCGTTCCGGCTTAACGATATTGTCCACCGCAATGGAAAGATGCCCCCGCCAGCCGTTTGCGATCTGCTGGCACTGTTCGCGGGTGATCTGCATTTTTTTGATAACAGAACGCCCTTCCTTCAAAAACCACGCCCCTGCAGGCGTTAATTCCACATCGCGATGGCGCCGTTCAAACAGTGGAACCGCCAGCCACTCCTCAAGCTGACGCACCGTGTAGCTGATAGCCGACGGGACGCGGTGCAACTCCTGCGCCGCACCGCTAAAGCTGCCGTTACGCGCGACAGCATCGACAACTTCAAGAGAATAATCTGACCACATTTTCTGCCTGCAAAAAATTTGAATGCACCCGCCAAATATTAGCGTTTCACAAGCGGCTTTGCACTACATACACTCAGCGCCAACGTACACCTGCCTCCTTCAGGAGAAGAAAATAATGCAACCCAGGAAAGGTTTTTTAGTCTGGCTTGGCGGCTTAAGCGTGCTGGGCTTTTTGGCCACCGATATGTACCTGCCGGCTTTCGCCGCGATGCAGGAAGATTTGCAAACCCCTGCCGCGGCCATCAGTGCCAGCCTGAGTTTGTTCCTCGCCGGTTTTGCTTTCGCACAACTGCTCTGGGGACCGCTCTCGGATCGCTTTGGTCGTAAACCGGTATTACTGCTGGGCCTGGCGATTTTTGCCGTCGGCTGTCTGGGGATGCTCTGGGTCCGCGATGCCACCTGGCTGCTGGTGCTGCGCTTTATTCAGGCTGTGGGCGTCTGTGCCGCGGCCGTGACCTGGCAGGCGCTGGTCACCGACTACTATCCGACTAACCGCACAAACCGTATTTTCGCCACTATTATGCCGCTGGTGGGTCTCTCACCTGCCCTCGCGCCGCTGCTGGGCAGCTGGATCCTTGCGCACTTTGACTGGCAGGCCATTTTTGCCACGCTGTTTGCCATCACGCTGGTACTGATGTTGCCGGCGTTCGCCCTCAAGCCTGCGCACAAAAAAGACGTACATGTTGACGCAAAGCCGATCACCTTCACCACCCTGCTGAGCGCCAAAGCGTATCGCGGTAATGTCCTGATCTATGCCGCCTGCTCGGCCAGCTTCTTCGCGTGGCTCACCGGGTCACCGTTTATTCTGCACGATATGGGCTACAGCCCGGCGGCTATCGGGCTGAGCTATGTTCCGCAAACCATCGCGTTCCTGGTGGGCGGGTACGGCTGCCGCGCAGCGCTGCAGAAATGGGAAGGTCAGCAGATGCTGCCATGGCTGCTGGTGCTGTATGCGTTGAGCGTCATCGGCACATGGGCCGTTGGGTTTATTCCGGGTGCGGGCCTGGCAGAAATTTTGATTCCTTTCTGTGTCATGGCCGTCGCAAACGGGGCGATCTACCCGATTGTGGTGGCGCAGGCGCTCCGTCCCTTCCCACAAGCGACCGGTCGCGCCGCCGCGTTGCAGAACACCCTGCAGCTGGGGCTGTGCTTCCTGGCAAGTCTGGTGGTCTCTGCGCTGATTGCCACGCCGCTGCTGACGACCACCAGCGTGATGCTGGTAACCGTTGCGCTGGCGGTGATGGGCTATCGCATGCAGGCCTCCGCCCAGCGTGAGCAGGATAACGGCGCTGGAGTGGAAACCTCACATGCCTGATTGCGCCGGATATCATGTTAATTTTCAGTAATTAGGTTGCTAACAATTTTCTGTTGAATCACCAAATTTTGAGGCCTATACTAAATTTGGTTCGATAAATACGATAATTATTATGCGTTAACGGGAGCCGGAGTGCTCCCGTTTTACCATGGAAGGCATTTCGGCAAGGGTTATCTCCCTTCCTCTGTTCTACGTCGGATACTAGCCTCGCGGTATTTACCGTGAGATTTCTCACAAACCAAAAAAAGCGTCTACGCTGTTTGAAGGTTCTGATCACATCAGGGTGATGGAGAAGCTATGAGTTCATCGTGTATAGAAGAAGTCAGCGTTCCGGACGACAACTGGTCCCGGATCGTCAGTGAACTGTTGGGTCGTGCAGGCATCACTATTAACGGATCTTCGCCATCCGATCCCCAGGTCAAACATCCCGACTTTTTTAAACGCGTATTGCGCGAGGGATCGTTAGGGCTGGGAGAAAGCTATATGGACGGCTGGTGGGAGTGTGAACGGCTGGATATCTTTTTCGCCAGCGTGTTGCGCGCCGGTCTGGAAAATCAACTTCCCCGCAATCTCAAAGACACCCTGCGTGTTGCCTCTGCCCGACTGTTTAATCTGCAAAGTAAAAAACGCGCATGGATCGTCGGCAAAGAGCATTACGATCTGGGCAACGATCTGTTCAGCCGTATGCTGGACCCTTTCATGCAATACTCCTGCGCCTACTGGAAAGAGGCAACGACGCTTGAAGAGGCTCAGCAGGCCAAGCTGCGTCTGATCAGCGAGAAGCTTCAGTTACAGCCCGGTATGCGCGTACTGGATATCGGCTGCGGCTGGGGTGGGCTGGCCTGGTTTATGGCGAAGCACTATGGCGTCAGCGTGGTGGGCGTGACGATTTCGGCCGAGCAGCAAAAAATGGCCCGGGAACGCTGCCAGGGTCTCGATGTGGATATCCGCCTGCAGGATTACCGTGACCTGAACGAACAATTTGACCGGATCGTCTCCGTGGGCATGTTCGAGCACGTAGGACCGAAAAACTACGACACCTACTTTGAGGTAGTGGACCGTAATTTACGACCGGACGGACTCTTCCTGCTGCATACCATCGGCTCTAAGCGGACCGACAATAACGTCGACCCGTGGATCAACAAGTACATCTTTCCGAATGGCTGTTTGCCCTCCGTTCGCCAGATTGCCAACGCCAGTGAATCCCATTTCGTAATGGAAGACTGGCACAACTTTGGCGCGGATTACGACACCACGTTGATGGCGTGGCATGAACGTTTCCAGCAAGCGTGGCCGGAGATTGCGGACAACTATTCTGAACGATTCAAACGGATGTTTAGCTATTATCTGAATGCCTGCGCGGGCGCGTTTCGCGCACGGGATATTCAGCTCTGGCAGGTTGTTTTCAGCCGTGGCATTGAACACGGATTACGTGTCGCACGCTAAAAAATAACCCCGGACAGCCGGGGTTATTTTTTATTCTTCTTCCGCCGCCTTTATTATTGCGGCTTCTTTTGCCGCCAGTACACGCTCAACCGTATCGACCACCGCCTGGGTTTGCGGATCGATTTCAATATTCACGCGCTGTCCCAGCTTTTTCGCCCCAAGCGTGGTGCGCTGCAGCGTTTCAGGAATTAAATGCACGCAAAAACGCGTTGGCGTCACTTCCCCCACCGTCAGACTAATCCCATCAATGCCAATAAATCCTTTATAGAGGATGTATTTCATTAATGACGGATCCTGCATTTTAAACCAGATTTGACGGTTATTTTCCGAGGTTACGATTTTCGCCACTTCAGCGGTGGTCATGATGTGTCCCGACATCAGATGGCCGCCAATCTCATCGCTGAACTTCGCCGCCCGCTCAACGTTGACGGTATCTCCCACCACCAGCTCGCCCAGGTTGGTGATGCGCAGCGTCTCTTTCATTAAATCAAAGCTAATCTGGTTGCCGTTAATTTCGGTAACGGTCAGACAACAGCCGTTATGGGCAATCGAGGCGCCGGTTTCGATGCCCTCAAGCATATATTCCGGCAGCTCAACAACATGAGTACGGAAATTCGGTTTTTCATCAATGGACACCACTTTGGCGATGCCCTGCACAATACCAGTAAACATGCTTACAACTCCTGTTTTTTCCGGACGGTGGTGACACCGTTTTAATCCCACCACAATAACAGTTGGAAAAACAGGTTGCCAGCGGAGCGCATTTTCTGGCGATTTTTTCACTAGATAAATAGCTAAAGCCCGCTACAATAGCTGGCACCCCCCTGCATTTTCTTCTTGCTGCCCGTTTCGGCGGCTTTTTTAGTCTCTCAAATAACTACAAAATAAAGGTGTTCACGTGCAGAAGTACATGAATGAAGCGCGCCAGTTATTGGCACTGGCTATACCAGTGATCATCGCGCAAGTGGCCCAGACCGCAATGGGATTTGTGGATACGGTAATGGCAGGTGGCTACAGCGCCACCGATATGGCGGCCGTTGCCATCGGCACGTCAATCTGGCTCCCGGCCATCCTGTTCGGCCACGGTCTGCTGCTCGCACTCACGCCGGTTATCGCTCAGCTCAATGGCTCGGGCCGTCGCGAACGCATTGCCCATCAGGTCCGCCAGGGCTTCTGGCTGGCAGGGTTTGTCTCGGTGCTGATTATGGTCGTGCTCTGGAACGCGGGCCATATCATCCGCGCGATGCATAATATTGACCCGGCACTGGCTGATAAAGCCGTAGGCTATCTGCGCGCCCTGCTCTGGGGCACGCCAGGCTACCTCTTTTTCCAGGTAGCGCGTAACCAGTGTGAAGGTCTGGCGAAAACCAAACCCGGCATGGTGATGGGCTTTATTGGGTTGCTGGTCAATATTCCGGTTAACTATGTCTTTATTTATGGTCATTTCGGGATGCCGGAGTTGGGCGGCGTTGGCTGCGGCGTGGCAACAGCTGCCGTTTACTGGGTGATGTTCTTGTCGATGCTCACCTTTGTAAAACACGCCCGCTCAATGCGCGATATTCGTAACGAGAACCGGTTTAGCACCCCGGACTGGGGCATCATGACGCGTCTGGTGCAGTTAGGGTTACCGATTGCCCTGGCACTGTTCTTTGAGGTTACCCTGTTTGCCGTGGTCGCCCTGCTGGTCTCCCCGCTGGGCATTGTGAACGTGGCCGGGCACCAGATTGCGCTGAACTTCAGTTCCCTGATGTTCGTTCTGCCGATGTCGCTGGCGGCAGCTGTGACGATCCGCGTGGGCTTCCGCCTGGGTCAGGGCTCGACGCTGGATGCGCAAACGGCCGCGCGCACCGGGCTTGGTGTCGGTGTCTGCATGGCGATCTGTACGGCGCTCTTCACTGTTGCACTGCGGGAGCAGATTGCCCTGCTCTATAACGACAATCCGGAAGTGGTCGCTCTGGCATCACACCTGATGCTGCTGGCGGCGATATACCAGATCTCTGACTCCATCCAGGTGATTGGCAGCGGCGTGCTGCGTGGGTATAAAGACACGCGTTCGATCTTCTTTATCACCTTCATCGCCTACTGGGTGTTAGGTCTGCCATGTGGTTATATCCTGGCCCTGACCGATCTGGTTGTTGAACGTATGGGGCCTGCAGGGTTCTGGATGGGCTTTATCATCGGCCTGACGTCGGCGGCTGTCATGATGATGATGCGGATGCGCTTCCTGCAGCGCCAGCCATCCACCATCATTTTGCAACGCGCTGCACGTTAAATACGCAGTAGCCGCCTGCTGGCGGCTACTTTCTCTTCACTTTGCGCGGTAATGAAGCAATCGCGTGAAATCAGAGAGAAAAATGCATTTTCCCTCTTGCCTCATTGGTGCTGTGCCGCTAATATTCGTCCCCGTTGTCACCGACAACACGTTGCGTTCATAGCTCAGTTGGTTAGAGCACCACCTTGACATGGTGGGGGTCGTTGGTTCGAGTCCAATTGAACGCACCATTCTGCGTCCGTAGCTCAGTTGGTTAGAGCACCACCTTGACATGGTGGGGGTCGGTGGTTCGAGTCCACTCGGACGCACCATTTCAGTCCTGAAATGGTGCAAATCCTCTTCTGATACCCTGAATTTTCCTAATCCCTTATTTTCATCACTGTTCTCCTGCTACGCTTTTCTTATGGAAAAAAGAGGAAAACCGTCGATGAAAAAAATCGCCATTATCGGTTCCGGCCCTACAGGGATTTATACCTTTTACGCACTTCTTAAAAACCCGCAGCCGCTTTCGGTCTCGGTCTTTGAACAGGCTGATGAAGCGGGCGTAGGGATGCCCTATAACGACGACAATAACTCGCGTCTGATGCTGGCAAACATCGCGAGCATTGAGATCCCCCCTCTGTTTATGACCTACCTCGACTGGCTTAAGGAGCAGAGCGACGACCATCTGGCGCGCTTTAAGGTGGATAAAGCCCGGTTGCATGACCGGCAGTTTCTGCCGCGGATCCTGCTGGGGGAGTACTTTCGCGACAGCTTTCGGACAATCGTTAATGAGGCAAAAAAACTGGGGTTCCAGGTGGACATCCATGAATCTTCCCAGGTTACTGACGTTATTCCCTCGACGACTGGCGTCACGCTTTGCGTTAACGATAAGGCGTTTCCCGAACGCTTCGATCTCGCGGTGATCGCCACCGGTCACGTCTGGCCGGACGAGGACGAGGCCACGCGCGCATTCTTCCCAAGTCCGTGGTCCGGTCTGATGGACGCCAGCATTCCACCGTGCCGCGTCGGCATCATGGGAACATCGTTAAGCGGCCTTGATGCGGCCATGGCGGTGGTGATGCAGCATGGCGCGTTTCGCGACGATAAATTCGTGCTGGATCAAGGCAGTGAAGCATTAAACATCGTCCTGATGTCCCGGACGGGCATTCTGCCGGAAGCCGATTTTTACTGCCCTATTCCTTACGAGCCGCTGTCGGTATTGACCGAATTCAGGGTTGAAACCGAGATCGGCAAAGGGCCGGATGGCCTGCTTGACCGCATCTTTGCGCTGATGGTCAACGAGCTGGAGCTCGCCGATCCGGCGTGGTGCGAGAAAATGTCGCTGCATAAGCTAGATGCGGACAGCATTCGTGATGCCTGGTTTGAGGATCGAAAACGGCACGACCCCTTTACCTGGGCGGAAGAGAATCTCAACGAGGTTGAGCGCAACAAACGTGAACGGCGCACCGTGGCCTGGCGCTATACCGTCCTTCGGCTGCATGAGGTGGTTCAGGAGATTGTCCCCCACCTTAATGAGCAGGACACTCAGCGCTTCAAAGCGGGGCTGGCCCGGGTGTTTATCGACAACTATGCCGCCATCCCTCCGCAGTCTATTCGCCGGCTGCTTGCGCTGCGCGAGGCCGGCATCATTAGCGTGGCAGCGCTCGGCGACGACTACACCCTTGACGCAGGCAGCGACCAGACGGTGATCACCACACAAGAGCGCGTGTATCGTTTCGACGTGTTTATTGATGCACGCGGACAAAAGCCGCTCAAAACGAAAGACCTGCCCTTCCCGACGCTGCGCAAACAGCTGCAGGCAACGGGCGATGAGATACCCGATATTGGCGAAGATTACACCCTGAAAGCGCCTGACTCGGTGCGCGGGAAAATCGCTTTCGGCGCGATACCGTGGCTAATGCACGATCATCCCTTCGTTCAGGGACTGGCAGAGTGTGCAGAGATTGCGGAGGCGTTGGCGAAAGCGGCAGAGAAGCCCGCGTCAGGATTGCGGCGGAGATTACCGTACAGTGAGAGCTGACAGGGCATCCTTGCCCTGCTGTGGATGATTACTCGAAGAAGACTTCCGGGTTTTCAGACAGCGAAACGAAGGTTTTCGTCCCTTTATCCAGGGCAAGAATTTCGCCGCTTTCAATGTCGTACACCCAGCCGTGCAGACGGATGGAGTTATTACGCAGGCCCACCGCAACGGACGGATGGGTCTTAATGTTGCTCAGTTGCGCAAACACGTTCTCCTGCACCATCGCGTTAACTTTATCGATCGGCTTATCCCAGGTTTTCTTCTCAACCACCGCTTTTGCCGCGTCGGAATAGCGCAGCCAGTGTGACACCGCGGGCATCGGCTCCAGGTTTGCGTTATCGGCGATCGCCTTCATCGCGCCACAGTTAGAGTGACCACAAATGACGATATCCGTGACGCCCAGCGCCACAACCGCGTATTCGATGGTTGCAGACACACCGCCAGGCTCGGGGCCAAACGGTGGCACAATATTGCCAGCATTACGAATGACAAAGAGTTGTCCCGGCTCTTGCTGGGTGACCAGTTCTGGGACCAGACGGCTGTCGGAGCATGAGATGAACAGCGCTTTGGGATTCTGGCTGGACGCTAAACTGCGGAAGAGTTCTTTACGTTGCGGGAAAATCTCTTTTTGAAAGCTGAGAAAACCTTCAATGATATGTTGCATAGCAATGTCTCTTTTATCTGTTTTAGTTTAGGTATGATCGCGATCACACTCGTAAAGTGTACCCATCGTGGTTTACTTCAGACAAGCAATATATTTCTGGCCCGACCGCTGCACAATGGAGTCCGCGCGGGCCAGGATGTTCTGCCCCTCGAAGGCGCCATACAGGCGTGCAAATTTTTTGCCTTCGAGATGATTCACGACTGACTCTACGGTACGGGCCGGCAGCGGGAGATAGTTAGGATAGCTCCACATAAACGAGACGGCGTCTTTACCCGGCGTGACCTGCAGGATGTCCCCCACCAGCAGCACCCCGTCCCCCTCCTGCCAGTACAGCACCGTTCCCCCGGCAAAATGCCCGCCCAGACGCAGCAGGGTAACCGACGGGAAAATCTCCAGCGCATCGCCTTCCCAGAATTGAATGGCCGGGCTGCCACGCATGACCCACTCTCTGTCGCTGGCGTGCAGATACAACGGCGCATCAAACGCCGCAGCCCACTCCTGCATGGTGGTGTAATAGTGCGGATGTGAAATCGCTATCGCGCTGATGCCGCCAAGCGCGGTGATGAGCGTTTGGGTGGCGGAGTCGAGGTTGGCAATGCAGTCCCAGAGGATATTACCGTGAGGCGTTCGCAGGAGCAGGGCTCGCTGGTTGATAGCAAAGGCGGGGACCGTTTTGATGCCAAACAACCGCGGCTCCAGCTGCTGCCATTTGTTGGTATGCGTGGCGGTTACGGTGTCGAAATCGATCCATGCCTGGCCCGAAGCAGGCACGTACTGGCGTTCATCCTCGCAAATCGGGCATCTTTCCGGCTGTGTATCATAGGCGGTTCCGCAGGTTTTACAGAGTGTAATCATGTGCGCTCCTCAGCGATAAAGCACTGAGTATGGCAGGGATTATCGTTATGTGCTGCGAGGTACATTGCTGGCGTTTTTTGCCCTATACTCTGCCAGTATCAAAAACTGAACATAGCAGGTGCCACATGGAAATTGATCTCGATAACTTAGTTTTTAACGGTCTGGATGAAGCCGAAGAGCGTAATGCGGAACGTCTGGACGACGCAGATAAAAAAGCGCAGGCGATTGTCGCCGACGACGACTGCGGCGACGCCTGCAAGATCTAAGTAAAAAGCACCGGCAAGCCGGTGCTTTTTTTTATGACTTTTTCAGCCCGTCAATGGCTGCCTGCGCGCAGGCTTCATCAAGATGACCGCCCGGCGCACCGCCGATACCAATCGCCCCGATCACCTCATCGCCCTCTTTCACCGGCAGGCCACCCGCCAGCAGCAGGAAGCCCGGAATATCACGCATGTTTTGCGCACCCGCGTTGCTCTGCGCCGCTTCCATCACCTTGCCGGACGCATTCTTTGCGCTGAGCGCCGTCCAGGCTTTCATTTCGCTGGCTTTTACCGTATGTGGACCGGCATTGTCCGTGCGCTGTACCGCTTTCACGACGCCCGCGCGGTCAACCACGGTAACGGTCACCTGGTAATTTTTTGCCGTACAGGCCTGAATGGCGGACGTTGCCAGCGCATTAGCCTGCGCCAGTGAGAGATTCTTCTGGTTTAAGGTTTCGGCCTGCGCCGCCAGACTTACGCTACCAGCCACCAGTGCCGCAGCCATCATCATTTTTTTCATCGCACTTCCTCGCGTGTTAAGAGACACCCAAAGGTTACCCAGCCGCACGATGAAACGGTATTCGGTTGATTACGCACTCATCCTGGTAGTTATACGGATTGCAATTTATCGTATTCGCGTATTGCCTGAACCAGACTGCTGACGCCAAGCTTGGTAAACGCCGCCGCGCGGTGCGCTTCTACCGTACGCGGTGAGAGGTTCAGCCGGGCGGCCACCTCTTTGTTGCTGAGCCCTTTCATCAACTCCCCCAGCACTTCATGTTCCCGCGCGGTCAGCTGCGCGAAACGCGTCGCGATCCGGGTGGTTTCCTGCCAGTCGGCAAAGCGGCGGTGACTCTCCTCAAAGGCCAGGCCCACGGTTTCGATAAGCTTGTCGGCATCCAGCGGTTTGGTGAAAAACTCAAACACGCCGTTACGGAATGCCCGACGGCAGGCGTCAACGGTACCGTGGCCGGTCATGATAATCACCGGCAGCAGAGGCCAGGGCCATGTGCCCTCCTCAAGCCAGGTGAGACCGCCTTTACCGGGCATCCGCATATCCAACAGCATACAGCCCACCAGCGCTTTCTCCCGTGCATGGGCAGCGGTAAACGCATCGACGCTTTCATATGCCCTGACCGGCCAGCCCATGCCTGAAAGTAAAAACGTCATCGACTCCCTGATGGATTCATCGTCATCAATCAGCCAGATTGTATTATCCATCCATAGCCTCCTTTCCGTGCGCCAGTTGTAGTCGGATCTGCGCCCCGCCCTGCGGCGCATTACCCAGCGTAATCGATCCATTCATACGCGTCATCAATGATTCCGTCAGGGTCATCCCCAGCCCCATGCCCGCTTCTCTGCCGCTGTAAAACGGCATGAAGGCATGTTGTAACGCCTCCGGGCTAAAGCCCGGGCCGCCGTCAGTCACGGTAATCACAACGCCATGCTCGTTTTTCTGACTTTCAAGCTTTACCCAACCGGCTACCGATGCCTGCTGGGCCTGAATCGCATTGCTGAGCAAATTATGCAGGACCTGCTCAAGCCAGAGACGGTCTGCCAGCACCGTCGTAGCTCCGGGGGCAAACGCATGCGTGACCATGATATGTTCGGCCCTGCGCTCATGCTCAAGCAAATTCACCACCTGCTGCCAGCACTGCACCAGGTCGGTTTCCCGCAGGGTGACTTTCTCCTGCACCACGTGCTCACGAAAACGCGTCAGCAAGGCGCTAATACGCTGCATTTGCGTCAGCGCCGCCGCCAGCGCCTGCGACACCGCTGGCCCGTTTTCCTGCTGCAGCTGACGCTGCGCTCCCTGGATCCACGTCTGCGCAGCGGTTAACGGCTGGTTAATCTCATGGACAATACCGGCGGTGATCTCCCCCAGGGTATTGAGCCTGGCGTGCTGGTAGTAGAGCGCCCTTTGCTCGGCCTCTTTGCGCGCTTTGCGCTGCCAGAGCACCACGCTCGCCAGCGCAATCACTATCCCCCACCCGATAAACAGGATGGGGTACAGCACCCCATTGACGCCGAGCCAGTCCGGGCGGGAATCGGCCTCCAGCGTAAAAGGTTGAGTATGCTGCGGGAAGGTGCGCTGCCAGTGCCAGAAGGCATCAGACGTCGGTTCGTCGCCGTTTGGCATAAAACGGATCCCGAGATGCGTAAAGGGATGATGGGCATTCAGAATCGGCCCGAGATCCACCCGCACGCGGATCTGACGCCAGGGATTGTAAAGCCAGTACTGCATCTCGTGGGCAGGTTCAACCCGTGGCGCATCAAGGGCGCGTCCGGAGGTCTTTTCCAGGGCAAGCAGTTGGGGGAATTTTTTGCGCAGGGCGGCAATATCTTCATCGCCGTTCAGAAGCGGCAATACGGATTCATTTTGCGTCAGTACCGCGCTTAATTCCGCGAAGAGAGCCGCGAACTCGCGATCGCGTTCCCAGAACTGGCGGCGGATCTGTTCGGCATAGAGCAGGATGCCGCTGATGAGGCAGACTATCGTCCAGACAATAATACCGCGCTTGAAAAAAGGGTTCTTCATTCCGTTAACTGAGCAGACTTAACCATCTGTCAACATTAACAGTTATCCGTTATCAGAACAAAATCAGGCACAGCTCATTCCAGTACATTTCGCGCGTGCGGCGCAGTTCAGCGTGACGTTTTATCATGGAACCACTCCGGATCAATGTTAGCGACGTCCACGCCATACAGGCTGGCGACAGGCAGTATCGACTCAAGAACACGTTGCGCGCTGTTCTCCGCATTCACTGGTCGGGTCGCAAAAAACCGCCGTAACGTGCTAATCCACTTTTTCATCGTCAATCCCCTCTCGCTTAACCTGTCCTCAGTTAAAACCCAAACTGCGTGCAGGGGAAATATCAAAATCCACTGTCGATGTGCAGGATCTGCAAATAGCGCCCTGTCCTTTTCACGCTTCATTAACACACTGTTCACTAATGCTTTTTTGCTAAAAGCAAAGAACGATTTCTTATTTGGCGATAGCTTTCGCTTATGGGAGCGTAGCGAGGGAAAACAAAAACAACGGGATGACGTATGACTATGGCAGCAAACATGAAAGGGTTTACAAAACGGACACTGGTTCTGGGATTGCTGGCGGCCGGGAGCTTGCTTTCAGTGCAGGCGCAGGCCGATCAGCTGGCGGATATAAAGGCCGCAGGCGTGGTAAAAGTGGCCACGTTTGACGCCAACCCGCCGTTTGGCTCGATTGATGCCAAAACGCACGAGATCGTGGGTTACGACGTGGACTTCGCCAGAGCGCTGGCAAAATCACTCGGCGTGAAACTGGAACTGGTAGCCACCAACCCGGCAAACCGCATTCCCCTGCTTCAGTCCGGTAAAGCCGATTTAATTGTCGCGGATATTACCATCACCCCGGAACGTGCACAGGTGATCGATTTCTCAACACCCTATTTTGTCACCGGGCAACAGTTCCTGGTCCCGGCCAAATCCGCCGATAAGCTGGATGCGTATAGCCATGCACGCATTGGTGCGGTAAAAGGCACCACCGGCGAGCAGGCGCTGCACCAGCGTTTCCCGCAGTCCCGCGTGCTCTCCTATGACGATATTCCGCTGGCGTTGACGGCACTGCGCAACGGCAACGTACAGGCGATTACCCAGGACAGCACCATTCTGGCCGGTCTGCTGGCGCAGGCGCCGGACAAAGCGAACTTCAAAATTCTGCCAGACCTGCTCAGCAAAGAAGAGATTGGCGTTGGGGTGAAGAAAGGTGAAACGGCGCTGTTGAAAGCGGTTAACGATGAGCTGATCAATCTTGAAAAGAACGGCCAGGCGGCAAAAATCTACGATGTCTGGTTTGGTCCCGGTACTCCTGCTCCACAGCCTCGCGCCTTTAAAATAGAAGCTAAGTAATATGCTCTCAGGTTTATTTTCACACTCCGCGGCCGGTGCCGCGGATTTTTCACATCTGGAACAGGCCAGCGTCGAGTTTCGCCACGTGGACAAACGCTACGGTGACCATCAGGTTCTGAACGACATTAATCTCACCATCACGCCCGGTGAAGTGGTCGCCATCCTCGGCCCTTCGGGCTCCGGCAAATCCACCCTGATTCGGCTTATCAACCAGCTTGAAACCCTGAGCGGCGGGGAGATTCTGGTCGACAACAAGCCGACCGCCACGCTTTCCGGTACCGGGCTGCGTCAGTTACGAAGCCGCGTGGGGTTTGTGTTCCAGCAGTTCAATCTTTATGCCCACCTCACCGCCAGCCAGAACATCACGCTCGCGCTGGAGCACGTCCACGGCTGGAAGCCGCAACCGGCCCAGGAGCGCGCGCTGGCTCTGCTGGAGAAGGTCGGGATGCTGGAAAAAGCCCACCATTTCCCGGCCGAGCTTTCCGGTGGACAGCAGCAGCGCGTGGCGATTGCCCGCGCTCTGGCCTCATCGCCGCAAATCATTCTGTTCGACGAGCCCACGTCTGCGCTCGATCCGGAAATGATTGGCGAAGTGCTGTTTGTGATGAAAGCGCTGGCCCACAGCGGGATCACGATGATTGTGGTGACTCACGAGATGCAGTTTGCCCGGGAAATTGCTGACCGGGTTGTCTTTATCGACGGGGGGCACATTCTGGAAATCGCGCCACCGGCACAATTTTTCAGTCAGCCGTCGCATCCCCGCGCACAGCGGTTCCTGCAAAAAGTGCTCAACCCGCTGCATCAGGAGCAACTGTAATGCCCGCGCTCGACTGGCAGGGGGTACTGACCGGACAGCCTCTGCAGTGGATCCTCTCCGGGTTTCTCACCACGCTCTGGGTAACGCTTGCGGGCATCCTGCTGGCCAGCCTGCTCGCGGTGCTGTTTATGCTGCTGCGCCTTTCCGGCGGACGCATCGGGAAGGCGATTGTCAGTAGCTGGGTCTCGCTGTTTCGCAATACACCGCTGCTGGTGCAACTGCTGTTCTGGTATTTTGCCGCCTGGAACGGGTTACCGCAGCTCTTCAGGGATGCGGTTAATGCGGATCACCGCTGGTCAATGCTGCCCGGCGACGTCTGGTGGTTTACGCCCGAGTTTCTCTGTTCGGCCTGGGGATTGGGGGTATTTACCTCGGCGTTTTTAATCGAAGAAGTGGAATCGGGGCTGCGCTCTGTTCCGGCCGGACAGCGGGAGGCGGCCCTCGCCCAGGGGTTCTCCACGTGGCGCTTGTTTCGCTACATCCTGCTGCCGCAGGGGCTGGCCAACGCCTGGCAGCCCGTGGTGGGGCAGTATCTGAATCTGATGAAGCTCTCCTCACTCGCCAGCGGAATCGGCTTTGCTGAACTGACCTATCAGGTCAGGCAGATTGAAAGCTATAACGCGCACGCGCTTGAGGCATTTACCTTCGGCACCGCGCTCTACCTCCTGACCGGCCTGGTGATGGGGATGGTGCTGGTTCGCATTGGACCTCACGCGAAGCGTAAACGGCCGCTTGTCGTCACCACAGGGAGTGAAAAACATGATTGCCGGACTTAATGTCATTACCGATAACCTCGATTATCTGCTGTGGGGACGCGCGGCAACCGGTGAACCGGGTGGCGTATTGCTCTCGGTAATGATGGCGGTGGGGGCAGCGGTCATCGCCCTGCCCGGCGGGGTGGCACTCGCGTGCCTGGCCTGGCGCTTTACCGGGCTTGTGCGAAAAGCCCTCTTCTTGTGGGCAGAGCTGATTCGCGGGATCCCGCTCATCTTCGTGATTTTCTGGATGTGGTATTTGCTGCCGCTCATCACCGGAGGCGATCTGCCGGGCGCGTTGACCGTCACGCTGGCACTGGCCTGGTTTACCGCGGCAACCGTGATGCACTCGGTGCTGGCCGGGCTGAAGGCCTTACCGTCCGGGCAGTACGAGGCCGCACTCGCTCAGGGGTTCAGCACCCGGCAAATCCTGTGGCGCGTGCTGCTGCCCCAGGCGCTGAGGAACATTCTGCCGTCGCTGGTGGGGATTTTTATCAGCCTGCTGAAGGATACGTCGCTGGCGTTTATCGTGAACGTACCGGAACTGACCACGGTGGCGGGACAGGTCAACAACCGGGTGCAGATTTACCCGGCGGCCATTTTTATCTTTACGGGCGTGGTCTATTACCTGCTCTGCTGCTCGCTCGAGCAACTTGCGAAGCGCTGGCGCATTACCCGGCCAGCGCTTTAACCACTGTTTCCATCGCTTTGGTTGTCAATTCACTGCGTTTCACGCGCTGGTTCGCCAGCGCGGTACGCAGTACCCCGGCAATGACTATATGCTTTGGCTCCTGCCCTAAATCACGCATCTCAAGCACCACCTTGCCGACCACCCGGCACATCTCCTGGTACAGCGCTTCATCTTTGGTCACGTTACCCATCGTCATCACTCCATTGCCTGTTAAACGTTGAGCTTAAATGATTCTCCTGCCGGATACAAAAAAGAAGCCCGGCGAGAGACTCGCCGGGCTTCATCTGTAAAATCAGTCAATTAGTTGTTAACAGGAATAACCGCGCCTTTGTATTTGGTGCGGATCCAGTCCTGAATCTCTTTCGAGTGCAGCACGTTCACCAGCGCGACGATATCTTTCTTCTTCTCGTCACCACGATGAACAGTGATGATGTTGGCGTACGGGTTGTTTTCACCGCTCTCTACCGCAATCGGGTCGTGGACCGGATCCAGACCGGCGTCGATCGCGTAGTTGGCGTTAATCACCACCGCATCGCCTTCGTTGTTGTTGTACATCTGCGGCAGCAGAGAGGCTTCAACGTTAGGCGTGAACTGCAGCTTTTTCGGGTTCTCCACGATGTCACTGATGCGCGCGGTCACTTTGTCGATGCCCGGCTTCAGCTTGATCACACCCTCTTTCTCAAAGATGGAAAGAATGCGGCCCTCTTCAGAAACCGCGTCACGCATGATGATCTTGCCCCCTTCCGGCAGGTCTTTCAGCGACTTGTATTTTTTGGAGTAGATACCGATAGGTTCGATGTGGATCGCCCCCGCACTGACAAAATCATAATCCTTATCGCCCGCATGATCTTTCAGCACGCTGTTCAGGTAAGGGATGTGCTGGAAATAGTTGGCGTCGATGTCATGACCGGCCAGCGCGGTATTCGGCAGAATGTAGTCCTGGAACGGTTTGATCTCCAGGTCGATACCCTGTTTCGCCAGAATCGGCTTTGCCTGCTCCAGAATTTCGGCGTGCGGCGTGTTGGATGCGCCCACGGTCAGGGTGTCGGCCCAGGAGGCAAAGCTCAGGGCACTCAGGGTTGCAGCGGCGATCAGTGTCAGTGTCTTTTTCATGATGTGGTTCCTGTGTGTATTTATTAGCGTTTATCTAACAGAGAAGTAATGGCGTCGCCGCAGAACTGGATAATGAAAACGATGATCAGAATGGTCACCGTTGCCACCAGCGTGACGTCACCATGGTTGCGCTGGAATCCTTCCAGATAAGCCAGATTTCCCAACCCGCCGGCGCCAATCACCCCCGCCATGGCGCTGTAACTCACCAGCGCAATGAGCGTTACCGTAATACCCGATACCAGTGCAGGTGATGATTCCGGCAGTAAAACCCGAAACACTAACGTGCTCAGTCGAGCGCCCATCGAGCGTGTGGCTTCGATGACGCCTTTATCCACCTCACGCAGGGCGATCTCCACCAGGCGTGCGTAGAAGGGTGCCGCGCCCACAATCAGCGCCGGCAGCGCCGCGTTGGCGCCAAGAATGGTGCCCACAACGGTCTTGGTGAACGGGATCAGCAGCACAATCAAAATGATGAACGGAATCGAGCGGAACACGTTCACCACAATGGAAATGACGCTGTAGACCGTGCGGTTGTGGAACAACCCGCCGCGCGCGGTTAAAAACAGCGCCAGACCGAGGACGATGCCCAGAACGAAGGTCGCCACGCCGGAAAGCGCCGTCATGTACAAGGTCTCCAGCGTCGCCGCCCAGAGCTGATCCCACTTAAGATGCGGAAAGAGATTTTCAGCCATGTTTAATTACCTCACCTTCAATATCGCTGTGCTGCAGGTCGGCGAGGATATTGTTCAGTTGTTCATCAGATGCCACCACGTGCACCCAGAGCTGGCCAAACACGCCGTGGGCGGTTTGCGTCATTTTGCCGTGCAGGATGTTGAACGGCAGACCGTAGCGCAGGGTCAGTTCACCGACGATCGGTTTATGCGTGCTGTGCCCGGTAAAGGTCAGCCTGATCACCGTCCCTTCCAGATCGTTTGCCAGTTCGGTATTGAAGGTTTCTTCCTCAGCGTACTGGCTCACCTGACGGACAAACTGCTGCGTAATCGGCTGCTGCGGATGGGTAAAGACGCTCAGCACGTCTCCCTCTTCCACCACTTTACCGTTCTCCATCACCGCCACGCGGTCGCAGATTTTGCGCACCACATGCATCTCGTGGGTGATCAGCACAATGGTCAGCTGGAAGCGACGGTTGATATCCAGCAGCAGATCGAGGATCTGATCGGTGGTCTGCGGGTCGAGTGCGGACGTGGCTTCATCGCAGAGCAGCACATCCGGGCGATTAGCCAGCGCACGCGCAATGCCCACGCGCTGCTTTTGCCCACCGCTCAACTGTGACGGATAGGCATGCTCGCGGCCTTTCAGGCCAACGAGCTCAATAAGCTCGGCCACGCGAGCCTTGATATCGGCTTTCGGTACGCCGGCAATTTGCATCGAGAACGCAATATTCTCGCTCACCGTGCGCGACCACAGCAGGTTGAAGTACTGAAATACCATGCTGATCTTCAGACGCGCCTGGCGCAGTGCTTCACCTTTTACGGCAGAAATGTTCTGCCCGTTAATGGTTACGCTGCCGCTGCTTGGTTTTTCCAGACCATTCAGCAGGCGGATAAGCGTGCTTTTACCTGCGCCGCTGTAACCGATGATCCCGTATATTTGCCCCTGTGCTATCGTCAAATTGACATTATCAACGGCCGTGAGCGCCACCTTTCCGTTGTCAAAAATTTTCGAAATATTGCTGAGAACGATCATTCTTATTTATTATCCGTGCCGCTCGTGGCGGTTTAGCAGTATGGATGTCCAAACGATAGTAAACAGGCGTTATCAGCTTTTAAATGAACAAAAAAGAATGTGTTATAACTTTGGGGAATAAATAGCGGATTTACCGGGTAGGAAGCATTTAGACCAATTTCAGCAATGATTATCTGCCTGATGCATATCTGCTGGCTGACACCCGGCAAAAACGCTCATTTTTGCAGCACTTTATGCCAGTATAGCCATCCTCACATCCAGACAACTTTACGTCTTGCTGTCCTGACATCCAAAAACGTCATATATATTCCTTTCTGTTCTAAAAGGCAGTGAATGGTTCTTTCTTGCGAAAATTTCGCCGCCCTATCATCCCGTCATGACCTCCAGAAAGGAAAACATCATGACGATTTACCACTCCGTCACCGAACTGATTGGACGTACCCCGCTCATCCAGCTGCACAAGCTCGATACCGGTCCCTGCTCGCTGTTTCTGAAGCTCGAAAACCAGAACCCGGGCGGCTCCATTAAAGACCGCGTGGCGCTGTCGATGATCAACGAAGCGGAGCGCACCGGTAAACTGCAACCGGGCGGCACGATTATTGAAGCCACAGCCGGGAATACCGGACTGGGCCTGGCGCTGATCGCCGCCCAGAAGGGCTACTCGCTGATCCTGGTGGTGCCGGACAAAATGAGCCGCGAGAAGATTTTCCACCTGCGCGCGCTGGGTGCCCAGGTGGTGTTGACCCGCTCCGACGTCAATAAGGGCCATCCGGCCTATTACCAGGATTACGCCCAGCGTCTGGCCAGTGAGCTGCCCGGTGCGTTTTACATCGACCAGTTCAATAACACCGCCAACCCGCTGGCACACCGCACCACCACGGCACCGGAACTGTATGAGCAGCTTGACGGTAACATCGACGCTATCGTGGTCGGGGTCGGTTCAGGTGGTACCCTGGGCGGTCTGCAGGCGTGGTTCGCCGAACACTCTCCGCACACGGAATTTGTTCTGGCAGATCCGGCCGGCTCCGTTCTCGCCGATCAGGTCGAAACCGGACGTTACCACGATGCAGGCTCATGGCTGGTTGAGGGGATCGGTGAAGACTTTATTCCTCCGCTGGCCCACATTGAAGGCGTGAATCGCGCCTGGCGCATCACCGACCGCGAAGCATTCGCCACCGCGCGCGAGCTGCTGAAAACAGAAGGGATTCTGGCGGGCTCCTCCAGCGGCACGCTGCTGGCGGCCGCGCTGAAATATTGCCAGGCGCAGACCACGCCGAAACGCGTGGTGACCTTCGCCTGCGACAGCGGCAATAAATATCTCTCGAAGATGTTCAACGACGACTGGATGCGCCAGCAGGGGCTGCTTACCCGCCCTCAGGCTGGCGATCTCTCTGACTACATCGCCCTGCGCCACGATGAAGGCGCCACCGTCACCGCCGCCCCGGATGACACGCTCTCCACTGTCCTGGCGCGCATGCGTCTGTATGACATCTCCCAGCTGCCGGTGCTGGAGAACGGCAAGGTGGTGGGCATTATCGACGAATGGGATCTGCTGCGGCATATCGGCGGCGACGGCGATCGCTTCGCGCTTCCGGTGACGGCGGCCATGACGCGTCAGGTGGAGTTCCTGGATAAACACGCCCCGGAGAGCGCCCTGCACGCCATCTTCGACCGCGGTCTGGTGGCCGTGATTAATGACAACGACCGTTTTCTCGGTCTGATTACGCGCAGCGACGTGCTGACCGCATGGCGCAACCGTCTACAGCAATAAAGGAAGAGATGATGAAGAACCTGGCAACCCTGAGCGTACACAGCGGCGAGTTCAACGACCAGCACGGGGCGGTGATGCCGCCGATTTACGCCACCTCGACGTTTGCGCAACCCGCTCCGGGGGAACATACCGGCTATGAATATTCGCGCAGCGGCAACCCTACCCGCCATGCGCTGGAGACCGCCATCGCCGAACTGGAAGGCGGCACGCGCGGCTACGCGTTTGCCTCCGGTCTCGCGGCGATCTCCACCGTGCTTGAACTGCTGGATAAAGACAGCCATATCGTTGCCATCGATGACGTTTACGGCGGAACGTATCGTCTGATCGAGAACGTGCGCAAACGCAGCACCGGTCTGCAGGTCAGCTGGGTTAAACCGGACGACCTGGCCGGGCTTGAGGCCGCCATTCGCCCGGAGACGCGGATGGTTTGGGTTGAGACCCCAACCAACCCGCTGCTGAAGCTGGCGGACCTGGCGGCCATCGCGGCGATTGCCCGTCGTCATAACGTCATCAGCGTGGCGGACAACACCTTCGCGTCGCCGGTGATCCATCGCCCTCTTGAGTCGGGCTTCGATATCGTGGTGCACTCCGCCACCAAATACCTTAATGGCCACTCCGACGTCGTTGCCGGGCTGGCAGTAGTGGGTGATAACCCGGCGCTGGCGGACAAGCTCGGCTATCTGCAGAACGCGGTGGGTGGTGTTCTGGATCCGTTCAGCAGTTTCCTGACGCTGCGCGGTATTCGCACCCTTGCGCTGAGGGTGGAAAAGCACAGCACCAACGCGCTGGCGATTGCGCAATGGCTGGAGCAACATCCTCTGGTGGAAAACGTGTTCTATCCAGGGCTGGAGTCCCACCCGCAGTATCGCCTCGCCCGCACGCAAATGGCCCTGCCGGGTGGGATGATTTCTGTGGTGGTAAAAGGCGATGCGCAACGCGCAACGGAGGTTATCCGCAACCTGAAGTTGTTCACCCTCGCGGAAAGCCTCGGCGGAGTGGAGAGTCTGGTGAGCCAGCCTTACAGCATGACCCACGCTTCAATTCCCCTTGAGCAACGGCTGGCAAACGGCATAGTGCCGCAGCTGATCCGCCTGTCGGTAGGGATTGAAGATCCGAAAGACCTGATTGCCGATCTCAGTCAGGCGCTGCAAAAATAAGCAAATTGCGGCAGGTCAATCACCTGCCGCCATAAGTTGTCATCATGGCTTAACGCCTTGATAACAATATTATGTGAAACTGCACAGATTATTTCTGAAACACCGTTTCCATTTTCCTTTTATCTTAAAATCAGCGTATAATGCGCGCCTGGTCCCTGGTGAATGGTTTCAGCGCTTGGAATACAAAAAACAACGTACAACTTCTCCTCTCCTTCATTGGGCTGTCACTCAGGCACACTTTCTTCTGCACGCTCATTTGATGTCTCCTATCCTTAGTGCGTGTCATATACTCTTTTGCAACACAGGTTTGACTCCGCGGCGGTGCGCCCCCGGAGCGAGATTTCCATATCCTTCCCAACTTAAAGACTAAGACTGTCATGAAAAAGACGAAAATTGTTTGTACTATCGGCCCGAAAACCGAATCTGAAGAGATGCTGAGCAAAATGCTGGACGCCGGCATGAACGTGATGCGTCTGAACTTCTCCCACGGTGATTACGCTGAGCACGGCCAGCGCATCCAGAACTTGCGCAACGTGATGAGCAAGACCGGTAAAAAAGCCGCCATCCTGCTGGATACCAAAGGTCCTGAAATCCGTACCATCAAACTGGAAGGCGGTAATGACGTCTCTCTGAAAGCGGGCCAGACCTTCACCTTCACCACTGACAAGTCTGTGGTCGGTAACAGCGAAATCGTTGCAGTGACCTACGAAGGCTTCACCAGCGACCTGTCCGTCGGTAACACCGTACTGGTCGACGATGGTCTGATCGGGATGGAAGTCACCGCTATCGAAGGCAACAAAGTTATCTGTAAAGTGCTGAACAACGGCGACCTGGGTGAGAACAAAGGCGTTAACCTGCCAGGCGTCTCCATCGCGCTGCCAGCGCTGGCTGAAAAAGACAAGCAGGACCTGATCTTCGGCTGCGAGCAAGGCGTTGACTTCGTTGCCGCCTCCTTCATCCGTAAACGTTCCGACGTGGTTGAAATCCGTGAGCACCTGAAAGCGCACGGCGGCGAGAAGATCCAGATCATCTCCAAAATTGAAAACCAGGAAGGCCTGAACAACTTCGACGAAATCCTCGAAGCGTCTGACGGCATCATGGTTGCACGTGGCGACCTGGGCGTTGAAATCCCGGTTGAAGAAGTGATCTTCGCGCAGAAGATGATGATCGAGAAGTGTGTTCGCGCGCGTAAAGTGGTTATCACCGCAACGCAAATGCTGGACTCTATGATCAAAAACCCACGCCCAACCCGCGCTGAAGCAGGCGACGTGGCAAACGCCATCCTCGACGGTACCGATGCGGTGATGCTGTCCGGTGAATCCGCGAAAGGGAAATACCCGCTGGAAGCGGTCGGCATCATGGCGACCATCTGCGAACGTACTGACCGCGTGATGACCAGCCGTCTCGACTTTAACAACGACAGCCGCAAACTGCGTATCACCGAAGCAGTATGCCGCGGTGCGGTAGAAACCGCTGAGAAACTGGAAGCGCCACTGATCGTGGTCGCGACCCAGGGCGGTAAATCTGCGCGCGCCGTGCGTAAATACTTCCCGGATGCGACCATCCTGGCCCTGACCACCAACGAAACCACCGCTCGTCAGCTGGTGCTGAGCAAAGGCGTAGTTGCGCACCTGGTTAAAGAGATCGCCTCTACTGACGATTTCTACATTCAGGGTAAAGCACTGGCTCTGGAAAGTGGTCTGGCTCAGAAAGGCGACGTTGTGGTAATGGTTTCTGGTGCCCTGGTACCAAGCGGAACCACCAATACCGCATCTGTTCACGTGCTGTAATAATTCCCGAACGAATTAATTTGGATAAAAAGCGCCCATTGGGCGCTTTTTTTATTCCCGGCATTAGCCAAACTCATTCAAATTGCAAATCGGGTTTTTCTATTTAATTGCGAAATATCTAAGATGAATCCGATGATAAATGCCTTTTTTTCCTTAGATTTTTGCCCGAAAAGGGCTGATTCGGTGCTTCTTTGAGCGAACGATCAAAAATAGGTGTATTCCCATCAAAAAAATATTCTCAACCCAAAAAAGTTTGTGTAATACTTGTAACGCTACATGGAGATTAACTCAATCTAGAGGGTATTAATAATGAATCGTACTAAACTGGTACTGGGCGCGGTAATCCTGGGTTCTACTCTGCTGGCTGGTTGCTCCAGCAACGCTAAAATCGATCAGCTGTCTTCTGACGTTCAGACTCTGAACGCTAAAGTTGACCAGCTGAGCAACGACGTGAACGCAATGCGTTCCGACGTTCAGGCTGCTAAAGACGACGCAGCTCGCGCTAACCAGCGTCTGGACAACCAGGCTACTAAATACCGTAAGTAATAGTACCTGTTAATAAAATGGCGCACATTGTGCGCCATTTTTTTTGCCTGCGTCAAACCACTACTGCGTCACCTTCTCCCCTTCATCTTCAGCAACCGCAGCAGACACACGACTGTTCTGTACCGACAACACGTTATTACTGGCAGACGGGCCGCTACCAGCGGAGACCACAACCGGGATCCCGGCACGACGTGACAGGGCTTTATCAATGAGCGCTTTATCACTTCCCGCCTGAGACACAAAGGTTGCAAAGTCGGCGGAATGGCTAATTGGCGAGACCTGCGGGTTTTCCCCCTCCACCTGCGCCAGCGGACGGTGAACTTCAATATAGCGTTTACCATCTGGCTCAACGGAGAACTTCACGGGTTCATTGATAATCTGTACCCGCGTGCCCACCCGCACCTGTTCGAACAGGGCTTTAATGTCCGGAGCATTCATCCGCATACAGCCGGAACTGACCCGCAGGCCGACGCTGTCCGGCGCGCTGGTGCCGTGAATGAGATATTCCCCATTACCCACGCCTAAACGCAGTGCGTAGCGCCCCAGGGGGTTATTTGGCCCGGCAGGGACCACAGGAGGCAATTTAATGCCCTGCTCCAGCGAGCGGGCTCTGATCCCCGGCGTGGGTGTCCAGGTGGGGTTAGGGATTTTCTGACTCACCCGCGTAGTGGTGACCGGGGTTTCCAGCCCCAGCTGCCCAATACCGAGCGGGAAGACCTGAACAATATTTTCCCCCGGCGGGAAGTAATACAGGCGAAGCTCGGCAAGGTTCACCACAATCCCCTCGCGCGGCGTGTCCGGCAGCAGCATCTGCGACGGAATGGTGATGACGGTGCCCGGCGCAGGGTTGACCGGCGCAATAGTATTGTTCGTTTCCAGCAGCACCTGCGCTGCAGTATTAAACCGGCGGGCGATGGTCTGCAGTTTATTATCCCCTTCCTGTATCGTGTAGGTTTGATTTTGCCCAATCAGGCGGCTGCCTGCGGGCGGCAATGGATAGTCCGTCGCGCGGGCCGAATGAAGGGCACCGAGCGAACTGATAAGTAATAGAGTTATGAGAGACGCGCGCTTCATGCTGAGATTCCTTATTCACTGGCAGGATGCCAGAAAGCTGAAAAACCAGCGAGGCGGGAACCACCTCGCGAAACAGAATGAATGCTGTTCTGTAAGTCTAGCTAAGGATTGCAGCTTTGGCGCGGATGGCGCGAATCATCGCTTCCAGTCCCTGAGCACGGGACGGGGTGAGGTGTTGGGTCAGGGCCATTTTTTCAAACCACGGACGGACATCGAACGCGACAATATCCTGAGCCGACATCTGGTGATAAAGAATGAAAACGACCGCAATAAGCCCTTTAACAATGGCAGCATCGCTGTCGCCGCGCAGTTCGATAGTGCCGTCATCCGACTGCGCCATCACAATCCATACCTGGCTCTGACAGCCCTGAATACTGTTCTCCGGGCAATGCGCCTCTTCGCTGAGCGGCGGTAAACGCTGCCCCAGCTCAATGATGTAGAGATACTTCTCTTCCCAGTTTGCGCAACGCGAGAAGTTACGCAGTAATTTATCTTTGTCCGGCAGATCTGCCATCTTTCGCCTCTTTGTTAGCCCAGCAGCTGATGGATGCGTTTTAGCCCCGCCACCAGCCTGTCGACCTCTTCCGTTGTGTTGTACATCACCAGCGATGCGCGGCACATTGCCGGGACCTGGTAAAACGCCATCAGCGGCATGGCGCAATGGTGCCCGGTACGGACCGCTACGCCGTAATTATCGAGGAAACTGCCCACGTCATAGGCATGGTGTTTCCCGAGATTGAACGCGATCACCCCCTGCCGGTCAGCCGGGCCGTAAAGGGTCAGATCCGGTACGCTGGCAAGTTCCGCAAGCGCATAGTGCATCAGCAGCTGTTCATACTCCTGAATGGCCTCAAGGCCGATCGCCGAAACGTAAGTAACCGCCGCCCCCAGCCCAATAATGCCCCCGGTGTTGGGCGTACCCGCCTCAAAACGCCACGGCGCACGGGCGTAGGTGGTGCCTTCCGTCAGGCTAACGGTGGCGATCATTGACCCGCCCCCTTCCCACGGCGGCATCGCCTGCAGGATGTCTTCTTTAACATACAGCACGCCAATCCCGGTCGGGCCGTAGAGCTTGTGGCCGGAGAACACGTAGAAATCGCAGTCCAGCGCCTGGACGTCAACCGCGTGGTGCATCACCGCCTGGGCGCCATCAATCAGCACCTTCGCCCCTGCCTGATGGGCTTTATCGACGATCTCTGCGACCGGGTTTTCGGTCCCCAGCACGTTAGAAACCTGGGTGACCGCCACCAGCCGCGTGCGGTCATCCAGCAGACCGTCAAGCAGCTCAAGCTGCAGCGTCCCGTCAACATTGAGCGGGATCACCCGCAGCTGCGCCCCAACTCGCTCGCAGAGCATCTGCCATGGCACGATATTCGCGTGGTGCTCCATCTGGGTAATGATGATGTTATCCCCTGCGCGCACCTGGGCGTTGCCCCAGCTGTTGGCGACAAGGTTAATCCCCTCGGTTGTGCCGCGCACAAACACCAGCTCTTCGGGCGAGCGGGCATTGAGAAAGGCGGCCACCTGCGTGCGCACGTTCTCCATGCGCTGGGTGGCTTCCGCGCTCAGGGTATGGATCCCCCGATGTACGGCAGCGTAACCGTGGCGATAGAACTCCGCCTCCGCATCCACCACCTGATTCGGCTTCTGCGCGCTGGCGGCGCTGTCCAGATAGGCCAGCGGCAGCCCGTTGACTTCACGGGTCAAAACCGGGAAATCAGCCCGGACTTTCTCGACGGGAAAACTCATGCTTCGCCTCCAGGCAGACGCAGGCCAATACGGTCCAGCACCTGCTGTTTTAACTGACCATCGTGCAGCGCTTCCGTCAGTTCGGCGGCAAACGCATAGATAATCATCTTCTGCGCCGCCTGCTGGTCAATACCGCGGGAACGCAGGTAGAACATCTGCTCGTCATCGATCCTTCCGACCGTGGCGCCATGGCTGCATTTCACGTCGTCGGCATAGATCTCCAGCTGCGGTTTGGTGTCCACCTCCGCCAGGCGGCCCAGGAGCAGGTTGTTATTGGTCATCTGCCCGTCGGTTTTAATGGCGTGCTGCGCCACGTTAATCAGGCCGTTAAACACCGCGCGCCCTTTGTCACTGACGATGGTTTTGTGCAGCTGGCGGCTGTTGCAGTAGCCCTTGTTGTGCTCAAGCCAGGTGCGCGTATCGCACACTTCTGATTTAACCGGCATCGCCAGGCTGTTGATGCGCAGCGTGGTGTTTTCACCGTTAAGCTGGGTGCTGGTGTTGTGGCGCAGCACCGCCCCGCCGAGCAGAAAGCTGTGGCTGAAAGCTGCGGCATCCTGAGCCAGCACAATATCGTTATGGGCAAAGTGGTGACTCTGCCCATTCTCAAACGCCAGCTTGATGTGGTGAAGTCGTGCATTAGCGGCGACGTTCATCGTCAGACGCGATCCGGTAAAGTGCCTGACCTCGTTAAGGCTGACGTAATGTTCGATTACCGTGGCCTCGGCCCCCTCCGCCAGTTCAAGATGATGGCGATAGTGCGCGGTATTGATTTCGTCACCGTCGAGCCCCTGGGTGATATGCAGCAGTAACAGCGGTTTTGCCGGGCGCTGGTTACGCTTAACGTGGATATGCGTCACGCTCTGCGCCAGGCTCTCGGTAAGATGCAGAAACACCTCCGGCTGCACGGGAGCCGCCAGGCTCTGGCGTTCATCATTGAGGGTAATCGTATAACCGCTCTCTTCAGCGCTGTCGCTCAGCTCAGGACGGAACTGCCCGTCAACAAACACCAGCCGCAGGGCATCAACGTTCAGTGCCAGCGCATCACGCTGGGCCGGGCTGATGTCCGCCAGCCGCGAAACAAATTCGCCGTTCAACAGGCCATCAAGCGGGGTGTATTTCCAGTTCTCATGCTTACGCGTCGGCAGTCCGAGGCGCAGCATCTGCTGCAGATGCTGCTGCGCCTGCTCAGAACGTGTCCCCCCCTGGGCTTCAAACAGCCGGTGCCACTGCTGGAGCGCATTACTGCTGTTCGGTAAGCCAGCCATACCCCTGCTCCTCCAGTTGTTTAACCAGCGTGAAATCACCGGATTTCACAATACGTCCCTGATAAAGCACGTGGACGTAATCCGGCTTGATGTAATCCAGAATGCGCTGGTAGTGGGTGACAATAATGAACGAACGCTTGCCGTCGCGCAGCGCGTTAACGCCATCGGCGACAATCTTCAGGGCGTCGATATCCAGACCGGAGTCGGTCTCATCGAGAATGCACAGCTCGGGCTCCAGAACCGCCATCTGCAGAATATCGTTACGCTTTTTCTCGCCGCCCGAGAAGCCGACGTTGACTGAGCGGGTCAATAAATCTTCCGGCATTTTGAGCAGCTTGATCTTCTCTTCCATCAGATCCTGGAAATCGAAGCGATCCAGAGCCTCCTGGCCACGATACTTGCGCACCGCGTTCAGTGCCGTCTGCAGGAAGAACTGGTTGCTGACGCCCGGGATCTCAACCGGATACTGGAAGGCCATAAAGATGCCCTCTCCCGCACGATCTTCCGGCGACATCTCCAGCAGATCTTTGCCATTAAATTCGACCGAGCCGCGGGTGACTTCGTAATCTTCACGCCCGGCCAGCGTCGCCGAAAGCGTACTTTTCCCGGAGCCGTTCGGCCCCATAATGGCGTGAACTTCACCCGGTTTGACGTCAAAATTGAGGCCACGCAGGATGGTTTTGTCTTCCACGCTAACCTGTAAATCTTTAATGCTTAACATGTGCTTTCCTTAACCGACGCTGTGTTCAAGACTAATGGCGAGGAGTTTCTGGGCTTCAACGGCAAATTCCAGCGGCAGTTCAGAGAACACGTCCTTACAGAAGCCGTTGACGATCATCGAGATGGCATCCTCTTCGCTGATCCCGCGCTGCAGGCAGTAGAAGAGCTGATCTTCGCCAATGCGTGACGTCGTCGCCTCATGCTCCAGCTGGGCGGTGTTGTTGCGACACTCGACGTACGGGAAGGTGTGCGCGCCGCAGTCTGCGCCAATCAGCATCGAGTCACACTGGGTAAAGTTTCGCGCATTGGTCGCCGTCGGCATGATCTTCACCAGCCCGCGATAGCTGTTCTGGCTGTGCCCGGCGGAGATACCTTTCGAGATAATGGTCGATTTGGTGTTTTTACCAATGTGGATCATCTTGGTGCCGGTATCGGCCTGCTGATGCCCGCTGGTGAGCGCCACCGAGTAAAACTCACCGATGGAGTTATCGCCGCGCAGGATGCAGCTCGGGTACTTCCAGGTGATGGCAGACCCGGTTTCCGACTGGGTCCACGACATCTTGCTGTTTTCACCTTCGCACAGCGCACGCTTGGTGACGAAGTTCAGAATACCGCCGGTATTGCCGTCGCCCGGGAACCAGTTTTGCACCGTGGAGTATTTCACCTCGGCATCTTTATGGATGATGACTTCTACCACCGCCGCATGCAGCTGATAGCTGTCGCGGACCGGGGCGGAGCACCCTTCGATGTAACTGACGTAGCTACCCTCGTCGGCCACCAGAATCGTGCGTTCGAACTGACCGGTTTTTTCCGCATTGATTCGGAAATAGGTCGAGAGCTCCATCGGGCAACGTACCCCTTTCGGCACGTAAATAAAGGTGCCGTCAGAGGCCACCGCCGCATTGAGCGCCGCGAAGAAGTTGTCGTTAGAGGGCACCACGGTCCCGATGTACTTTTTCACCAGTTCCGGATGATCGTGAATCGCTTCGCCGAAGGAGCAAAAGATAATCCCCTGCTCGGCCAGCTTGTCGCGGTAGGTGGTGGCCACCGAGACGGAGTCAAAGATAGCGTCCACCGCCACCTCTTTCCCCTCGCGAACCGGCACGCCCAGCTGGTTAAAGGCTTCTTCCACCTCTTTGCTGAGGAAGCTGTTTTCCGCGCCGGTCTGCTGCACCGCGCCGGGCTGCGAGGCGCAGGTGTCATCACAGCTGCCGCAGGAGGGTGCAGAGTAGTAGCTGTAGTCCTGATAGTTCAGCTTGTCATAATGGGCTTTCAGCCAGTGCGGCTCTTCCATCTCCAGCCAGGCGCGGTAAGCGCTCAGGCGAAATTCCAGCATCCACTCGGGCTCGTTACGTTTTGCCGAGATCGCCCGAACGACATCTTCGTTAATGCCTTTCGCCAGTTCATCCGTCTGCAGCTGGGTGAAGAACCCCTCTTTATAGTTGAGGTGTCCACCGCTCCAGGTCTTTACTTCACTCGTTGCTTCAGTATTACGAGACATAGTACCGCCTATACCCCAAAACTTTCGCCGCAGCCGCATTCGTTCTGGGCTTTCGGGTTATGGAATTTGAATAACTGGTTTAAGCCTTCGCGGACGTAGTCCACTTCGGTACCGTCGATAAACGGCATGGCCTGCAGTGCGACGAATAATTTTGCACCGTCCGTCTCAAACACCAGGTCATCTTTCTCGGGCTCGGTGACGGTGTCGAGAACGTAACCGAAGCCTGCGCAACCGGTCTGTTTGACCCCAAGACGCACACCGAGGATCTCGGGCTTTTTCGCCACCAGCTCGTGAATATGTGCCGCCGCCGCGGGCGTCAGCGTTAAACCGCGCCAGCTAAAATCGGCAGGATTAAAGGTTTCTGAATGCAGTTCCATAGGTCCACCTCATCTGATAAGCCATCAGGGCATAACACCATGTTAGTGATAACGATTATCACTTCAACCCTCTGTCAGCAGGGGCATTCGGCTATACCGCCCTTTTTGCCTACTTTTATTAAGCATAGACCCTGTGGCAGGATGCAGGCAGGATGGATTTATTTGTTCAATGCATTGATTAATAATGCATTTTGTTGCAGCAGTGATGACAGAGAGGAGAAAAGTAAAATATGCATCGGAAATACCTATTTTTGAGATAGCTTTTCTGACTTCTGTGAAAACAGGCAATTTTCTCGTAACGCTATTCATCTTCTCGATCTCGCGTATCCGGGAAAAATGCCTGTTGCTCAGAAATTCCATTTTTCTCAGGGCTTACAGCGGCACGGGAAGCTTGAATGGAAGGTATAAAAAACCCGCCGATGCCCGGGTTGAATGGGAGGGGCACTGCATGGAGGATATTGCTGAAATTTTTGGGTGACGAGGCAATTGCAGTGCCCATACCACCAGAAAAAAGCCCCGGCATGCACCGTGGCTGGAAGAGTGTTTTACAGCTTAAAGCCCACTTTCTGCTGCAGCTTTCGCCTGGGTTAATGCTCCGGCATTAAATATTGGGTGCTCGTGATTATTCGTTATGTCACGAACGCGGTAGATTTTCCATGCATCATCTTCACGACACAGAAATACTTCAAGGTGTAGGGTTCTACCTCCACCAGCTCCCTCAATGACCTGCACTACTTCACCGTTTAAAAATGGCCTTGCGTTCTCCACTCGTAACGCAGGTATCCATTCGCGAGAATAATCCTGAGTATACGTAAAATAGTCAGACTCTATTAACTCTTGTTCATAGATTTCCTGAATGGCATCAATCCGGGCAATCGTATCAGCAGAAACATATTTACGCAGTTCATCGGCAGGATAAGGCCTGGCATCATCACTACCGAATGCGGAAAGATAGGATTTATAAAATGACTCGGTAGCGTCTTTCGCATCCTGATCATCACTGGCAGTCGAACTACATCCCACCAGCAACATAACGAATGAAAGAAATATCCTTTTCATCAATGCATCCTGTAAATTTTAAAGGGGGGTTACATTTTGAGATCGCCCCAGAGCGTGTGAACGGAGATACGAAACTGCAGCTTCTTTATTCCAACTCATTCTTAGTTCCTTTAAGTAAGTAAGAATAGAATTATTATATTAACCATTTATTCTACGTGGGATTAAAAGTGCTGTTTTCTAGAATTTTAAGCTGGCGGGGAACGATACAATGAATCACATTGAAAGTGTCAGCATTCAATATGAAAAAATCACCTGGAGAATTCTTGACGGTAATATTCAGTTTTCAGATGCATGGAATGAGCGTCGTACAAGTTGACTTATACGGTTCGGGGGGTTAATGAGGTTTATTCAGAAAAAGGCCCTTAAGGCCTCTGACTATGACTGATGAAATGAAACCGCAAATCCCTGCTCACGCCAGTGATCGAGCTGCTCCTGCTGGCGAGGGGTTGGGGATTTACCCGTCCAGACGAAGATTTTTTGCCCGGGAAACAGTTCAGGACGCGGTGAATCAATCGGTTCCGCCAGAACGTCAATGTGCCAGCCCTTCTGCGATAGGCGCGCGGCTTCGAGCCACAAATGGGTGCGATCATCGCATTCCCAGCCAATCAGGAGCGCGTCTTTACCGGCTTTCTTGCGGGACTCCGCCAGGCTTGCAATCGCGAATTCAATCAGTACACCATCAAACAGGCTCGCCATGTGGCGCACCGTGTTTTGATCCTGGTTCATCCGCTGGCGGACGGGAGAGAGAATATTGTCAATCAGCGCATCCATCGGGTGATCGCGACGAAACTCACCGACTTTGGCGCGCAGTTTTGCCGGACTGGCGTAACGCAGTACGGTCATCATCTCTTCCTGAAAGGTGAGCCAGTTGCCCTGCGTCAACACTTCTTTGTTTTCCAGCAAGGCTTTGACTTTGCCGACCGAAACGCCGCTCTTCATCAGGCGTTTGATCTCTTCAATACGCAGGATATCTTCATCGTCAAACTGACGATGACCCCCTTCGCTGCGCTGCGGCTTCAACAATCCATAACGGCGCTGCCAGGCACGCAGCGTAACGGGGTTGATACCGCATCGTTCGGCCACTTCGCCGATACTGTAATAGGCCATTAACTCCCTCACGCTCAGAACTTCCATACCTAACTACACCAACCTTATCAGATTGTACAAACCATTTGTATAATTAAGGCCACATTTTGCTCAGGTGAACGGGCGACGTTGCCCCTCACCTGTTAATACATTGTTGTATAAAATGTGCCTGTCGTACAGTTAAGTCCGTCGAAATGTGTACAACCTTATCAGATTTCGAATCTCTTCTCCGGCCACGCAATCGCCGGTATTCCGCCATGCCGGGGGCTGGCAAAAAGGTGCCCCTGGAACTGGGAAATGCCCGCAGACTCCAGCCACATCCACTCTTCCGCCTTCTCTACGCCTACCGCGCAGAACTGAATTTCAAGCGAGGCACAGCATTTAATGATCGCCTGAATAATGGCCTGTCGGGGGCCACTTTTGTGCACGTTCGCAACCAGATCGCGATTAATCTTAATTCTGTCCGGCTGAAACTGAGCCAGCAGCTGCAGCCCGGCAAAACCAGCACCAAAGTGATCGATCGTCACGCTGATCCCCGCGCTTTTCAACTGCCTGACCGAATCCGTAAACTCATCAAAACGGGAAATGGCTTCGCTTTCGGTAAACTCCACGACAATTTGCTCGGGCACAAAGCCATTGGCTTCAATCGCGGTAAGCAGGAAATCCACGGCGTTGGGAATGTTAACCAGCGTCATGGGCAGCAGGTTGAGGGATAACGTCTGGCCCTGTAATCCCAGCGCGCTGGCCATGGAAAGCGCGACCTGTTTGCTTTGCAAATCCGAGATATACACTTCGTCACGCGGCCGGTTGGCGAAATAGACCCCAGGTGCGCCGCCGTCCGGGGTGCGGAGAAGCGCCTCCCAGGAGACGACCTGCTGCATAAACGGATCGACTATCGGCTGGAAGGCGAAGCTGCAATCCGCCCCTTTCGCGACCACTTCAGGTTGCGCGGACAAAGGTGTTTCTTCGGTGACAAAATCCCATGAATCCGCAGGCGGCAGTTCAAAGTAGTTCGATTTTTCAGTCGCTTCGATAAAGGTACGGAAAAACTGCAGAGGGCGGTCGTTATACGTCAGCTGGTAACGGGTCGTTCCCCTGTTGAGCACCTGCTGCAGCACCTCATCCCTGTCGTACTGGCGTAAATCAAACAGCTCCATGCCCACGTTACCAAAACGCCGGACTGGACCGTGATCGCGCATTAACTCCACTACGTTATGGTGACGCGGGTCGTTACAGATCTGCTCATAGATGGAAGTTACCTGCTCCACCGGCCCTTCAAGCAGTTGAAAAAAATGAGTGCCGTTAAACAGCAGGATCCCCGTGACATTGGATTGCCGGTTTTTACGATTTGCAGCAGCGACCATGGCTTCCAGCGCTTTCACTGGAACGTCCTCGCAGATATGACTGCGGTAAATGATGGTTGTGAGCATGCTATTCCTGGGGTTAGGGTTTTGGCCACGAAAGACGTGGGTAATTTTCATTTATAGCACATTAATTGCCCGACAAATAATTTACATCTCAATCATTTACAGCAGTTAATGTGATTTTTTTCTCTGCTGTACAACTTACCAGCGCCAGAACTTTTTGTACAATATATCCTGTAACGTTACCGCTTCGTGACAACGCTATAACTATATGAT